>JAZRIF010000189.1:0-9053 GCA_045645165.1 Eubacteriales bacterium
CTTAAGAAACCCACCACCTAAGTCGCGCACACATTTTGCTTTTCGCAAAATGTGTTGATTGCGCGTAGGGTCGCCAAGACCCGATAACCCGCACGAACGGCGGAGCGCCGTCCGCGCGGAACTCGCCGCTTTGCTTCTGCCTAAAGCCGCAGTTTATCCTGTCGGATAAAAGAAAATCGTGGGTTGTCACCAAAACAGGTAGACAACCGCGATGTTGGCGCTCCGCCAACATTGCGGCCTTGTGGCAAACTGCGACCTGATAGCGCGTAAAGCCATTTCGCAAAAGCGAAATGGCGCGCTGATCAGGGGGATGGTTCTCCAAGGAAGGTACCGTGGGTGCCTTCCTTGGGCGGTGTTCTTTTGGTACTTTTCTGTCACTGTTGACAGAAAAGTACAGAGAAAAGCTCCTCGCCAAACCCCAATTTCTCTTTCCAAAAATCCTCCAAAACCACTTGACATTTCCTGCGGTATCATGTACAATATAAGTAATAAAAATTCTATCCCATGGAGGTATTAACCATGTATCAGTTTCCCATTGGCGTAATGCTGGAATCCTTCCGTCTTCCTACCCCCGAGGCTGTGGCCAAGGCCGCCGAGGTGGGCGCGCAGGGCATTCAGATGTACTCCACCAACGGTGAGCACGCTCCCGAAAATATGACTCCCGCCAAGTGCGCCGAGCTGCTGGATATGCTCAAGTCCCACGGCCTAGTCTTTTCCGCCCTCTGCGGCGATCTGGGTCACGGCTTCGGTCACGCCGACCTGAACCCCCAGCTCATCGAAAAGTCCAAGCGCATCGTGGATCTGGCTCTGACTCTGGAAACCAAGATCGTCACCACCCACATCGGCGTGGTGCCCCAGGATCCCAACCACGATCGCTACAAGATCATGCAGGACGCCTGCTATCAGCTGGCCGAGTACGCCGACTCCGTAGGCGCGCGCTTTGCCGTGGAGACGGGTCCCGAGACCTCGGCTGACCTCAAGAAATTCCTGGACTCTCTGGGCGGCACCAAGGGCGTGGGCGTCAACCTCGACCCCGCAAACCTGGTCATGGTCACGGGTGACGACCCCGTTGTGGCAGTCCATAATCTGAAGGACTATATCGTCCACACCCACGCCAAGGACGGCGTCATGCTCCACCGCGGTAACCCCGAGTACATCTACGGCGTGGTGCATCCCGTTCCCGAGGAGTTCCAGGGCATCCAGTACTTCGCCGAGGTGGCGCTGGGCAAGGGAAGCGTGAACTTCGCCACCTACCTCGCCGCTTTGGACGAGATCGGCTACAAGGGCTTCCTCACCATCGAGCGCGAGTGCGGCGATTCCCCCGAGGCTGACATCCGCCTGGCCGCTGAGCATCTGAGAGCCGTTATGAGCAAGTAAGGAGGGAGCGACCATGAAGATTTCCGTCAGCTCCTACTCCTTCCAGCAGTACATCAATGCGGGCAAGCTGGCTCACTTTGACGTGATCGCCAAGGCTCATGAGATGGGCTTTGAGGCCATTGAGTTCATCGACCTCCCCGCCGCCTCCTACGAGGAGCAGGTGGAGTACGCCAAAAAGCTCCGCGCCGAGGCCGACCGTCTGGGCATGACCATCAATGCCTACACCATCGGCGCCAATCTCTACCATCCCACTCCCGAAGGCTGTGCCGCCGAGGTGGAGAGACTGAAAAAGCAGATGGACATCGCCGCCATTCTGGGCTGTTCCGTCATGCGCCACGACGTGTGCTACGGCACCGGCAAGACCGGCACCTCCCGCTCCTTCGGCCTCATGCTCCCCACCATCGCGGAGAATGCCCGCGCCGTCACCGAGTATGCCGCCACCAAGGGGATCAAGACCTGCACCGAGAACCACGGCTACATCGCTCAGGACTCCTACCGCGTAGAGCAGCTCTTCAACGCCGTGGCTCACGATAACTACGGCCTGCTGGTAGACGTCGGCAACTTCGTTTGCGCCGACGAGGACAACTGTGCCGCCGTTTCCCGCGTGGCTCCCTACGCCATTCACGTCCACGCCAAGGATATGTACAAGTCCGCCACCCCCCTGCCCGGCTACGGCATGACCCGCGGCTGCAACTACTTCAAGGGCGCCATTGTGGGCGAGGGCGACGTCAACGTAGAGAAGTGCCTCCAGATCCTGAAGCGCGTCGGCTACGATGGCTACTGCTCCATCGAGTTCGAGGGTTCCGAGGACTGCATCGAGGGCATTGCCAAGGGCTTTGAGAACCTCAAGGGGATGCTGGAGCGCATTTGATCGAGATACAAAGATACAAGATACGAGATACAAGATACGAGAGCGGATCGGATGGGGTCTATCTTGTGGAGGGTATCTCGTAATTTGTATGGGAAGGATCACCTATTGTAGGGACAGGCGTCCTCGACTGTCCCATGCCTTCTCAACAAAGTTCGTTATCGGGTCTATGTTATTTGCGGACAGCCCGGAGGCCTGTCCCTACGGTTTCCATCGTTTTGTCATATTCGATCAGACCGACAAACTGCAATTTGAACACCCCTGTTCCATTTTCCAAATGTGAAATTTCCTTGAATCTTTCAAATACCCCTTGCAAAATCCCGTAAAGTGTGGTATAATGTTTCGGTCAGCAGTGCTTCTGCTGTGAAAGTAGGCCATACCAGCCGGGGAGATAGCGGAGCCCTGTACCTGCAACCCGCTACAGCAGGGGTGGATTCCCCTCCTGAGAGCCGATCTTCTCCGAATGAGTTCTTTTTCTTGTGTTGACGAACGGGTCTTGCGCAATGCGGAGCCGTGAACCATGTCAGGTGAGGGATCAAGCAGCATTAAGCGGTGAACTGCATGTGCCGCGAGGTTGCCTGTTCTGAGCAAGAAACTGAAAGATCGCGGGGGCGTGACACCCGAGGGAGAGGTGTATGGTCTTCTTTCACAGCAGAGGGCTGCTTTTTTTGAATGCAAAATGCAAAATGTAAAATGCAAAAACAAGGAACGGTCATGCGTGGCACTCTGCTTTCAGCGCCCGATTTGAACCCTCGGGGGAAGCTTGCCTCCCTTCGACACGCCTATCTGCTTTTACCATAGAATAGGCTTTTGCGTAAGCAAAAGGCTTCATCCATTTTGCATTTTGAATTTTGAATTTTGAATTTTGCATTCATGATGCGTTTTGTATTTCCGAAAGGAGGAATCCGCCGTGCATCAGGCATTATACCGCAAGTGGCGGCCGCCGAACTTTGACGAGGTCAGCGGTCAGGATCACATCACGTCCATCTTGAAATATCAATGCGCCACGGGAAAGTTCTCCCACGCCTACCTGTTTTGCGGCTCCCGCGGTACGGGTAAGACCTCCTGCGCCAAGATTCTTGCGAAGGCCGTAAACTGCCTGCAGCCCACCGATTCGGGACCCTGCGGCGTGTGCGCCGCCTGCCGTTCCATTGATATGGGCGCGGCTACCGACGTGCTGGAAATGGACGCCGCTTCCAACAACGGCGTGGACGATATCCGTGACATCCGCGACGAGGTCATCTACGCTCCCTCGGAGCTGAAATACCGCGTCTACATCATCGACGAGGTACACATGCTGTCTACCTCGGCTTTCAACGCGCTTTTGAAGACCCTGGAGGAGCCCCCGGAGCACGTGGTGTTCATTTTGGCCACCACCGAGCTGCAAAAGCTCCCCGCCACCATCATTTCCCGTTGTCAGCGCTTCGATTTCCGCCGTATCTCCACGGCCGATCTCAGCGCGCGTCTCCACTTGATCGCAAGGGAGGAGGGGATCGACCTTTCCGACGAGGCCGCCCGCCTCATCGCTCGTCAGGCTCAGGGCGGTATGCGCGACGCCGTCAGCCTTTTGGAGCTGTGCGCCGGCGCGAGATTGCCCATCACCCCCGAGCTGGTGACCCGCACCATCGGCACCACGGGACGGGAGGGTACTGCCCGCGTGGTGAACGCCATTGCAAACAAGGATTTTGATCTGCTCTTTGCGGTGGTGGACGACATGGTATCTGCTTCCCGCGATGTGGCGGTGTTCTGGCAGGAGCTCATCGGCTACTATCGGGACATGCTGGTTACCAAGACCGTCAAGGAACCTTCCAAGTATCTGGATCTGACCGACAGCGAGAGGGAGGCGCTGGTGGCTTTGTCCGCCCGCTTTACCAAGGAGACCATGCTCTTCCACATCGGGCTTCTGGAGGACGCGCTGTTCGCTATGCAGAAGTCATACGCCGTGAAGCGTACCGTTGCCGAGATCACGCTGGTTCGTCTCTGCGATCCCGCGCTGGATACCTCTACCGAGTCCATCCTTACCCGTATCTCCCGCATCGAGGAACAGCTGGTGACGGGGGCGGTCGTGCAGGCATCGACCCAGGCAACTGCGGAGATCCCCGCGCAAGCGCCGATTCCCATGGACGAGCCTCCCATGATGGAGCCGCCTATGGATCTGTGGGAACCGCCGGTGGAGTCCTACGTCCCTCAACCGACCCTGACGCGAAGAGAGACGCCTGCTCCCAAGCCGACTCCGGCTCCTGCGGTCAGCACCCCTCCGTCTCCCCGACCTGTGGCTACGCCCACCCCCGTCGCCCCGATGGCCGAGGCCAAGCGCGTTCTGCGCCCCTTGAAGGCCTGGAGCGAAGCGGTGGATCGGGTACGCGCTACCAGCCCTATGGCGGCGTCCTTTCTGGTGTCGGCTAAGGCCTATACCACCGAGGACGGCAAGGTCGTGGTGAAGCTGGAGAGCGATTTCATCCGCACCATGGTGTCCCGTGAGGGAGCGCCCGAGGCTCTGCGCGCCGCGCTGTCGGTGTGTCTGAACCGCAAGCTGGAGGTTTCCGACGTGCTGTACGAGGTGGAGGAAGCCGCTTCGCAAAAGGGCGAGGGATCGCTGATCGATCTCATTCTGGAAGCAGTAGAAGAATAAACGAAAAATTGATTTATAAATAAATAATTTAAAAGACAGGAGAATATATCATGAGAGCAAATTTACCGAAGGGCATGGGCGGTGGCGCCCAGAATATGCAGTCTATGATCCGTCAGGCACAGAAGATGCAGGAGGACATGGCCGCTAAGCAGGAAGAGCTGGACGCTCGCGAGTACGACATCAAGGCCGGCGGCGGTGTGGTTGCGGTCAAGATCAACGGCAAGAAGGAGATCCTCTCCATTGAGATCGACCCCGAGATCGTGGATCCCGACGACGTGGAGACCCTGCAGGATATTCTGGTGGCAGGCGTGAACGAGGCCATCAAGCGCGTGGAGGAGACCAACTCTAAGGAAATGGAAAAGATCACGGGCGCTATGAACATGCCCGGTCTGTTCTGATATGGCCGAGTACATCGAATCTCTGCAGAATCTTGCAGAGCAATTTGGAAAGCTGGGCGGAGTAGGACGGAAAAGCGCCCTCCGCATGGCTTTTTCGGTGTTGGATATGACCGAGGAGGATGCCGCGGAATTCGCCCGCGCCATCATGGACGCCAAGGAGAAGATCCACCTGTGTCCCATCTGTCAGAACCTCACCGACCGCGAGCTTTGCTACGTATGCGACGACGAAACCCGCGATCACAGCGTGATCTGCGTGGTGGCCGACGCCAAGACGGTGATCGCCATGGAGCGTGTGCGGGAGTACCGCGGCGCGTACCACGTGCTGCACGGTCTGCTCTCCCCTCTCAACGGCATCACCCCCGATAAGCTCAAGATCAAGGAGTTGCTTGCTCGTGTAGGCGGCGGGGAAGTGAAGGAGGTCATCGTGGCTACGGGCGGCGACGTGGAGGGGGAGACTACCGCCATGTACATCGCTCATCTGCTTCGTCCCCTGGATATCAAGGTCACCCGTCTGGCCTTCGGTATTTCGGTGGGCACTGACATTGAGTACGCCGACGAGGTCACCCTGTTCCGCGCCCTGGAGGGACGGAGAGACGTGTGAAATCACATCTTGATCCGAAAAAAATACCGCTATCGGATTTCCGATAGCGGTATTTTTTTGTGTAACGGGTATGGATTCAGCGGATGAATCAGTTCTTGACCAGCAGGATGTCACCCCAAGGATTGTTCATGGCGTAGATCACGCCGTTGGTGTCCTTAACCAGGAGGGTCACCTCGTAGGTGCCGGCAGCCAGATCAGCCACGGGAATCTTGATGTTCTCGAAGCGCATGGCAGCGGGGGAGTTCAAAGCTGCATTCAGCTCAGGCTCATCCTGCCAGAAATCAGCGCTGAACACCAGCTCGCCGTCGTTGATCTGATAACCGAACTGGTCAATGGTCACACCGGTGGGGTTCGCCCAACCGCGGAAGGAAACGAAATCCACGCCATCGATCACAACCGTATGGTTGTTTTCGTTCAGATACTTGTGAGCCTCCTGGGTGCAGAGGTCGGTCATAGTGTCGCCCACCCAGGTTCTGATGTTGTCAGCGCACACGCTCATGGTGCCGGGGTTGCCGTATACGGGCTCGGAGGGCTCGTCGGAGGGCTTCTCAGTTTCGGGTTCAGCAGTGGTTTCGGGAGCAACCGTCGTCTCAGGAGCCACGGTGGTCTCGGGCTCGGCCGTGGTTTCAGGGGCTACGGTTGCCTGAGGCTCGGTGGGCACTTCAGTGGCGGGTTCGGTAACGGCATCAGCAACGGTGGTCTCGGGAGTCGCGGTGGTATCGACAGGCGTGGGCGTATCATTGGAGCAAGCAGTTGCGGCGATTACCAAAGCGAGCATCAAAGCAGCGATCAGGAGTAATTTTTTCATATTTGATTACCTTTCCATATAAATATTGCTTGAGGTGTGTAACCCCAACGGGCTACATTATACTACATTTTGCGAATAATTGCAAGGGCTTTTTGAAACAAGAAAAATATTTCCAAAGCTTTTGCGTTGACTTCATAAAATTTTATTGAAATTTTCAAAAAAACTTTTGCAAAACCCCTTGACATTTTGCTCGAAATCGTGTATAATCTATAGCGTTGTCGAGCAGATGACATGCGAGAGTGGCGGAACTGGCAGACGCGCACGTTTGAGGGGCGTGTGGTTCACACCGTACGGGTTCAAGTCCCGTTTCTCGCACCATTCTCATAGTATAAAAATGCAACTATGTCAAAAAAGCCTTGCTACGCAAGGCTTTTTTGATTTTCTAAAAGTATCAAAACATCCGTTTAGTACAGTGCAACTTTTTCCGAGCAAACGGGACTTGAACCCGCGACATTTTGGCAAAATTGAAAAAATTGTTTTTTTTGATATAATCAACACAGTAAATCAGAAAGCGAGAATGTGTATGAAAAACGGATATACGATGGTTCGCAGACTCAAACTTACCCCCTTTGAACTGCGAATCATAATCGATGCACTTAATGCAAAGCGCTTGAAGCAGAAAGCAAACGGCATGGATAACCGCGAGACCTCCAACCTCATACTATATTTGCTTGACGTTCTTGAAGCTTAATTACATACGGCCTTAATAAGCCGACTTTACGACCACTCTTGAAGTGGAAATAAAGTCGGCTTTTTTTGTTTCCGTACTTTAGAATTCGGAGGATTCGAAATGTACCTTGAAAAGAAGAATAGTGCCCTTTACGTGCACGATTTGGTAAAGTCGGCAAAAGGGCTCCAACCCGCACGTGTGGGCTTTCCGTACAGAAGATCTATCTGCCGGTGTAGCAATTGTCTGTATTCATCCGGCGGGAAATGCGCTTTGAAAGTATGTTGCTGCATGGAGGAACGCATCTTCGCACATACCTGTTCCTTTGGCGAAGTGCTGCGGCACTGTTTTGCCGAAATCGGAAATGCGTCTTTCCGTTACCGCCTGCGGTTGGCAATGGAAAGAGGGACGGAGCTGCATAGCTGTTTCCTGTCGCCGGGTCATGGCAAGAGATTCCGTGAGGGATTGAACCGTGTCGGCAAAGCGGATCATTCCCTGATTGCGCAGATCTATCTGCTGGCTGCTCATGAGGAATTGTGGCAGGAAACGAGCAGAGTATTGGAGGAGGACGGTGTGGTGTATTCAGCTTTGGCCTACGCGGTAAGCGAGTTGGATGCAGATGCCTTTGAGTTGTACCTCGCGGCCTCTGTTTGGAAATACGGTGCCATATCTGCCAGTTACGCGGATCTTTCGGATGAGGAGGCAGTTTCTTTCGATGTGTTCCGAGCCATCTGTTATTCCGTCCCTCTTGGTTTGTACGGAATGGATGCCGTAAAGGTCAGCGAAAGAAAGCCCAAAAAGCAAAAGTGTCGTAAGCGAAAGGAAGGGAAAATGCGTGAGCGGGACATCCATGAAACAGAGTGTTGAGACGGTTCACATAATCCCTCTTGCTCAGATTGATGATTTCCCGGATCATCCTTTTCAGGTTAAGAATGATGAGGGCATGGAACAGCTTGTTCGCAGTATCGAAATGAACGGTGTTCTAACCCCTGTTGTTGTTCGCCAAAAGGAAGACGGTCGCTACGAGTTAATTTCCGGGCACCGCAGGAAATACGCCTGCGGTATCTTGGGTGTTACGCAGATACCTGTCATTGTTCGGGAGCTGAGCCGAGACGATGCCATTATCGAGATGGTGGATTCCAATCTTCAACGGGAACACATCCTTCCTTCAGAAAAGGCAAAGGCTTACAAGATGAAGATGGATGCGATGAAGCGGCAGGGAAAGAGAACGGATTTAACTTCCACGCCAGTGGCGGGGAAGTTAAAGGAACGGGAAACAGCTACGATTATTGGCGAGGCCGTAGGAGAAAGCGGGGACCAAGTTCGCCGCTACGTTCGTCTCAATGAGCTTACTCCTGAACTTCTTGAGTTTGTCGATGAGGGCAGTATCGGAATGAGACCTGCGGTGGAACTCTCTTACTTGCAGGAAGAGGAAATGCGAGACTTGGTTGATTATATTGACACCGAAGGAACTTTTCCGTCTCACGCTCAGACAATAAGAATGAGAGCGTTGAGCAAGGAGGGTAAACTCGATACTGATGCTATCAACACCATTATGAATGAAGAAAAGCCAAACCAAAAGGCACGTATCAAAATTCCTATGGAAAAGATAGAGAAGTATTTTCCCGCGGGAACTTCCGAACAGAAGATCGAGGAAACCATTATCAAAGCCCTTGCTATGTACCGTCAGCGGCAGAAGGAG
>JAZRIF010000190.1:0-6878 GCA_045645165.1 Eubacteriales bacterium
CGTGTCCTACAGCGGCCGCTGCCTGCTGGCCAACGTCATGACCGACGGCCGCGACGGCAACCGCGGCACCTGCTCCCAGCCCTGCCGCTGGAACTACACCATCTACGAGGAAAAGCGCCCCCACTTCCCCATCCCCGTGGAACAGACCGAGCTGGGTACCTTCTTCCTGTCGTCCCGAGATATGTGCATGATCGAGCACATCCCCGAGCTCATGGAGAGCGGCATCGACTCCTTCAAGATCGAAGGCCGCATGAAGTCCTCCTACTACACCGCCGTGGTCACCAATACCTACCGCATGGCCATGGATGCGTATACGAAGGATCCCGCAAGCTATAAGTTCGACCCCGCCTGGATGCGGGAGCTGGAGTCCGTATCCCACCGCGAGTACGCCACGGGCTTCTATCTCGACGACCCCATGAAGGAGCCCCAGCTGGTGCAGGGCGGCCACTACATCGGTGAGAAGGCCTACTACGGCACCGCTCTGGAGACCGAATCCCCCGAGGCGCAGGCCGAGCTGCAGACCATCCTCGACATGAAGGTGGCCTACGAAACCGCCGACGGCCGCCTCTACCGCTTCATGGAAAAGAACAAAGTCCGCGCCGCCGACCCCGCCGAGATCATCTCCCCCGGCAAAACGGGTCGCTTCTTCTACGTGGGCGAGCTCTACGACACCGAGGGTCGCATCCGCGCCAACATTCCCCATCCTCAAATGATCTTCTGGGCAAGAGTTCCCTTCGATGTCACCCCCGGCGACATCATGCGGGTGGGGACCAAGCGTTCGGTCTGAAATTTCTTTTGACGGCATATCATGTTGTATGCCTGTCCCCCGGTGATTGCAAAGTTTTGCAAATTGGAGTTTGTAGGGGAGCGAGGAGAGCGCCAAAGAGGAACTTCTTGAAAGAAGTTCCTCTCTGGACTCTCTTCAAGAACTTTCAAAAATGATGATTTATGAATGTTTTTTGTAAGTTTTGAAGATTCCAAAGGGACTTTTTCAAAAGTCCCTTTGGTGGGGTGCAGGGGCAAAGCCCCTGCCCTACAAACCCAAATTTGAACCTTTTATCCGCAAAGGAGGCTATATGTCCACCATTTTCGAACTTCTCAAAGCTCTCCTCTACGGCATTGTGGAGGGGATTACCGAGTGGCTGCCCGTGTCCTCTACGGGGCATTTGATCCTGTTGGGTGAGCTTTGTCCTCTGCAGGTTTCGGAGGCCTTTTCCGAGATGTTCGACGTGGTCATCCAGCTGGGCGCTATTTTGGCGGTGATCGTGCTGTTTTTCCATAAGCTCAATCCTTTCGCCCCCTCCAAGTCCCCCGTCGAGAAAAAGGGCACCTGGGGGCTGTGGTTCCGGGTCTGCGTGGCCGTTATTCCTTCGGCTGTCATCGGCGTGCTCTTGGACGACTGGCTGGACGAGCATCTCTACAACTACGTCACGGTGGCCATTGCGCTGGTGGTCTACGGCATTCTCTTCATTCTGATCGAAAAATTCAAGCCCACCGACAAGGCTCGCGTCCACGACGTAAGCAGCATCGACTACAAGCTGGCCTTCCTCATTGGCGCCTTCCAGATGCTGGCCCTCATTCCCGGCACCTCCCGCTCAGGTTCTACCATCCTGGGCGCCATGCTCCTGGGTTGCACACGCTCCGCCGCCGCCGAGTTCTCCTTCTTCATGGCCATCCCCACCATGCTGGGAGCAAGCCTTTTGAAGGTGGTCAAGCTCGCCCTCGAGGGCGTGACCGTCACCGCCTTGGAGTGGGGCATCCTCGCCGTGGGATGTGTCACCGCCTTTCTGGTCTCCCTCGCCGCCATCAAGTTCCTCATGGACTTCGTGAAGAAGCACAGCTTCGCCTCCTTCGGGTGGTATCGCATTGCGCTTGGCATTTTGGTACTGGGGTATTTTCTCCTGTTCGGGAGATAACGACCACCATTCCGTAGGGGAGGGGCTCGCCCCTCCCGCTTTATAGAACAATATGGTTGTCTGCCTTTTTGACAGATTTCGGGAGGGGCAAGCCCCTCCCCTACGAATCAAGTGTATCGGGAGGTCCTGTCATGTCCCAAAAAGAGAAATTAACCATTCCCTACCCCGTAGTAGTGGAGGGCAAATACGATAAGATCCGCCTTTCCAACGTCATCGACGCCCAAATCATCGTCACCGACGGCTTCGGCATCTTCAAAAAGGAAGAGAAACGCCTCCTGCTCCGCAGGCTGGCCGCCGCCTCCCCCCTCATCGTGCTGACCGACAGCGGCGGCGGTGGCAAGGTCATCCGCTCCCACCTGTCGGGGATGCTCCCCAAGGATCGCATCATCCCCCTGTACATCCCCCAGATCAAGGGCAAAGAGCGCCGCAAGGATAAACCCTCGGCGGCGGGGACTCTGGGCGTGGAGGGCATGGAGGATTCCCTGCTCCACGACCTGTTCGCGCCCTACGCCAAGGAGGGCGATCCCCTGACCCGCGCCGCCGAGAATCCCCTGTCCAAGGTGGATTTCTTTGAGGACGGGCTGACGGGCGGGGCGAATAGTACCCAGAAGCGAGACGAGCTGGCCGTCAAGGTGGGGCTTCCCAAGGGTATGAGCGCCAACGCCCTGCTGGAGGCGGTGAGGTTGTTGGTGACCTATGAGGAGTATCTTGCCCTTGTAGGCAGAGCAAAGGAATAACAAAAAGAACGGAGCGTTCCCTCATCGGGTTCGCTCCGCTTTTCATTTAATTCTTGGTTTCAACCGCGTCTGTTCCGTTGTTCATCTTGAACTGCAGGTTATAGAGCTCCGCATACATTCCGCCCTGCTCCATCAGAGCCTTGTGGTTCCCCTGCTCCACGATACGGCCGTCCGCGATGACAGCGATCTCGTCGGCGTTCTTGATGGTGGACAGGCGGTGAGCCACCACGATGGTGGTTCTTCCCTTGCACAGCTCGTCCAGAGCCTGCTGGATGAGGATCTCAGTGGTGTTGTCCAGGGCCGAGGTAGCCTCGTCCAGAATGAGGATGGGAGGATTCTTGAGGAATACGCGAGCGATGGACAGTCTCTGCTTCTGACCGCCCGAGAGGCGCACGCCACGCTCACCGATGACGGTTTCGTAGCCGTTCTCCAACGTCATGATGTAGTCGTGGATGTTGGCGCGCTTGGCGGCTTCGATGACCTCCTCCTCGGTGGCGTCCAGACGGCCGTAGAGGATGTTGTCGCGGATGGAGGCGTTGAACAGGTAGATATCCTGCTGAACGATACCGATGTTGCGGCGCACCGAGGCCATGGTGACGGTGTGCAGCTCTTTGCCGTCAATGAAGATCTCACCATCCACGCAGTCGTAGAAGTGAGGGATGAGGTGGCAGATGGTGGTCTTACCGCCGCCCGAGGGGCCGACCAGCGCGTAGGTCTGACCCTTTTTGACCTTGAGGGAGAGATCATCCAGCACGGGGTTACTGTCCTCGTAGCGGTAGGAGACGTGGCGGAGCTCAATGTCGCCCTGCACCTCCCCGATATCCACCGCCCCGGGGGTGTCCTCCTCGGGTTTCTCGTCCATGATCTCCACGAAGCGTTCAAAGCCCGTCACACCCGTCTGGTACTGCTCCATGAAGTTGATGAGGGTCATCACGGGGGCAATAAAGAGGTTGACCGACACGATAAAGGCGGAATAGTCACCGAAATCAATGGAGCCGTTGTAGAGGAACAGACCGCCCGCGATGAGGATGATGACGTTGAAGATGTCGGTGATGAAGGAGGTCATGGAGTGGAACTGACCCATGGCCTTGTAGGCCTTGCGGCGGGCAGACACGAACATCCCGTTGCCCTCCTGGAACTTCTCCTCCTCCTTGTCGGCGTTGGTGAAGGCCTTGGTGACGCGGATGCCCGAAATACTGCTCTCCAGAGAGGCGTTGATCTGGGCGGTGGACACGCGGCTCTCCATGAAGGCATCCCGCATCTTCTTGCGGAGGACGGTAGCGATCAGAATGAGGAAGGGCACGCAGGCGAAGATGATCAGAGTCAGCCAGATGTTGATGGTGGAGAGGTACACGAAGGAGATGATGACGGATATGGAGGAGATCAGCAAATTTTCGGGGCCGTGGTGAGCCAACTCGCTGATGTCCATGAGATCGCTGGTCATGCGGGACATGATCTTACCCGTCTCGTGATTGTCGTAGAAGGAGTAGGGCAGCTTTTCCAGATGGCGGAACATATCCGAGCGCATCTGCGCCTGCATCCGCACGCCCATGACGTGGCCGTAGTACTGGATGAAGAAATTGAGAAGCATACGGATGATATACAGGATGAGCAGTCCGATACCCGCGAACACGATCATGCGGTACTGCTTGTTGGGGATGAGCTCGTTGAGCATTTCCCTTGTGATAATGGGGTAGACGATGCCCACCAGCGCCACCAGAAGGGAGGCCAGCATATCCAAGGTGAAGATCAGCTTGTGGGGGCGGTAGTAGGAGATGAAGCGTTTCAGCATGGTTTTTACTCCTTTGATTGATTGCAACTGAATATATTGTAACACATTTCGAGGGATTTTGCAAGGGGGTACACAAAAGTGGGATTGACAAATCCCACAAAAAGTGTTAAGATATATACAGGCTACCGACTTCCCGTAAGGGAAGCCTTACGGTGCGGTTGCTTTCCTGAATGTTTATTGGGAAAGAATCTTTCATATATTTTGAAGCCTTTCCCGATGGAAACAGAGGGGAGGTGATGGCATGTACGTAACCTGGGAACTGCTGTTCACGTTTTTCATCGTGATCATTGATCTTTTGGCTCTCGTCGTTCTTATCTTTCAGAATAATAAAAAGAAATAACCGCCCGCAACCTGCCAGTTTAGGCGATTATTTCTTCTGACTGTCGGGAAGCAACCGTATCGGTAGCCTCTCTGTGTATATTATACGGCAAAAGGATTGATTTGTCAATACCCTTTGCCGATTTTTCTTTTCATCATTCCATTTGCAAGCTCAACTGCAAGTTGCACCCATCGACGAGTGAGTTATTTTTTCATTCCGTATGTGCTATCATGATACCGGAATCCGTTCAATCTATATGGCAATGTACCGCTTCAAAGCCGAAAAGAGCCCCGCCGTCGCGCGGGGCTTTATGTAGATCACTGAACAGCATCCTTTGCACCGTTCACCACGCGTACGCCGCACCGTGTCAGGTAGGCTCTCGCCGCATCCACGGTCTCGCAGTCGGGGATCCACTCTTTTCGTCCGTTGTCATCCAGTCCCAACGCGATCATCTTGGAGCCCGCATAGGCGTGATAGGGGAGGAACTCCACCCCTTCGCAATGAGTCAGACTCAGCGCCAGCTCGGCCAGCGCGGCGTAGTGACCCTCGTCGGTATTCACACCGTTTACCAGAATGCACCTCAGCCGCGTCTTTCCACCCAGCGCATCCACCCGCCGCAGATTCTCCAGAATCCGTCGGTTGGATACCCCGGTGTAGACCTTGTGGCGCTCCTCATCGGTGTCCTTCACGTCAAACAGGAACAGATCCACCACAGGCACCAGCTCGGGGATCAGCCCTCCGTCGAAATACCCGCAGGTCTCCAAAGCGGTGGTCAGCCCCGCCCCCTTGCAGGCGGCCAGCAGGCGAATGGAGCCCTCCCCGTGAAGCATGGGCTCACCGCCCGACAGGGTCACGCCCCCCGCCTCACCGTAAAAGGCCTTGTCCTTCATGACGGCGAAAAGGATCTCCTCCACCGTCATAGCCCGCGCCACGGGAACCAGCGCATCAGTACAGCACACCCGGGTGCAACGCCCGCAGGCCACACACTTGTCCCGCTCAAACCGTCGCTCGGGATGAATGATCTGCGCCCCCGTGGGGCAAGCCGATACGCACGCCCCGCAGAAAATGCACTTTTGGGGGTAGAACAGCATCTCCTGCCCTGCCTTCTGCATTTCGGGGTTGTGACACCAGGCGCACGTCAAAGGGCATCCCTTGAAAAACACCACCGTCCGCACCCCCGGCCCGTCGTGCATGCAGAACCGTTGTATTTCGGCTACGGGCAATGTCACGTTCCGATCTCCCATGACTCACACTCCCTCATTCTGCCCGATGACCATATCCTGCCACTCGCGGCACAAGGTCACGAAGCGGGCGTTCCAACCCGAAACTCTCACCGAAAGAGTCTGGTAATTCTCGGGGTTCTCCTGGGCGTCCCGCAGAATCTGCGCATCCGCCACGTCGGGCTGGAGGAAGAAGCCCCCCTCGGCCACGAATCCCCGCATCATGGAAACAAGAGCGGTAATGCCGTCCTCACCTGCCACCGACGAAGGAAGCAGCTTGCAGTCCAGCGCCGCCCCCGTCACCATGCGGGACAGATCGGCGCGGCAGTAGGAGCGGATCATGGCGGTGACACCTTCCCTGTCGGTTCCGGGGGTGGGAGAAGCGTTGGCGGCCAGCACCTCGCCCTGCTTCCGTCCGTGAGGAGCGGCCAAACGGTGGGGCGCCCACTCCAGCTGACGGCCGAAGGTAGAGACCCCCGCAGGGAATTTCACGGGAGACTTCCCGTTGTTCTCGGCGCAATAGTCCGCAAAGGCATCCAGCACCGCGGCGGCAATGTCGTCGCACTCGGGATTGTCGTTTCCGTAGTATACGTACTTGTTCAGAGCGATCTGCCGCAGGGGCTCATACCCCTCCCAGTTGTCCCGCAGAACCGCCATCAGCTCGCCAAACGCCACCCGACGGTCGTCGAACACCAGCTTCTTGATAGCGTACAGACTGTTCACCGTATCCGCCAGGCCGCCGATGTGGGGAGATACCACCTGGTACACAGGACCTCCCTCGGCGTAGGACAAGCCCCGCTCAATGCACCCGCCCTCCAAAAGGGACACCACGGTGCAGGGCACGGTGGGATGCCATTCCCCCTCTCCCGTCTCGGGATTCAGGGAACGGAAGCC
>JAZRIF010000191.1:0-3832 GCA_045645165.1 Eubacteriales bacterium
TTGAAAGAAGTTTCCCTCTGGACACCCTTCAAGAACTTTTAAAAAGGGATTATTTATCAATGTTTTTTGAAAGTTTTTGGAGTTCCAAGAACCTTTTTTCAAAAAGGTTCTTGGTGGGGGACCAGGGGGCAACGCCCCCACAAACCCAAATTTGAAGATGAAGCAAAACCGTTATCATAATTTTTCGGCGAAAAGAGAAGATTTTTCTTCTCTTTTTGTCATATTGAGGTATGTGGGCGTGTTTATATAGGTGAAGGCATTTTTGAAAGGCATTTGACCTATATCATGGAAAGGAAACCATCATGCAAGACGAACAGATTCTTGATCTTTACTTCGCCCGTGACGAGCAGGCGATTGCGGTGTGCGAGCGGCAATACGGTGCGGACTGTATGCGACTGTCCATGAGCATCCTGCACAGTCAGTCCGATGCGGAGGAGTGTGTCAACGACACGTGGCTCCGCGCGTGGAACGCCATCCCCCCCAAGCGCCCCTCGCCTCTGCGGGCGTTTCTGCTCCGCATTACCCGCAATCTCTCTCTCAACCGCCTCCGCTACAACCGCAGTGAGTGCCGCGATCAGAATCTGACGGTGATGCTCGACGAGCTGGAGGCTTGTATTCCTATGCCCGAGGAGCATTCCCCCGAGCTGGCGGCGCTTCTGTCGGATTTTTTGCGGACGCTGTCCGAGGAGGAGCGGATGCTGTTCATGGGACGCTATTTCCACGCGCTCTCGGTGGCAGAGGTGGCGCGGCGCATGGGCATGAAGGCCAATACCGCGGCGGTCAAGCTGATGCGTGTCCGTGAGGCGTTGCGGGCTTATCTTGGCGAAAGGGGGTATTCGGTATGAATGGCATAACGGCTTTTTCCCGTATGAGTGATATTGACCTCGACATCATTGAGGAATCCATGGCGTTGTTCGGTGAACCCAAGGCGGTAGCCGGGGGACGGGTGAAGGAGGAATCAGCTCTCTCTCGGTTTCTGAACAGCGGGTGGGGCGTGGCCATGATCTGCGCCGTGGTGAGCTTGGCGGTGCTGATCGCCATTATACAGGCGGGGCGGAATGCGCCGATTACGCCGCCTGTGCCGGGGACGGTTGAATCGGATACGCTTGATGCCGAGATTCCGACACAATCCGAAGCCGTGACGGAATCCGAGACGCTCCCTCCCTCCGAGAAGCTTGCCTTCCGCTCCAACGGGGACGGAACCTGTCGGCTTACGGGCATCGGAAAGTGCCGCGATGCTCACTTGGTGGTGCCCGCCTACTCCCCCGATGGGGACAGAGTAACGGGCATCGAGGCGGGGGCGTTCAAGTCTTGCGAACGTTTGGTGAGTATTGTTCTGCCCGAGGGGATCACCGCGATCCCCGCCGAGTGCTTTTACTACTGTAAGAAGCTGGAAGCTGTATCTCTTCCTGAAGGAGTAGAGGTGATCGGAGATCGTGCTTTTGAGGGGTGTTCTGCCCTGACGAGGGTGGAGCTGCCGTCCACCCTGCGCCGTTTGGAGGAGCATGCCTTCAGAAGCTGTACGGCTTTGACCGAGATGGAGCTGCCCGATGGGCTGGCAGTCATTGGCCGTGAGGCTTTCCGAAAGTGCGAGAGCCTTTCGAGCATGACGGTTCCGCAGAGCGTGACTGAGCTCGGGGAAGCTGCTTTCGTGTACTGTGCAGGTCTCGTGTCGGTCACGCTGCCCGATGGGATAAAGAGCATGGGTCACAGCGTATTTATGGATTGCACCGCGTTGAAGGAGATCGTCTGGCCGTTGGGGATGGACGAGGTGCCGCTGTGGACGTTCCTGAACTGTTCCGCCCTGACCCGCGTTACTTTATCGAAGGATGTGTCGGTGATCTGCGGGGCGGCGTTTGAGAACTGCACGGCTCTGGAAAGTCTGGTGATTCCCGCGGGATTGGTTCAAATAGACAGCCGTGCCTTTTACGGGTGTCGGGCTCTGAAGGATCTATACTACGGAGGCAGTGCGAGTCAATGGCGCAGAGTGGTGATTCATCAGGATGGAAACCAAGCGTTGTCCCATGCCACCCTGCACGAAAATTCCGTTGGAGAGGGGCAAGATACCCCCCATCCCGACGTGACCGAGGGAGGGGTGCTCTTTATATCCAACGGCGACGGCACCTGCAAGATCAAGGGCGCCGACAAGGCTTGGAAGGGAACCATCGTCGTGCCCGAGCGGTCTCCCTATGGGGATGTTGTGACTACGGTGGCCACGGCTGCGTTCAAGGGGTATCGGTCAGTCACGTCGGTGACCCTGCCCGATACCGTTACGGTCATAGGGAACAGCGCCTTTCAGGGGTGCGTGGCCCTGCGGAGTGTGGATCTGCCGCCTGCGGTCACGGAGTTCGGGAAAGCCATGTTCGATGGTTGTGGGGAACTGCAGGAGGTGGTGCTTCCCGCAGGGATGACGGAGATTCCTGCCATGACCTTTCAGACCTGCGTGAGTCTCAGGCGTGTGGTGGCCCAGGATGGGATTACCCACATTGGTGCCAACGCTTTCAACGGCTCCCGATCCATGGCGGAGCTGACCCTCCCTGCGGGGCTGAAGTCCATCGGTCAATCTGCCTTCCAGAACTGCTGCGGGCTTCGCACCGTCTACTACGGCGGTAGCCGCGCCGAGTGGGAGCGGGTGGAGGTGGAGCCTCTGAATAACGCTTATGTTAAGTACGTGGACGTGGTGTTTCAGTAAAATAGCAGTTGTTTAGTCAGACCGATACATCCAATTCGGACGCCGATCAAATGGTTATTTAACTATTTACAAACGTCCCAAATTGTGCTATACTAATGTCAAATAGCAGAAAGGCGGTGCAATCATGCCGAAAAATATATTCCGGATGAAATTTTCGGTACTTATCACCATTGTTTTGCTCAGCTGTATGACCATGACTTCCTGCGGAACATACTTGCCGGATTACGTGAGCTTCTGGCAGGAGATCTCTCCGGCGGACACGATTGAATGGGTGGATGACGACCGCATCCGCTACAATGGAACCATCTACGAGAGTATCGGGAATTACAACGGCATGATTTCGGCAGTCCATGATTCCGAGGGATGCGTGAAGATCGCTACCATGCCGTACAGCTACCTGTTGGGGGCTGTTTCGATCTTCTATGGGGACGATTTTGACGATCCGGATATCATTACCTGTGACAGAGGAAACGACGTTTGGATCAAGGAGGGCATGGACATCCACGAGATGATCATGGACAACACCTGCGTGGTCAGCAATACGTTTTCCTTCCGCATCCGCGACGTGATCACGGACGAGGTGATCCCGTATTCATTGGATTTGGATAATCTACGTTCTTTGATCGGATATCTGCGGTGCCCTTTGGAGGATTATCCCGCATTCAGCTTCGACGTGACCGTTGTGCCCATCGACGGGAAACTGTATCTGCAATACGTGTGGAGTTCGGATTTTTATCAAATCACGGATGAGTTTGAGGCGGCGCTGTATGCGAACGGGTTGATGGAATCGTAGAACAGGTGCTTCTTTGAGGATTCTTTTGCCCGTGGCGCAACGTAACGGGAATTCCCCCGCGGAAATTTTCTCCGCGGGGGATGTTTTTTTGAAAAACATCTTGCAAAATAAAGAAAAATATGATATAATATATTAGTTACGGTACCCGTACTCTTTTGTTGCGCTTATTTTGGGGTACCACGAGACCAAAGAAAGGAAGTTATTATCATGATGCTTCAAATCAAGGCTCTGATCGCCGACGGCATTCTTGAGGGTGTGAAGTCCATCGCTCCCCAGAGCGACATGACCGCCGAGGACGTGCTGGGGCTTCTGGAATACCCCCCCGATCCCGCTATGGGCGACATTGC
>JAZRIF010000192.1:0-12428 GCA_045645165.1 Eubacteriales bacterium
CTCGTCTGGGGTCTTGGTGAGGACGAAGCAACGGGTGCCTGCGGCCTCCAGATCCATGCAGATACAGTATCCCTGACCTGCCATATCGGCTACAAGGGCAGAGGCATCGTACCGCTCACCGGTCTCCAGATCCCATTCCTCCACGGAGTAGCCATCAGGGGCTTTCAGTGCCAAATTCAGATCCTTGCGGGGCTGATTACGGTCAGTGTTCAACACGACCACAGCGTAGCCGTCGCCGCCAAAGTTCTTACGAACCTGGGCAAACACGGCAGTCTCATAGTCGCCCTCACCGTTTACAATACGGACGAACTCATCGGAATTCTTCCAAACAGCATTGATCAGCTCATATTCGTCATAGGGGATGACGATTCCCTGCTCGGCAAGCTTGGCGGGCTCGTCGGATGCGATGGCGTTGACGTATGCGGGCGCGTCGCCGCAGAAGATGACCTTACCGCCCTTGGCCATGAATTCCTTCAGGAGGCTCAAGGTCGTGGGACGAATGGTGAGCATGTTGGAAACGATGACGGTCTTGTAGGTGGCCTGACCCACGCGGAGGACGGGGGTGCCGTCTACTTCGTCCACGGAGGCCATGCGGGACATCATTTCCTCCTCGCCGTAATCGAAGTCGATCTGATGGTCGGTGAGGTAATGGAAGAGCTGGGCGTATCTCTGCTCGTAGGGAGCTACGTCGGGGGAGACGTTGGAGATCCAGGATGCGAAGCCTGCGTAGGCCTGACACCAGACGGATTCGATGGGATTCAGAAGCAGGACGTCACAGGCGGCCTCGCCCTCGGACATGACCAGACCAAAGCGGGCGAAGTAGTCCTCGACCTTGCTGTAGTCCTTATACCAAGGAGACTGGTGGAGGATGGAGGCGGGGTAGTCACGCTTGGACTCACCCTCCATGGTGTACCAGGACAGGTGCTGGCAACGGAGGTTGATGCCGAACAGCGCCTGCCAGTCACCCACGGTCTTGTGGGCCTTGAAGTCGAACTGCCAGCCGGTACAGCCGTACAGCTCGGACAGCAACCACTTCTTGCCCAGCTGACGGGCGGCAGAGGCCAGCTGCTTGACGATCCAGTAGCAGCGGTTGTGCTCGGTGAGGACGTCCACACCGGGGTAGCCCATGTACTCGTAGAAGCGCATGAGGGATCCGTTGGGGACGGTCTGGTTCATGAGGCTGTCCTCATGGAGAACGTGACCCGTGAAGAAGATGCCGTGGTCGTTGCACCAGTCGTTGAGGGGCTTGGCGAAGCGCTCCAGGAAAAGGGCGTTGGCCAGGTCGATGTAGTGGAGCTTGACGGGGGCGACCTTCTCGCCGTTCTTGCGATAGAACAGCTCGGGGAGGATGGGACGGCAGGCAAAGCCGTAGCGCTTCTCAAACTCCTCGAAGATATCGTCCGTCCAGGCGGTGGCGCAGGAGATCACGCCATCCTTTTCGCGGCGGTTATCGAAGCAATGGCCGCGGTGGGGCTCGTCGGTGAAGATACCCTTGATGCTCTTGCCCAGGCGGTCGCCGCAACGCTTGGCGTACTCCTCGTGGGTCATCTCGATGAACTTATCGGTGGCCTTGCGGCTCATGGTGTCGATGTAGGTGGTGCCGTTGTAGTTGGAGTTGGGCTCGTCGGGGACGATGGCGAAGCGCAGAGCCTTCCACTCACCGGGCTCATCGGCGGCGGCCTCGGACAGCTCCTCGATGGCGGCCTTCACGGCGCGCTTGGCACAATTACAGCAGGCGATGGAGGCGGTGTCCAACTCCTTATACGTATAGAGGTTCAAACCGTCCATCTTGGCCGCGTACAGGGCAAAGGACTGATCGTTCCAGTCCACCTTGTCGGGGGCAGACTCGAAAACGTAGAGGGACTTCATGCGGTACTGAGGGTCAACCGTGACTTTACCGCCGGCAGAGCCCGAGGGCCATCTGTCCTCGTCGTAGAGCCAGGCCTCCATGCCGTCGGCCTCGGCGGCATCGGCCACCTCGTTGATGAGGTCGAACCACTCGTCACCCAGATACTCGGTGATGAGGCCTGCGCGGGAGTGCATGAAGTAGCCACCCAGTCCCATCTCCTTCATGACGGCGGTCTGGCGCACCAGCTCCTCGCCGCGAAGCTCGCCGTTCCAAGACCAGAAGGGCTTGCCGCGATAGGCAACCGAGGGGGAAATAAATGCTTGCTTGATTTGCTTAGTATCCATGTTTTTTCTCCTCTCTGAAAAACGGGATAGAATTTTCAATCAATTTAGACGGATATCGACACCCTTTCGGATATTATCTCCGAGGAATGATTTTCATCCTTTTCAATTATATCAAATCCTCGCGTTTTTTGCAAGAGGGTATCGTGAATTTATCCATATTTTTTTACCAAACCAAGGTATCGGATAGCAGTTTTCACCGCATACAGATCCTGTCGAACGCCGCATTTTGCCGTCGCTTTCTGTCGCGGGCGTTTCTTGTTATGGAATTATATTGGCAATTTTTGTCGTTTGTAATCGATTTTTAGTCGCGCCATTTTATCCTTTTTGGAATATTTTTCGATATTGTTTTCTTTTTGTTTACAAATTGTTATTGCAATGTGCACATTTCGTATGGTATAATGGTGGCACAAGGACAAGAGAGCCGACGGAGACAGAGTCCCGTCGATAGGGATCACCAAAACGGGATTCGGAAAAGAACATGGCAAAAGGCGGCAAACGCCGTTTGATAAACGAGAATAATCCCGTGTTGAGCCGAAAGGAAGGTAGCGTGAAAGTTCAGAGATCTGAAACCCAAGGTTGCTGTTTCACGCCAAATTCGACCTGAATATGGACGAGGTCCGTATTTGTCGGAAACGACACGGTCGAATTTCAAACGATATTTGTGCCGCCGAAGGGCGGCGGAATGGAGATTATTATGACGAAGTCCAATTACATCTGCGCCTGTGGTATTGATATGGTCGAGTATGCAAAGCTCTTCACCTACGCCCCCCTCTCCGAGGACACCTGCGCCGTAACCGGGTACGTCGGCTCCGAGCCCACCACGCTCGTCATTCCCGAGAAGGATCCCGAGGGTCGTCAGGTCGTCGCCATCGGCGATCGCGCTTTCGCGAACTGCGCTTCCCTGCGTGCCGTGACTCTTCCTGATTCGGTGGAGTCCATTGGCACCCGCGCTTTCGCTTTCTGCACGAATCTTCTGGATATCCGCGTTTCCTCCGAGAGCCGTCTGTCCTCCATCGGCAACCGTGCCTTCATGGGTTGCGAGCGCTTGACCGTGCTCCGCTTCGGCCGTCTCCATAATCTCGTCAGCTTTGGTCGCAGTGCCTTCGCCTACTGCACTCGCCTGCGTTCCGTGGTACTGCCCGAGGGTCTCTGCGAGCTGGCTCCTTCCCTCTTTGAAGGCTGCACCGCTCTGGAGCACGTTCATCTGCCCCACACTCTGTCGGTCATTTCCACCGGTGCTTTCTCGGCCTGCTCTGCGCTCCGCGTGCTGACGGTTCCTTCCTCGGTCAAAATCATTGAGGACTGCGCCTTCGCTTGGTGCGGGCATCTGACCGACCTGCGCCTGCCCGAGTCTGCCTGCATGATCGCCGCCTCCGCATTCATGGATTGCGTGGCGCTGGAGGACGTTTTGAAGGTGGGTTGATTCTCCATACGGAATATCATATAGGGGAAGCCCGCATCAAAGGCTTCCCCTTTCCTTCTCCTATTGACATTCCCTACCTTATATGTTATAATGAATCATACTCCATGAAAGGAGCCGCCTATGATCTACCTTGAATCCTTCCGTCTGGCCAGTGACCACGACGAATTGGTGTACCTGTTAGCCGACAAGCGATCCTCTAAGCTGAATATGTCCTGTATGGATATGAACAACGCCTATCCCTTCAAGATATTTCCCTTCAAGTATCTGGAGCGGCTGGATTTTTCCACCGTCACCCTCCTGTACGGGGGCAACGGATCGGGCAAGTCCACCATCCTCAACATCATCGCGCAGAAGCTGAAACTTCACCGTACATCCCCCTTCAGCCATACCCCCTGCTATGAGGATTACCTGACCTATTGCCGCGCGGAGCTGGCTGGGGAAAATGACCCGCCCGAGGGAAGCTGCATCATCACCAGCGATGACGTTTTCGACTATATGCTGAGCTTCCGTGCCCTCAACGAGGGCGTGGATCGCAAGCGGGACGAGTTGATCGACGAGTGGCGGGGTCTCCGTCAGGGCGGCTTCCAAATGCGCTCTCTGGAGGATTTTGAGGAGCTGCAACACCGCCGTGACGCGTGGACGAGCACTCGCTCCGATTACGTCGCCCGACGACTTCCCAAGAATCTCCCCGGTCAGTCCAACGGTGAGAACGCCTACGGGTATTTCGCCGAGAAGATCCGCGGCAACGCCCTGTACCTCCTGGACGAGCCCGAGAACAGCCTCTCCGCCGAGCGGCAGTTGGAGCTGGCCCGCTTCATTGAGGACAGCGCCCGCTTCTACGGCTGTCAGTTCATCATCTCCACCCACTCGCCCTTCCTGCTTGCCCTTCGCGGAGCCAAGATCTACGATCTGGACAGCAAGCCCGTGGAGACAAGGAAGTGGACCGAGCTTTCCAACGTGCGGCTCTACCACGATTTCTTTGAAGCTCATCGACACGAATTCGACTGAACATAGAACGGCTCACACACTCCTGCGGAGGTGTGAGCCTTTTTCATAGAATATTGTCTACGGTAATTTTCTCTGTGCGAGCCAGTTCTTCGATCAAGTCAAGAAGCAGGGCGAGGGTCACGGCGTACTGTCGCTGATCCCCCGTTTTTGCAAAGGATTCCAAAGAAATCAGGGCTTCGGATACGCGGTCAATGGCGGCGTAGGCTACGGTAATGCCCAGGAAAATCGTTTTTTCCTCCAATCTTTCGCGGATCATCGCGATGTCGCGGGGCGTCTCTTGAGAATCCGGGATAGCCGGCAGAGCCTCCACACACTCCATAAGCTGATTCGTGGTGTGGCGGATAAAGAACGCATTGACGATCACGCCGCCCAGAACCACCAGAAGAATCGCGGCGGCCAGAATACATCCTTTCACGGCGTCACCCCCTCTTTGGGATACAGGCGGGTTTGTCCGCTGTCATCCACCAGCAGCAGAAATACGTCTTCCGCACGCGTTCGTTTGGTGAGCAGATACGCCTCCAGCCAACGCTGATCCTTCCCTGCCAAGGACAAATTGCGGGGATTGACTTTTCCGTCACAGATCACCATATGCATCATGCCACGCTCCTGTGTTTTCATGTCCAACTGCGCCAGTGTCGGCGACTGCTCCTTCGCTTTTTTGACGATACTGATCTGCCCGTTGGGCTCCAGAATGGCGTATTCCACCTCGTCGGGGTCGGTGATATCCTTCTGTCGGAGCTGGGAGAGCAGTTCTTCTGAGGATACGCGCACCGAGCGCATCACGGCACGATCGGGCACACCGTGACGGATGAGGATCGCGGGGCGGATCGCGAAGAGATTCTTCAGGAGGGGAATCTTGATCTGGGCGCCCGACAGGAGTACTTCCAAGGATGTGAGCACCAGGATGGGCATTATGGCATGGGACAGAGGAATATCGGTATTGGTCAGCGGAAGAGATGCAATCTCGGACACAAGAAGTGTCGTCACCAGATCGGAGATCTCCAATTCTCCCAGCTGGCGCTTCCCCATGAAACGCATGATCATGATGAGGGAAACGTAAATGATCAGGGTACGGATGAGAATTGTGATCATAGACACCTCCGCGCGTTTTCATACAGTATGCCCGATCCTCTCGTCTACCATACGTATACAAAGAAAAACGGCGCGCCGCCAAGTATGCGGTCACGCCGTTTATTGATTTGTGCATTACTGCAGGCTCTCGAGATACTCTACCACGTCGCCTACGGTGACGAGCTTATGAATATCGTCATCATCGATGGTGATATCAAACTTTTCCTCACAGATCATGATGAGGTTGGCCAGCTCGATGGAATTGATGCCCAGATCGGAGGAGAGCTCGGCATCGGCGGTGATGGTCTTGGGATCGATCTGCAGCTCGTCCACGAGCAGCTTCTTCAGGGTCTCAAACATATTGTGTACACTCCATTTCCCCGCTATGCGGTTGAGATTGGGTGCGCTTCCACACCCTTCCTTATAACAACAGTACTATTATAGCCGATAGAAGTTGATTTGTCAAGATGTTTTGAATAATTTGTCAAAAAAACGTGTATTCGAATTGAACACTGCTTTGGAATGCTTTTCTTCCGATATTGATCGCAGTGATCAACCACCCAGAGGGATCTTGTCCTCCGTAACGGTAGACAGGACACCCAGCACTTCTTTACCCACCAGCAGTCGCAAGCGGGGGGCTTGATTCGTGGGTAACGTAACAGACAGATAGCAGAGTGAGTATCCCTCGATCCCCGTCCCCGTTGTGTAGGACAAATTGATGACGTATCCATTCCCTCCGTCCAGAAGCTCCGGCGTAGCTTTCATTGCCTTGCCTTCGTGAGGATAGTATATGAGGTAGGTATAGGTCGTATTCCCGTTTCCGTCCGTAGCTTCATGGCGGAGGGTATACGCATCGAAGTAATCGTCGCGATCGGGAGTCGCGCACCTCTTCAGCCATGTGTCAACCGGGGCATTGGAGGAATAGGCGGTATGGACGATTCCATCCTGAAAAGTAATGACCGCATTCTCCCAAGCAACGTAGGTTTCCTGAGGAAACGTTTCACGATCTTCATAGGAGGGTTCCCTGTCCCCGCAGGCGGTTGCGGAAAACAGCAGCACGGCGGCCACGAGCCCGCTTATATATTTTATTTTTTTCATAGGTATACCTCGCACGGTTGGCGCATAGATTCATACAGAAGGTATTCCGCGCCCGAACCGTTTTCATTATACCTGACTTTTATGGCAGAATCAAGCGAAATTTATGAATTTTCCTGTGGTCGGACAAGAATCTGTCAATAAATTCCCGCCGCTGTCGCACAGTGCGACAAACCATGCGGAAAGGGTCATGCTATAATAGGATCAACGAGATCATGGAGGTACGAAGAGCATGGCGGTTGATGTATACGCAGATCTTTTGTTTTTGATCAACGCGGGGATGGATGGACTTTGCTTCTGTCTGACGGGACGATTGCTGCACCGCAGGCTTTCCCTGTGGCGTGTCTTTTTGGGCGCAGTAATGGGGGGACTGTATGCGGTCATCTCACTTTTCTTGGAAACGGGACAGGCTTGGACACTTGTCTGGGACACGGGTGTATGTCTCGTTCTCTGTGCCATCGTGTTTCTGAACTTACGATCGGGCGGGCTCCGTCAGTGCTTGTTCGCAGCAGCCGTATATACGGTTCTTTCCATGACACTCGGCGGCGTTATGACAGCACTCTACCATCTCTTCAACCGCATCGGATTACAGAACATCTTGCCCGTCGGAGAGGAGGGGATGGGGGCATGGCTCTTTGCCTTACTTGCCTGTCTCGGTAGCATCATTACGTTGTCAGGGGGGCGCTTTTTCTCCAAATCTTCTACCATCCGCCAATGCCGCGTAACGGTAGAATTGGACGGAAAGGCCCGAAATTTTGAGGGTATGATCGACACGGGCAATCTGTTGCGAGATCCCCTGAGCGGCTACCTTGTGATCTGCGTTGACCACCGATTACTTACTTCTTTTCTGTCCACCGATCTGGCACGTGCTGTGACAGATCTCCAAAAGGTTACATCCTTACTGCCACCCGATGCCCGAAGACTACGGCTCATTCCTGCAACCACAGCCACGGGACAAGGGGTGTTGTCGGGATTTGTCCCCGACCGTATTCGACTCTCGTATACGTTGAAAGGCAGAGAGCAGGAGAAAACGGTACAAGCCGTTATTGCATCGACGGAGCTCACATCCACGGAAGCACTTGTTCCGCTGGAATTGTTGAATTAAATTGTAAGGAGATATACACATGAAACGTACGACTCTGATTTCATGGATGACAGGGTTCATGCAAAAGTTTATCTGTCTGTGGCATAAACCGAAAGGAATCTACTACATCAACGGTCCCGACGTTCTTCCGCAACCGCTATCCAGAGAGGAAGAAGCGGTTGCTGTTGCCATACTGGAGGATGATAGCGAGGGCGCAGAAGAGGCTCGTTCCCTACTCATTGAACGAAATTTACGCTTGGTGGCATTTATCGCGCGTCGATATGAAAACTCGGGTGTGGGCATAGAGGATCTGATCTCTATTGGAACTCTGGGGCTCATTAAAGCGGTAAACACCTTCCGCTCGGACAAAAATATCAAGCTGGCAACATACGCATCCCGCTGTATCGAAAACGAGATTTTGATGTATTTACGCAAGATTGGGGGGCGACAGGAGGTATCTCTTGACGAGCCGCTCAATACGGATTGGGACGGAAATGAATTGCTTCTTTCCGACATACTGGGCAGCGATGAAGAGCCTGTTGTGCAGGAATTAGAGGCTGCAGAGGAGCGGGTGGCCTTGCATCGCGCGGTGGCGCGGTTAGAGGAGCGGGAGCGCTTTATTATCGAGCTTCGCTTCGGGCTGAACGGTCGGAAAGAAATGACACAAAGCGAGGTGGCGGAGCTTTTGGGGATATCCCAGTCATACATATCTCGTTTGGAAAAGAAGATCCTGAAAAAGCTGCGAGTTTTTTTGGAAACGTCATAACGGGCCTTTATCCGAAGATCAAAATACTTTTCCGACGACCTTCTCCGACAGTTCACACAGACTTCATCATTCCGTGGTATGATATGCTGCAGAGATACCTCTCATACTGTCATATAGGAGTTCGTGAATCACCCACATGAGATTTCGTGAAAAAATTGCCCGCTTTCTGTACGGACGTTACGGAGCGGATAGTCTCTACAACGCGCTGTTCGTCTGTGAACTGATCCTACTCTTTATCGGTGCCGTTCTCAGCGTGCTGGGCAACGTCAACGATGTTTTGGCGATGATCTCCATTGCTTTTTACATGATCGCCCTTGGTCTTATGATCTTTGCGCTGTACCGTTTCTTCTCTCGCAATATTCCCAAACGCCGCCGAGAGAATGAGGCATGGCTCCGCTTCAAAGGGAAATTCCGTCGTAAGCCCAAGCTCCTCCTTCCCCCCGATACCTCCGACCATATTTTCCGCACCTGCCCCAACTGCAAGGCCACGCTCCGTCTTCCGAGAGAAAAGGGCAAGCATCAAGCCAAATGCCCGCGATGCGGAGAAAGGTTCGGGGTCAAGGTAAAATAATTTCAACTGAACAGAACTCGATACACGGGTACGGTCAAGACAGACCGTACCCGCTCTTTACTTTTTTAAGTATTTTATGTATGGTTGTGAACATTTTGTAATATTTCAAAATCCTATTGCAATTTGACAGAAAATAGTGTAGAATATATAATGGGGTAGAAAAGGGAGGCAATTCCCTTCCCCATGAATTTGTAAAAAATATTTGATATAAAAGGAGATTTGAACATGTCCGCTACACCTACCAACAACAAGTTCGTCCTGGATTGGATCAACGAGATGGCCGCCATGACCCAGCCCGATTCCATCGTCTGGATCGACGGCACCAACGAGCAGGCAGAGGCTCTGCGCGGAGAGGCTTGCCCTACCGGTGAGATCATCAAGCTGAACCAGGAGAAGCTGCCCAACTGGTACCTACACCGCACCGCCGTCAACGACGTTGCTCGCGTAGAGGGCCGCACCTACATCTGCACCCCCACCAAGGAGGAGGCAGGTAACATCAACAACTGGATGGATCCCGCCGAGATGTACGCCAAGCTGCACAAGCTCTACACCGGCTCCATGAAGGGCCGTACCATGTACGTCATTCCCTACTCCATGGGTGTTGTTGGCTCCGACTTCGCCAAGTACGGCATCGAGCTGACCGACTCCATCTACGTGGTTCTGAACATGCTCATCATGACCCGTGTTGGCAACAACGTGCTGGAGGCTCTGGGTGACTCCGCTGACTACATCAAGGGTCTGCACGCCCGCGCTGACATCGACGAGGAGAACCGCTATATCGTTCACTTCCCTCAGGACAACACCATCATGTCCGTCAACTCCGGCTACGGCGGAAACGTTCTGCTGGGCAAGAAGTGCTTCGCTCTGCGTATCGCTTCCTACCTGGGCCGCAAGGAAGGCTGGATGGCCGAGCACATGCTGATCCTGGGCGTGAAGTACCCCAACGGCGAGAAGAAGTACGTCACCGCCGCATTCCCCTCTGCCTGCGGTAAGACCAACCTCGCTATGCTCATTCCCCCCAAGTTCCTGTCCGAGCAGGGCTACGAGGTTGAGTGCGTGGGCGACGATATCGCTTGGCTCCGCGTGGGCGAGGACGGCCGCCTGTGGGCTGTGAACCCCGAGAACGGCTTCTTCGGCGTGGCTCCCGGTACCAACGAGAAGTCCAACCCCAACGCTCTCTACACCTGCCTGCGTGACACCATCTTCACCAACGTTGTCCACAACACCGCTGACAACACCGTTTGGTGGGAGGGTCTGGACAACAATCCTCCTCAGCCCGGAAACGCTATTGACTGGAAGGGCAATCCTTGGGACTGCACCAAGTTCGACAAGAAGGATAAGTCCACCTGCGGCGCTCATCCCAACTCCCGTTTCACCGCTCTGGCAGCCAACTGCCCCTGCATCTCTCCTGAGTTCAACAGCCTGAAGGGCGTTCCCGTGTCCGCCATCGTCTTCGGTGGCCGCCGCGCCAAGACCGCTCCTCTGGTATACCAGTCCTTCGGCTGGCAGCACGGCTCCTTCGTAGGCTCCATCATGGCCTCCGAGACTACCGCCGCCGCCGCCGGTGCCGTCGGTGTGGTTCGCCGCGATCCCATGGCTATGCGTCCCTTCGTGGGCTACAACATGGGTGACTACTGGGCACATTGGCTCAACATGGGTCACAAGATCCCCAATCCTCCCATGATCTTCCACGTCAACTGGTTCCGCACCGACGACGAGGGTCACTTCATCTGGCCCGGCTTCGGCGACAACATGCGCGTTCTGCTCTGGATCCTGGCTCGCTGCGAGGGCAAGGTGGACGCTGTGGAGACCGCTATCGGTTACGTGCCCAAGGCTGAGGACATCATGATCGAGGGTCTCGAGGACATCACCGTGGATACCATCCGCGATCTGCTCACCGTGGACACCCAGTCCTGGCTGGAGGACGTGGCCAACATCAAGGAGTTCTACGCTCAGGTTGGCGATCACGTGCCCGCCATCATGCACGAGGAGCTGGCCGCTCTGGAGAGCAGACTGAACGCTTCCAAGTAATTCTCCCGAGAGAAATATCCCCCAAGAGGGCGACGGTTCATCCGTCGCCCTCTTTTTTCGCCGAAAAACTTGATTTTTTTCGCATCAAAGCCGAAAAACCGCGCCAAATCCCTTGACGAAACGGGCGGAATCTATTATAATATACTATATATACCTTTAATTCTATCCCCCGCAGATTCCAAAGGACGAGGCGCCCGCCCGTCGGAAAGGACAGACTATGGATCCCACCCATCCCAACGAGCCCAAGGATCCCCGCGAAGCAAAGAGCCGCGACACGGAGCGCGACGAATCCGACTACGCAAACGACGTAAACCACGACGAGACCGTCCGCATCGGCGGCCGCCGCCTCAAAAAGCGTACGGTGTTCTATATCTCCGCCATCATTCTGGCCCTGCTCCTCTTCGCCATCGCCATTCACGAGCAGCTTCTGGCCGTCATCAAGTATATCTTCGCCGTCCTCGCTCCCCTGACCATTGGTCTGATCATCGCCTACCTGTGCGATCCCATCATGGAGTTCTTTGAGTACCGCATCTTCCGCCGCCTGCGCAACGGCAGTCTCAAACGAGGCATATCCCTGTTTCTGACCATCATCGTCGCCTTCGGCATCGTCGCCATCATGGGCGTCATGATGATCCCCCAGCTGGTGGACAGCATCACCGAGCTGGCCAAGAACTACGAAACCTACGTCAACGGCCTCCTCAACTGGATCCAGAACGGCCTTGACCGTATAACCGAGCATCTCCCTGTGGAGGTGGTGGATATCTCGGACATCAACAAGCTGACCGAGGTCGTCAACGAGATGTTCGGCTCGGTGGAGGAAATGCTGGCCAAGCTTCTGAGCGAGCTGCAGAAGTTCGTCTCCGAGGGCAACCTCCTCGAGAAGACGTGGGCTCTCCTGCTCACCCTGTTCAACTCCTTCAAGAACCTCATCCTCGGCCTGTTCATCGCCTTCTACCTGCTGGCCTCCAAGGAGAAGCGGGTGGCCCAGTTCCGCAAGTTCCGCAAGGCCATGTTCTCCGAAAGCACCAACGGCAAGATGGACGACCTCATCGACCTCACCGACCGAACCTTCGGCGGCTTCATCTTCGGTAAGATCCTGGACTCCGCCGTCATCGGCGTCCTGACCTTCGTCCTGCTCTGCATCTTTGAGGTCTCCCCCTACAACATGCTCATCGCCACCTTCGTG
>JAZRIF010000193.1:0-2543 GCA_045645165.1 Eubacteriales bacterium
TCCACTTCTACAATCATGAACGTATCCAATTCAAAACAAAACTGACACCACTCGAAAAGCGATGTCAGTTCGTTGCCTAATTGTTAAATATCCTACCCTCATGGGGCTTTTTGTACTGTCCGTACAATTTGGGGCAGTTCAAAACGGACGGGGATTCTCTGTATAAGGATATAAAGGAAGCGAATTACTTCAGCATCCCGGACAGAGTAGCCTCGGCCACAGCCAGAGCCTCTGCGATCTTGGAAGCATCCTGACCACCGGCCATGGCGTTGTCGGGACGACCGCCGCCCTTACCGCCTGTGACAGCGGCGACGGCACCCACCAGCTTACCGGCGTGAGCACCGTGAGCTACGGCGTCCTTACCGGCGGCGGCCACAAAGTTCAGCTTGCCACCGGCGGTGACGGCCAGAACGATGACGGCGTCGGGGTTCTTGTCCTTGATCTGGTCGTTCATGGTGCGGGCGATATCCGCGGCCACACCGTCCAGATAAGCGGTGATGAGACGGACAGAGCCAACGGCGACAGCACCCTTCACCAGATCGTCCACGCGGGAGGCGGCGATCTTGCCGTTCAGGGCGTCGATTTCCTTGTGAGCGGCGTTCAGCTCGCCCTGGAGCTGGGTAGCCTTGGCAGCGATGTCGGCGGGGTTGTTGACCTTCAGCTTCTCGGCGGTGGCGTGGATCAGCGCGTCCTTCTGGTTCAGCAGAGCCAGCACACCGGTACCGGTGACAGCCTCGATACGGCGCACACCGGCGGCTACGGAGGACTCGGACACGATCTTGAAGAGACCGATCTTACCCGTGTTGTTCACGTGGGTACCGCCGCAGAGCTCGATGGAGTCGCGGCCCATGCGGACGACACGGACGGTGCTGCCGTACTTCTCACCGAACAGAGCCATTGCGCCCAGAGCCTTGGCCTCGTCGATGCCCATCTCGGTCATGGAGCCCTCACCGGCCAGCAGGATCTCGGTGTTGACACGCATCTCAACGGCGGCGATCTCCTCGGGAGTCAGAGCGGCAAAGTGAGTGAAGTCAAAGCGGCAAACGGTATCGGAAACGTAAGAGCCGGCCTGCTCAACGTGGGTGCCCAACACAGAACGGAGGGCGTTCTGGAGCAGGTGAGCGGCGGAGTGGTTGCGCATGATGGCCTCGCGGCGGTGAGCCTCTACGAGAACCGTCACGGTATCGCCCACCTTCAGGGTGCCGCTCTGAACGGTGGTCAGATGAATGTACACGCCGTCGGACTTCTGGGTGTCATTGATGCGGGCGAGCAGACCGCCAAAGATGCCGTCGGTAATTGTGCCCGTATCACCTATCTGACCGCCGCCCTCGCCGTAGCAGGGGGTCTTGTCCAGAATCACGGTGACGTCGCCCTCGGAGACCTCATTCACGGACAGATCGTCCACGATCAGGGCAATGACCTTGGCCTCGGTAACAAAGCTCTCATAGCCCACGAACTCGGTCTTGGGCAGATCGGCCAGCAGGGTCTTGGAGGCATTGCTCCAGCCGCTGATGTTGGCGCGGGCGGCGCGGGCGCGAACCTTCTGCTCCTGCATCAGCTCAAGGAAGCGGTCGTTGTCGTAGGTCATGCCTGCTTCCTCGATGATCTCGCGGGTGAGGTCGATGGGGAAACCAAAGGTGTCGTACAGCTTGAAGGCGTCCTCGCCGCTGATCTCGGTCTTGCCCTCGGCCTTGGCGGCCTCGATGACGTTGTTCAGAATGGACAGACCTGCGTCGATGGTGGCGTCAAAACGCTCCTCCTCCAGGGTCAGCACCTTGAGGATGTAGTCGGACTTCTCGGAAAGCTCGGGGTAAGCGCCGCAGTTCTGCTCCATGGCCACCTTGCAGAGGTCGGTCAGGAAGGGATGGTCAATGCCCAGGAGCTTGCCGTGACGGCAGGCGCGGCGGATGATGCGGCGAAGCACGTAGCCGCGACCCTCGTTGGAGGGAATGACGCCGTCGGCGATCATGAACATAGCCGACTTGATGTGGTCGGTGCAAACGCGGATGGAGATGTCGTTGTTCTTATCGGCGCCGTACTCCTTGCCGGCGATCTCGGAAACGGTGTCCAGGATCTTGCGGTTGGTGTCTACCAGGAACATGTTGTCCACGTCCTGCATGACGCAGGCCAGACGCTCCAGACCCATACCGGTGTCGATGTTCTTCTGAGCCAGCTCGGTGTAGTTGCCATTGCCGTCGTTGTTGAACTGGGAGAACACGTTGTTCCAGATCTCCATGAAGCGGTCGCAGTCACAGCCGGGCTTGCAGTCGGGAGAGCCGCAGCCGCGGGCGGCGCCGCGGTCGAAGGAGATCTCGGAGCAGGGGCCGCAGGGGCCGGAGCCATGCTCCCAGAAGTTGTCGGCCTTGCCCAGACGGACAATGCGCTCGGCGGGAACGCCGACAACGTCAGCCCACAGGTGGTAGGCCTCCTCGTCCTTCTCGTAGATGGAGGGCCAGAGCAGGTTCTCAGGGATCTCCAGAGTCACGGTGAGGAACTCCCACGCCCACGGAATGGCCTCGTTCTTGAAGTAGTCGCCGAAGGAG
>JAZRIF010000194.1:0-7990 GCA_045645165.1 Eubacteriales bacterium
CTTGGCTCACAGAACGACATGGCTACGATCCGACTTGGTGGATTGAAATCGTGATTTGTAGGGACCGGCGTCCTCGACGGTCCGCTACAGACAGTCCAAAGTTCGTTATCGGGTCTGTGTTATTTACGGACCGTCGAGGACGCCGGTCCCTACATTGGGCATTTGCTCTCCTTCCCGCTAAACCCGAATTTGAACATTATGCAATCGTCTAAAGAAACTTTGTAAACGGAGCCGGAAAAATGAAAGACATCATAATCCACGAAGAAAATCCGTCACAGTTTTCAGACCATGTAAAAAAGTACGAAAAGAAACTGTTAAAAGCTAAAGATTATAACCATTACATCGATGAAATGATCGATATAATCGAAAGAAACAGAATCGGTTTTCACAACGGTTATCTGATGGCATGTATTCTCCGGAACGTTGATTTTGACAGCTTTGAATACGACAAGAAAGATGCATTATTTGATAAATTGAAAAAGCGGTATTATCATCTCCACGAAAGAAGTGAAAGCTACTGGATCGTCCGCTTTGTATCCAAGCTTGTCCACAAGGATGCATATGACTTTCTGATTGATGTGATCAAAAGCGAAAAAGCCTTGGAAGTCAAAGCAAACGCCATGAAAAGTCTCGCTATGGTATCCAAACAGCCGTTTGACAGAAATCTACCGAAGGATCCCGGGTTTTGGAAGCAGACGGATATCCGAATGCAAGAATTAGACCAATGGATCGAAGGCGGGTGCTCGGACGGCCCGGGTTACTCACCGCCGAGGTTAGACGATGCTTTGTTCAATCCAACCAACGATTTTGAAGGGGCGGTTTCAAAATTAAATGCAAAATTAATCAACGTGCAAGACACGTCGGATTACTCAAGTTATGACAATTTTTTGATCATACCGAACGAAGATCAGTATAATGCCGTTATGGAGAAATACGATATTCAGGGCGTTTACGCAGAGTTTCTGAAACGGTTCTCCCCCTGTAAAGTCACCGTTACAAAGGGTATGTATGAAATACTGATGTATGGCGTTTATGATCTGATTGAAAACCAGGTAGGCTATGCGGTAGATCAAAGCGGCAACGCTCTTGAAGGATGGCCAAAGAACTACTTGGTCATTGCCGACAGATTCGCCGATCCCTACTGCATCGATCTGACGAATGAGGAGTCAAAAGTATTTTTTGCATCCCATGGCGAGGGGGACTGGAAATTCAAGAAGGTATACAACAGTTTCGTTGAGTTTTTAGAATATCTCGCCAAATAGCAGGTTTCCATAAAAAAAGCGCTCCGCCGCGGTGTCACCGTCGGCGAGGGCGCTTTTCTGTAGAATCTTAGAATCAATAAGACGTATTCATCGCGATTTCCTTCATGGAAGGCAGAGTCGCGAACACCTCAGGATCCACCGTCACCTTCTCCATGTAAGGCTTGCACATGGTGTGGAACTGCTTGGCAATGATGCGGTCGGTCAGATCCGTGAACCACTCCTCGTAGGTGGTGTTGGTGATGGCATCCGAGGGAATGGGGTACTTCATGACTACGTTGTAGCCGTACTCCGAGTTGATCATCTGCATCTCACCCACCTCTACCTTGGACAGTGCATCCGCAATGTCATTGAGGTAGTCGTAGTTGTTGTCGCCGGTGGTGTACAGGAAGCAGAGAGCGCTGTCGGTCACGTATACGTCCTCGTCGTCCAGCTCATATTCCTCCAGAATCGATTCAAAGGCGGCGTAATCCCCCTTGGCAACGGTAGCCAACAGCTCCTCGGCGGTGGACTTGTGCTCAGCGAGCTCCTCGGCGGAGTATTTCACAGTCTGGGCGTTGCCATTCTTGTCGTACGTCATGGCGCGGACACCGTTTTCCTTGTCGTAGGCGATGGAGCCGTTCGCAAGGAAGTAGACGTTGTCACCGTTCTTGTCCACGATAACCTTGCCGTGCTCGTCCAGGCGGACGTCACCGGCATCCTTGTCGTAGGCAATGTTGTTGACCTTGGCGTTGTTTTCGGAGGGCAGGTAGTAGATCTCGTCGCCGTTGGTGTCCTTTTCGTATACGTAATCAAAGGCGCGGATCAGCACCTGCTTGAAGCACACGGCGTGCTCGTTCAGGTACGCCATACGGGTCTCGGCGGCCAGAAGCTCGCCGTCACTGCCGTAGATCACCTGCTGCAGGTAATCGTACTTGGCTTCCATCACGTAGATTTCACGGAGCATGTCTGCATTCACACCGTAGGAACCCAGCAGGGTGTTCAGAGTAGACTTGGAGCCGGCGTCACGGAGGTATTCTTCCATATCCTCGTCGATCTGATCCAGATAGCTCTGGGGAAGCACCAGTCCCTTCTCTTCAAAGATGGTCAGGGCAGCCAGATAGCGGCGGGCATCCTCCAGAACGGCGTTGCGGAAGAACTCGTCGTAGGTGGTATTCTGATCGTCGATGATCATGTCCCAGAATTTTTCGCTCTCTACGTTGTAGCCCGTGTAGTGCAACGAGCCCTTGACACGGGAGAGGAAGAACTGGTACTGATTGGCGGTTATTTCGATGCCGTCCAGCTTCAGGAGCACGGGGCTTTTGCCTGCGCAGGCGGTCAAACTCACAGCGCCGACCAGAAGCGCCAGACACAGGATGGCCGACAGAAGACGGCGGATCACGGTAATTTTCATGTTGTTCGAATATCCTTTCGATTGATGCAACCTATATTATACCACAAAATTTCAAAATCGTCTACCCCTCAGCGTGAAGCAAAGAGAGATATTTTTCGAATATTTTGTGAATAATTCCAAGCATATCCTCTCCGGGGCGGAGCTGGAGCTTGATCTGCGCCTCGGCGCGGGCGTCCGAACCGCCTCCTGTGAAGCGGATACGACCCTTGACGAGATCGGATATCTCACTCCATACGTCGATATTCGGCTTGTCCTGGGTGAAGAACACGGCGTTGCCCTCCTGGCGGATGGCAGTGATGCCGCATTGCTCGCCCAGGGCGCGAGCCAGCGCGATATCCAGAAGGTTGGAGGCGGGGACGGGCAGATCGCCATAGCGGTCGCAGAGCTCGTCGATCATGTCCTCCATGTCGGCGCGGTTGCGGATGAGGGCAATGCGCTTGTAGAGAGCCATGCGCTGGGCGGGGTAGCGCACGTAGGTGTCGGGCAGATGGGCGGAAATGCTGACCGTGACGGTGCACTCCTTCTTTTCGGGCAGCTTTTCACCCCGCTCCTCCAGAACTGCATCGTTGAGGAGCTTGATGTAGAGATCGTAACCCACGGCCTCCATGTGGCCGTGCTGCTCCGAACCCAAGAGGTTGCCCGTGCCGCGGATCTCCATGTCTCGGAGAGCGATGCGGAAGCCCGCGCCAAATTCGGCGTATTCACGGATGGCGCCCAGTCGCTTTTCGGCGATTTCGGTGATGGCCTTGCCGGGGCGGTAGGTGAAGTAGGCGTAAGCGCGGCGGGAAGAGCGACCCACGCGGCCACGGAGCTGATGAAGCTGGGAGAGACCCAGCCGTTCGGCGCAGTCCACGATGAGGGTGTTGGCATTGGGAATGTCCACGCCCGTTTCGATGATGGTGGTGCAGACCAGAATGTCAATGTCACCCGTGAGCATATGCTCCCAAATTTCCTCCAACTGTTCCTTGTCCATCTTGCCGTGAGCCACGGTGATGCGGGCATCGGGGATGGCTTTGGACAGGGAAGCGGCCAGATCGTTGATATTTTCCACCACGTTGTGCAGGTAGAATACCTGTCCGCCGCGGCGAAGCTCCTTGCGGATGGCCTCGTGGATAATGAGATCGTCATGCTCCAAGACGTAGGTCTGGACGGGCAGACGATCCACGGGCGCTTCGTCCAGAATGGAAATGTCCCGAATGCCGCCCATGGCCATGTTCAGGGTGCGGGGGATGGGGGTGGCCGACAGGGTCAGCACGTCGATGTTGCCGCAGAGCTGCTTGAGCTTTTCCTTCTGCGCCACGCCGAATCTCTGCTCCTCGTCTACGATGAGCAGTCCCAGGTCGCGGAAGCGGATATCCTTGCCCAGCAGCTTATGAGTGCCGATGACCACGTCCACGTCCCCCCGCTCCAAGCGGCGGATGGTCTGCTCCTGCTCCTTGGGGGTCTTGAAGCGGGAGAGCATATCCACGTTCACCGAGAAGGCGCGCATGCGGCGGGTGAAGGTCTGATAGTGCTGCAGAGCCAGAATGGTGGTGGGCACCAGAACCGCTACCTGCTTGCCGTCGGTGACGGCCTTGAAGGCCGCCCGAAGGGCTACCTCGGTCTTGCCGTAGCCCACGTCGCCGCAGAGCAGGCGATCCATGGGGTTGGGGCGTTGCATATCCGCCTTGATGTCCTCGATGGCGGCCAGCTGTCCCGCGGTCTCCTCGTATTCAAAGGCGGCCTCGAAATCCCGCTGGAAATCGTCATCGGCGGAAAAGGCATAGCCGGGACGGCGAAGTCTCTCGGCGTAGAGCTTGATGAGATCCTTGGCCATCTCTTTGACCATGGCGCGGGTCTTGGCCTTGGTCTTGTTCCAATGGTCGGTGCCCAGCTTGGAAAGCTTCACCATGCCATCGTCGGCGTGGGCGCCGATGTACTTGGACACCATATCCAGCTTTTCCACGGGGATGAAGAGCTTATCGGTTCCCGCGTACTGGATGCCGATGTAGTCGCGAGTGACTCCCGCGGTGGTCAGTGTCTCAATGCCCGTGTAGCGGCCGATACCGTAGGTCTCGTGTACCACCACGTCTCCCACTTCCAGGTCGTTGAAGGAGAGGATGGTTTTCGTATTCTTCTTTTTGGCTTTTTCCGCCATGGCCTTTTGCTTGCGGGAGCGAATGGCGGCGGTGGAAAGGGCGCCCGTGCGGCCGTCGGGATTGGTGGACAGGACGGCGATCTTGGGGACGATGAGCTCATAGCCGAACAGATACTCCCGCCAGAGGATCACCACGACACCCTTGGGCATATCGGATGCATCGGTCAGACTGCCCTCCTTGGGGATGATGCTGTCAAAGCCTGCCTCGTCCAGCATATCCGCCAGATTGCGGGCGGCGGCCTCGTTTTCGGCAATGACCGCGAGGCGGTGACCCGACCGCATGTAACCGGTCAGATCCTCGCAGAGAAGCTTGAAGTTCTCGGCGTAGGAGATCATGTGCTTGGTGCGGAAGCCGAAGATGCCACCCAGCCGCTTGCCCGACATGCCGTAGGACAGGGAATCCACGTGTACCGTGGCGTTGCGATCCAGAAACAGATCAAAGGCGGTGGTGGGCTTTTGGTATTCGGCGTATTTCCCCGCGATAGTGCCCGCCTCGATGAGACTTTTGATGGTTTCGTTCATCTGCCACTCGCCCGCCTTGAGGCGGTCGCTGACACCCGAATTGTTGCGGATGATGAACAGGGTCTTTTCGGGGAAGTAGTCCAGCAAACAGGCGCACTCGGGGTAGAGAGCCTTCATGTATTTGTCCAGATAATTCAGCTCAGCCCCCGTGGGGTTGAGGGAGCGCTTGGCGGCGGCCAGAGCGGCCAGCTCCTCGTCCAGCACGCGGGAGGCCTCGGGGGTGCGCCCTGCGGCGGTCTTTCGCTGGGCGCGGATGATCTCCTCCAGCTTGGCAAGGCCCTCGGCGTCGGTGAGCAACTCGCGGGCGGGGAGCAGGTCGGCCTCGTCCACGGCGCGGGTCATGCGCTGGGATTCGGGATCAAAGAGCCCCATGCGGTCGATCTCATCGCCAAACAGCTCCACGCGCAGGGGGTAAGAGCCCTCCACAAGCTCGCCCTCGTCGTCGATGTAGGTGCCGTAGGGGGCGCAGACGTCAATGATGCCACCCCGCACGGCGAACTGACCGGGGCCTTCGACCATGTCCACCCGAGTGTAGCCCGCCCCCACCAGAGAAGCCGACAGCTTGGCCAGATCCAGAGGAACCGAGTAGTCCAGATGCACCGAGGTAGCGCGGAGTTTTTCGGGGGGGATGGTGTAGCCCAGCGCCGCGTCGGGGGTGGTCAGGACAGCGTCGTATCCGCCGGTAATGAGACCCGACAGTACCTTCAAGCGCTCGTGCTCGTACTCGTGGGAGGCCGTGACCCCCGCGCCGTAGAAGGACAGATCCCGAGCGGTGTAGAAGGCGGCCTTGAGCCCGAAGCGCCGGAGGGTCTGCTTCATACGCATGCAGTCCTTTTCCTCGGGGCAGACGATGAGAGCCGTCTTTTTGGAGGTCTTGGTGTCCTTATTGTACAGACAGGTGTCCTCAATGAGCGACACGATAAAGGCCTCGGATGCGCCCTCGCAAAGGCCGTTGCAGAGAAGGGGCAGAGGCTTGTCTTTGAAATTCCGACGGACGGCCGAGAGAAGCTGGCCGTACTCGGGGTCGGTGCGGATGGCGGAGGTTAAAAGGTTCATAGGAGTCCTTTCCTGTATGTGAATGCGGATATGTTGGTTGACAAATAATATTTTAAAGGTTTTGGGAAGTCCTGAAACCCTTTTGCAAAAGGGTTTCAGGTGGGGGGGTGGAGGGAAAGTCCCCACAAACAACGCCGAAAGGGTAGCATTTTACACCCCATAGGGGGTCAAACGCTACCGAAGCGGCTATGGATTGGAAATCATCCCTTGCGGTTGCAGATCTGCATGGCGCCGTCGAGATCATCCTTGATGAGGCGCTCAACGCCCTCGCAGGCGATGGGGAACAGGGAACGAAGCTTTTCCAGCTCCGAGGGGGCGAAGGTGGAGAGTACCCAGTCCTTTATGTCGTAGTCGGGGTGGGGTTTTTTACCCACACCAAAGCGGATGCGGGGGAATGCGTCGGTGCCCAGCTCGTCGATGATGCTGCGCAGTCCCCTTTGACCGCCGTCCGAGCCCTTGCCGCGGACTCGCATACCGCCTACGTCCAAGCTGACGTCGTCCGAGCACACGATGATATGGGCGGGCTCGATCTTGTAGAACTTGGCGGCGGCGGCTACCGCCTCGCCGGATGCGTTCATGTAGGTCTGGGGACGCATGAGGAGCACCCGCGCGCCTGCGATGGTGGCTTCGCCTACCAGGGCGTTGAATTTGGAACGGTCGGTGGGGCAGTGGTAGCGCTCACACACCGTGTCCATGCAGAGGAATCCCGCGTTGTGGCGGGTGAGGGCGTACTGCTTGCCGGGGTTTCCGAGACCCACCAGAAGATGGGTGATGGGGGTAGCGGCGGCGGCTGTTTTATTCTGCTCCAGCCGCTTGAAGATGTCGAAAATATCTGCCATGTCGTTTCCTTTGATCTTTTTGAAAAAATGCGATATATAACATTATACACATCGAGGGGCGTTCTGTCAAACGCTTTTTGTGAAATTTATACTGTTCACAAAATATTTACAATTTTTAACGAGGTAAAATTTCGCAAAAACTGTTCCCAAACGGGGGATTGTGTGCTATAATATACGATGGTTTATGGGGTCTTGCCCGACCCTCGAAACCAAGATCCTGTTTATAAAAAAATCATATAAAATGGAGGACTACACCAATGGCAAACAAGTATTGCTACCTGTTCACCGAAGGCAACGCAAGCATGCGTGAGCTGCTGGGCGGTAAGGGCGCTAACCTGGCCGAGATGACCAACATCGGTCTGCCCGTTCCCCAGGGTTTCACCATCAGCACCGAGGCCTGCACCCAGTACTACGAGGATGGCCGTCAGATCAATCCTGAGATCCAGGCTGAGATCAACGAGTACATCGTAAAGATGGAAGAGGTTACCGGCAAGAAATTCGGCGATCTCGAGAACCCCCTGCTGGTTTCCGTTCGTTCCGGCGCACGCGCATCCATGCCCGGTATGATGGATACCATTCTGAACCTGGGTCTGAACGAGCAGGTTGTTGAAGTTATGGCTGAGAAGTCCGGCAACGCTCGTTGGGCTTACGACTGCTACCGCCGCTTTATCCAGATGTACTCCGACGTCGTTATGGAAGTCGGTAAGAAGTACTTCGAGGAGCTCATCGACAAGATGAAGGAAGAGAAGGGCGTTAAGCTCGACGTCGAGCTGACCGCTGAGGA
>JAZRIF010000195.1:0-10607 GCA_045645165.1 Eubacteriales bacterium
GAACTTTCAAAAAAGATATTGATAAATAACCCTTTTTGAAAGTTTTTGAGATTCCAAAGAACTTTTTTCAAAAAGTTCTTTGGTGGGGTCCAGGGGCAAAGCCCCTGGCCTATAAACTGCAATTTACACAACTTTGCACACACCAAATCATCAGAATCAGCACCGTTCAAATTGATGATCGATGTTGCGCTTCTTCATCTCCATAGCCACGGGTCTGCCGTGGGGACAGAAGGTGATATCGGGAATCGCCATGAGCTGATCCACCAGCCACTTGATATGCTCGGTGGGATAGTTCCGCCCAGCCTTGATGGCGGCCTTGCAGGAGGCTTGGTAGAGGGCTTTTTCAAACAGAATATCGCGGGTAAGTTTGGCGGTATCCACACCGCTCTTGAGCTGCTCGGCAATAGCCGCCAGCATATCGGCGACGGCAGCAGCTTCAATGCCGCTGGGGATGCTGTCCACGCGAACGGTGTTGCGGAGGCAGGTGTAGGAGAAGCCCACGGCCTCCAGCTCGTTTCGGTAGGTGTCCAGAAGCCCCACTTCTTCGCTCATGAGCATGATCTCAATGGGGATCATGAGGAGCTGGGAGTCCACGGTCTTGTCCTTCATATTGGCCTTGAGCTGTTCAAAAATAATGCGCTCGTGGGCGGCGTGCTTGTCGATGAGGAGCATCCGATCCCCCTGCTCTACGATGACGTAGGAGTGGAATACCTCACCCACCATGCGGTAGGGGGAAATTTCAGGCTTTGCTTCGGGAATAGACGTGGGAAAATCCGTGGGGATGGGGGCATGGGAACCGATAGGCTCGGATCGATTTTTCTCGGTGATAGCGGGAGAAGCGCTCTCCGCGGGAACGACAGGGGCGTACTCCTCGGCAGGAGGCGGCACGTCACCGAACAGAGCCTTGGCTTCAGCCTCATAAACGTCCATGGGAACCGTCTCGGCAAGATCCTCAGCGGGAGGCTCGGCAATGGGCGCAGCTTTGGGCACAGGTGCAATCACCGGAGAAGGAGTTACCTCAGAAATACTTCCCTTTTCATTGGTTGGTTTCTTAGTACCGTCCTGACGGCGGTTCACGTAATAGTTGATATAATCCTCCGCCGTAATACGTTCCTGAGGCGGATGGATCGTGTTTTTGGGGGTAGTATCCACCACAGATGCCGGCGTAGCGGGGACAGCCATTTCCATGGTCACCTGGCGCTTACCCAAAGATTCGGGGCGCTCGGTTTCGATAGGACGAGTCAGATCGGACACCCGGCCGCCACCGGGGACAAGAGGTTTCTTTTCGGGAGCGGAGAACTCGGGTCTGGTCACGTTTTGCTCCAATGCCTGACGGACAGCGTAGTAGACCGCCTCAAACACGGGCTTTTCATTGGAGAACTTCACCTCCAGCTTGGCGGGATGAACGTTGACGTCCACGCGGGCGGGATTGAGGTGGATATTCATGACACAGGAAGGGTATTTTTCGGGAGGGAGATAGGACACGAAGGCCTGTTCCAAAGCGGCTTGGGCAGTGCGGCTACGAACATAACGGTTGTTGATAAAGAAATACTGTCCGTTACGGTTGGTTTTTACGTTATCGGAACGACCGATGAAGCCTGTAATGCGAATACCCTCATGCTCGCCGTCCAGCGGGATCATGCGCGTGGCAAAATCCTTCCCGAACACCGCCCAGATGGCAGATTTAAGTTGCCCGTCGCCGGCGGTCTCCAGCTTGGTGACCCCGTCGGAAATGAGGCGCACGGCGATCTCGGGATGGGACAGCGCCACCCGCTCCACGTTACCGGTAACAGCCATGGATTCGGTGGCGTCGCGCTTCAGAAACTTGCGGCGAGCAGGGACGTTGGAGAACAGATTCTCCACAATAATGGTGGTACCATCGCGGCAGCCCCGCTCGGTAACGCCGAGAAGTTGACCACCCTTGATCTCCAGCATGGAGCCCATATCGTCCTCACGACGTTTGGATATGATGCGCATATCCGACACCGAAGAAATAGCGGCCAATGCTTCCCCGCGGAAACCCAGGGTGAGGATGCCGTCCAGGTCTTCGGCGTTCTTGATCTTACTGGTGGCGTGGCGGCGGATGGCCATGGGCAGATCCTCAGCGGCCATACCGCAACCGTCATCGGTGACACGCATGAAAGTCACGCCGCCGTTCTGGATCTCCACGGTGATATGTTTCGCACCCGCGTCGATGGAGTTCTCCATCATCTCCTTGATGGCGGAGGCGGGTCTGTCAACCACCTCACCCGCGGCGATGAGGTTGGCAACCTCGAAGGATAGGACTTGGATGTTACCCATGGCGGGCTCCTTTCCGGAAAATTCAAATTTGGATTTGTAAGGCAGGGGTTCCACCCCTGCACCCCACCAGAACCCTTTTTGAAAAAAGGGTTCTGGACTCCCAAAAACTTTCAAAAAGGGTTATTTATCAATATCTTTTTTGAAAGTTCTTGAAGAGAGTCCAGAGAGGAACTTCTTTCAAGAAGTTCCTCTTTGGCGTTCTTCCGTTCCCCTACAAACTGCAATTTATAATTTTCTTCGTCATCAAAAAAGGCGAGACCTTGTGGCCTCGCCTTTTTCATTTCGTACGGTTGAGGATTCACTCGATCCCCAAAACCTTGTAATCCTCCGCTTCCACCGCGGCCTTCAGAACCTCGTCTGCCACGGGGGCGGTCAGGGTTACCTTGGCGGTATCGGTGGTGTGGTCGGCCACGGCGTCGGCCACGCCGTCGATGGCTTTCAGCGCCTTGACCACGTGAGCCTCGTAACGGGGGCACATCATACCTTCGATTTTCAGAATCTTTTCCATTTTATGATCCTCTCTTTCTTCTTGTGTCTCGGTTGGATGGGTAACGGGCGGGTAGGTTTTTGCTTTACGGCGGAACTTCCTCGGGTCACGGAGATCGAACAGATTCAGCCGCAGGGCGTTGGTCACCACGCAGAAGCTGGACAGGGACATGGCTGCCGCCCCGAACATGGGGTTTAGCTCCCTGCCTAAGAAGGGAATGAACAACCCCGCCGCCAGGGGGATGCCCAAGGTGTTGTAGCAGAACGCCCAGAACAGATTTTCCTTGATGTTCAAGAGGGTTGCGCGGGACAGGCGGATGGCTCCCGATACGTCGGTCAGACGGGATTTGACCAGCACCACGTCGGCGGCATCGATGGCCACGTCGGCTCCCACTCCGATGGCGATGCCCACGTCGGCGCGGGTCAGGGCGGGGGCGTCGTTGATGCCGTCTCCCACCATGGCTACCTTGCCTGTGGTTTGCAGTTCACGGATGATGGCTTCCTTGCCGTCGGGAAGAACGCCCGCGATCACCGCATCTTCGTCGATGCCCGCCTCTTTGGCAATAGCCTGCGCCGTGCGGGAATTGTCTCCCGTCAGCATGACCACCCGCAGCCCCAGCTCCTTCAATTCCTTGATGGCGAGAGCCGAGTCGGCCTTGACTTTGTCGGCCACGGCGATCACCCCGGCGAACTCGGTCTCATAGGTGAAGAACAGCGGCGTTTTTCCTTCTGCCGCCCACGCATCCGCCATGTCCAGCGCGTAGGCGGGAATGGGACGGACGGTATTCACGAAATCGCGGTTGCCGCCGTACAGGGTGTACCCGTAGTCGGACTCGGTCATACGAACTCGGCCTTGGAGACCCTTGCCGGGGATCACCCGAAACTCGATCACGGGCTTTTGCTCCAGCCCCATTTCCTGTGCCTTCTCCACGACAGCCCCTGCCAGGGGATGCTCGCTGAGGGCTTCCAGGGAGTACACGGCGGTCATGAAATCTCGTGTCTCTCCCTCGTCCCGCTGACGGGAGCAATGGATGTCGGTGACCAGCGGCCGTCCCTCGGTGACGGTACCCGTTTTGTCCAGCACCACGGTGTCCACCCGCCCTGCATTTTCCAGGGAGACGGCGGTCTTGAACAGGATGCCGTTCTTGGCGCCCACGCCGTTGCCTACCATGATGGCCACGGGTGTCGCCAGCCCCAGGGCGCAGGGACAGCTGATGACCAGCACCGAAATGCCCCGCGCCAGGGCGAAGCCGATATCTTTGTCTGCGATGAGCCAGGCCATGGTAGCGACCAGGGCAATGCCCATGACCACGGGCACGAAGATGCCCGAGACCTTATCGGCGATCTTGGCGATGGGGGCTTTGGTGGCCGCTGCATCGCTGACCATGCGGATGATCTGAGCCAGGGTCGTATCCTCCCCCACGCGAGTGGCCTCGCAGACCAGATACCCCGATTTGTTCACCGTGGCGGCGGAGACCCCTGCGCCTGCGGTCTTATCCACGGGAATGCTCTCTCCCGTCAGAGCCGACTCGTCCACGGCGCTCTCCCCCTCCAGCACGATGCCGTCTACGGGGATCCTGTCGCCGGGGCGCACCACAAAGCGGTCGCCCTTGCGGACTTCTGCCACGGGGATGGTGATCTCGGTACCCTCCCGCAACACTGTCGCGGTGTCGGGGGCAAGGCTCATGAGGCTCCGCAGGGCATTGGTGGTCTTACCCTTGGAGCGGGCTTCCAGCATCTTGCCTACGGTGATGAGGGCGAGGATCATAGCGGCGGACTCAAAGTAGAGATCGTGGAGGCGGTGGAAGGCTGCCTCGGCGTTGCCTGCCACCAGATCGGCGGACATGGCGAACAGCACGGCGGTGCTGTAGACGAAGGACGCCCCCGACCCCAGACCCACCAGGGTGTCCATGTTGGGGGACAGGTGAAGCACGCCTTTTACGCCGCTTACAAAGAACTTTTGGTTGATGACCATGACGGTGGCGGCCAAGATCATTTGTATCAGACCGATGGCCATGGGATTTTCTGCAATTACCGCGGGAAGCGGCCACCCCCACATCACGTGCCCCATGGAGACGTACATGAGCAGGGCGACGAACCCTACCGACCACAACAGGCGGCGGAGCAGGGCGGGGGTTTCCTGATCTTTCAGCGGATCCTCGACGGGTTTTCCTGCGGACGGGGAGGCGTTTTCCGTATCTTTCAGCGCCGCGCCGTAGCCCGCCTTTTCCACGGCTTGTATGATCGCGGCGGTGTCGGCGTTCCCCTCCACTCCCATGGAGTTGGTGAGCAGGCTGACAGCACAGCTCTCTACTCCGGGGACGGCGCTGACCGCCTTCTCTACCCGCGCCTGACAGGCGGCGCAGGTCATGCCGGTGACGGTGTATTGGGTCATAGGTGGGCTCCTTTCTTTCGGAACTTGCCGCAGGGCGAGTATCACTCGTCTGCAAGGACGAATAACACGCGTTCCACGGGTGTATATCACGCCGCAGGCGCATAGCCGAAGGGCATAACACTTGGTTGCTTTCTCTTTCCAAATTATATACCCCAAAAGGGGATTTGTCAAGAGGGAAGCTTCTGTAATTTTTTTTGCGGAGCGGCTTTGAGGACTTATTCGATGTTCAAATTGGGGTTTACCGAACCTTTTTGCTTTGCACCTTTCTGTCCTTGGCGACAGAAAGGTGCCCAAAGAGCGCCACTTAAGGAAAGTACCCACGGTACTTTCCTTAAGGATCCTATCCCCTGATCTGCGCGCCATTTCGCTTTTGCGAAATGGCTTTACGCGCTATCAGGTCGCAGTTTGCCATAGAGCCGAATTGCCGGCGGAGCGCCGACAATTCGGTTGGCCGCCCGTTTGGCAACAACCCTCGGTTTTCTTTTATCCGACAGGGTAAACTGCGGCTTTAGGCAGAAGCAAAGCGGCGAGTTCCGCGCGGACGGCGCTCCGCCGTCTGTGCGGGTTATCGGGTCTTGGCGACTATTTGCGCAATCAGACTCTTTCGCCTCTTGGCGAAAGAGTCGCGCAGATAAGGTGGTGGGTTTCTTAAGGGAGGCACCTTGGGTGACTCCCTTGAGTGGCGTTCTTTTGGTACTTTTCTTTCGACAAGGAAAGAAAAGTACATACGACCAACAGACCGATAAACTGCAATTTCTCCCCTTCTCCATCATCCATTTTAAGTTTCTCCAAAAATAAATATACAATCCTTCTGTATTTATTCATTTTTCATGTTGACTTTCCCGCGCAAATGCAGTATAATAATACTGATATACTATGCATACCCATACGATCATTGAAATTCCATACAGGAAAGGACACATATCATGGCAGAGAATCAGAACAACCGCCGCGCCGCCTACGCTAAGAAGCGTGCCGATGCCCACAAGGAGGCTCGCAGAGCCGCCCGTGAGGCCGTCCTCGCTCTTCTGTTCGAGACCGAGTACCACGAAGACGAGGCCCCCGAGGCTATCTTTTTGCGCGCCGCCGAGGCTCGCGACATTGACCCCGCCGACAAGTACATCCGCGGGGAGTACATGGGCATCATGGAGAACATGGACACCATCGACGCCCTTCTGGGTCGCCACGCCAAGGGCTGGCGTACCGACCGCCTCTCCCGCGTATCCCGCGCCGTACTGCGCCTGGGTACCTACGAGATCGTCTACGCCGAGAAGATTCCCGCTCCCATCGCCATCAACGAGGCCGTGGAGCTGGCCAAGAAGTTCGACGATCCCAAGGCACGCGCCTTCATCAACGGCGTGCTGAACGCCGTCAAGAACGAGCTGGAAGAGAACGGCGGCGTGATTCCCGTCGTAACTCCTGCAGTCGAGACCGTTGAGGCGCCTGTGGCGGTAGAGGAGATGCTCCCCGCCGAGGAGCTTGACGCAGATCCCGCCGTACAGGTGGAGATGGCTGACGCCTCTGACGCCGAGTAAGTCATGGCTGAAAGGGAAAATACCCGCCCTTGTTGGGTGGGGTTTGATACCAGCAACTACACTACCTCGGCGGCGGCTTGTACCGTTTCCGAGGACGGCAACATCACCGTGATTGCCAACTGCAAGGCTCCTCTGCCCGTGGCCGAGGGAGCGCGGGGACTCCGCCAGAGCGACGCGGTCTTTGCCCACACCAAAAATCTGCCTTCGGTCATCCACGATCTGCGGGGCATTTTGGAGGCAGGGAACTACGGCGTGGCCGCCGTGGGCGTGTCGGCTACTCCCCGTGACGCCGCCGATTCCTATATGCCCTGTTTCCTGACGGGTATTGTCGCCGCCGAGGCCTTTGCGGCCGGGAGCGCCGCCACCGGAGGCGGTGCCGAGGTGCACAGATTCTCCCACCAGAGCGGGCACATCATGGCAGCTCTGTACTCCTCGGGGGCTCTGGCCGAGGGCAAGCTACTCACCGACGATTTCCTGGCCTTCCACGTGTCGGGCGGCACCACCGAGGCGGTGGTGGCACATCCGAGAGAGGGAGGCTTTGACGTGGAGATCGTGGGCTTTGGCGCCGACCTTCACGCGGGTCAGGTCATTGACCGCGTGGGTGTCATGATGGGGCTGGATTTCCCCTGCGGTAAGGCCTTGGAGGAGTTGGCGGTGCAGAATACCGAGCCTCTTCCCCAGATCAAGACCTCCGTCCGTGACGGTGTTTGTCACCTGTCGGGGCTGGAGAACCAAGCCGCCGACCTGTGGAGGAAGACGGGGAATCAGGCTCTTGTGGCCGCCTATACCCTGACGACCATTGGCAAAACTCTGCGGAAGATGACCGATCAGCTTCAAGCAAAGCGCGCCGAGCGGGGCGAGTCCCCTTTGTCCGTGGTCTATGCGGGCGGGGTCATGAGCAACAAGTTCATCCGTCCTATTCTCACGGGGGGAGCGGGTTGGAGGGTCTACTTCTCCGAGCCTGCTTTTTCGGCGGATAACGCCGCAGGGACGGCGATACTGTGCGCCCTGCGGGCGCAGTGATATTGCGCTTACGGCGCGGAAAGGAGTCCCTCTATGGAGAGCATGAATCGCCCCGACGCATTCAGCGTCAGCCAGGTCAACGAATACATCAAAATGCTCCTGGAGGGCAATCCCAATCTATCCGATCTATGGGTGCAGGGCGAGATATCGGGGGCCAAGCTCTACTCGTCGGGGCACCTGTACTTTTCACTTAAGGATCCCGACAGCGTCCTGAGCGCGGTGATGTTCCGCGGCTCCATGATGCGGATGGAGTTTGAGCCCGAGAATGGTATGAAGGTGCTGGTTCACGGGCGCGTGTCGGCCTATCCTCCCCGCGGGCAGTACCAGTTCATCGCGGATCGCATGATCCCCGACGGAGCGGGGGCGCTGGCGGTGGCCTTTGAGCAACTGAAAGCCAAGCTGGGCGCGGAGGGGCTCTTTGACCCTGCCCGCAAAAAGCCGTTGCCCACTCACCCGAGGCGCATCGGGGTCGTTACCTCCCCCTCGGGCGCGGCGGTGCACGACATCATACGGGTGGCCAAGGGGCGCTGTCCCTCCACCGAAATTCTCATCTTTCCCTCCCTGGTGCAGGGTGCCGAGGCACCCGCGTATCTGCGGGGTGGTATCCAATATTTCAACGCCGTGAAGGACGACCCCGAGCAGGGGGTTGACCTCATCATCATTGGCCGCGGCGGCGGCTCTGCGGAGGATCTGTGGGGCTTCAACGACGAGCGGCTGGCACGAACCATTGCCGCCTCCGAGATCCCCGTGGTGTCGGCCGTGGGGCACGAGGTGGACTTTACCATCTGCGATTTCGTGGCCGATCTCCGCGCCGCGACACCCTCTGCGGCGGCGGAATTGTCCTTGCCCGACAGGGAGGATTTGAACCGTCAGGTGCAGGCGCTGGCCACCCGTCTGACAGGGGCTCAGACCACCCGTTTGCGCCGCTATCGCACCCGTTTGGATCAGCTTTCCGCTTCCCGCGTGCTGACCTCCCCCGAGGGAGTGTACCGCCTGCGCCGCGAAAGTGTGGCGGGGCTGGAGAAGCGGTTGAACCTGTCTGTCTCTCGTCATCTGACCCACAAGCGGCAATCCATGGAGCGAGTCGTCGCCTCTCTGGGGGCGCTGAATCCTCTGTCGGTTCTGGGGCGCGGTTACGCCTTGGTGCAGACCGAGGAGGGAAGGGTTATCCCCGCCGCCGCCGGGTTGAAGGTCGGGGAGCGCGTGAATCTGCGGTTTGCCGACGGAAGCGCGAAGGTGAGCGTGGAGGAGATCACGCAACAGTAAAAAGTCATACCGTATTGTATGATGTTTTCATGCAGGGGTTTCACCCCTGCACCCCACCAGAACCCTTTTTGAAAACATCCTCGCTCTGCTCGGAGCAAATTTGCCTTCGGCAAAGTTTGCAAGGGTTCTGGACTCCCAAAAACTTTTAAAAAGCATGAATAAATAATCTTTTTTGAAAGTTCTTGAAGGGGGTCTGGGGGAAACTTCTTTTAAGAAGTTTCCCCCAGGCGTCCTCCTCGCTCCCCTGCAAACCCAAATTTGAAATGCCGAAAACCATTACGAAACAAGGAGGTCACCCGTCATGAGTGAGCCCAAGAAGATACAGAATCCCGACGAGTTATCCTTTGAGGCGGCCATTGCTCGCCTGGAGGTCATTGTGAAGGCTATGGAGGGGGATGCGGTTTCTCTGGACGAGAGCCTTGCCCTCTACGAGGAGGGAGTGGCTCTGGTACGCCGACTCAACCGCGAGCTGGAGGAGGCGGAGCAACGGGTACAGATCCTGCAGCGCACCCCCGACGGGGAGATCAAGCCTGCGCCCTTTACGTCTACCGAGGATTGACGCCATGGGATGTGAGAACTACGAGGCTTTGGCCAAGGCGCTCCTCAAAGAGGATGCGGCGCAGGTGGAGTCACTTCTGGATACGATGTACCGCGGCGGCGGTCGCTGTGACGCGGTGCTGGACGAGGCCTGCCGCTATTCCTTGATGGCGGGGGGCAAGCGGGTACGCCCTGCTCTGACTCTGGAATTCTGCCGTCTCTTCGGCGGCGAGCCCACCGACGCTTTGCCCTTTGCGGCGGCGGTGGAAATGATCCACACGTTTTCCCTGATCCACGACGACCTGCCCTGCATGGACGACGACGATCTCCGTCGCGGCAGACCCACGAACCACAAGGTTTTTGGGGAGGCGTATGCCCTTTTGGCAGGTGACGGGTTGGCTCTGGATGCTTTTGACGTGGCCGCCTCCAACACCCGCGTATCGGCTGGCGTACGGGCGCAGGCAGTTGTACTTCTGTCCCAAGCGGCAGGATGCGGCGGCATGGTTCGCGGACAGATCGTGGATATGTTCGGGGAGAAGAATACGCTGACTTACGACGAGCTTTTGTTCCTTCATGCCAACAAGACCGGTGCCCTCATCCGCGTGGCCGCCCAGATGGGGTGTCTCGCGGCGGGGTGCGCTATGGGGTCTCCCGAAATGCTGGCCGCCGAGGGGTATGCCGAGAGGATCGGTCTTGCTTTCCAGGTGATCGACGACATTCTGGATGCTACGTCTACCCCCGAGGCCCTCGGCAAATCCGTGGGCGGCGATGCGGAGCATGGCAAGAATACCTTCCTGTCCTTCAAGACCATCCCCGAGGCCGAGGCCTACGCCGACAGGCTCACCGAGGAGGCAATTTCCTTGATTGCACCATACGGGGGATGTGAACGCTTGGTGGCGCTGGCTCGGTATCTCGCAGTGCGCAAGGTGTAAATTGGAGTTTATCGGGGAGCGAGAGAGCGCCCGGGGAAAAACTTCTTGAAAGAAGTTTTTCCCCAGACCCCTTTTCAAGAACTTTCAAAAAAATATTGATAAATAATCCTTTTTGAAAGTTTTTGGAGATCC
>JAZRIF010000196.1:0-10786 GCA_045645165.1 Eubacteriales bacterium
CGCACCACGATTGTATTGAGTATCTGCTGATGCCATATTTCCGGCTCAACGAATGGACAGACTCTCCTTCTCGTTGTTTAGCTACAACTATTTGCTTGATCTCTTCTGTGTAATGTTTTTGACCTTTTCTGCTTCCCATGCCAAAAAACCTCCTGTGGTAGATATCTCTATTCTACCACAAGAGGCTTTTTATTTCAATGTCCGTTTTTACGGGTTCAGTTCAACGGGGTGGCTTTTCTTGTAGGAGTGTTGACAGGCTGTGGGAAGTATGGTATAATGAAAGCGGAATTTGCAGTTTATCGGGGAGCGAACGAACGCCCGGGGAAAAACTTCTTGAAAGAAGTTTTTCCCCAGACCCCTTTTCAAGAACTTTTAAAAAAGATATTGATAAATAACCCTTTTTGAAAGTTTTTGGAGATCCAAGAACCTTTTTTCAAAAAGGTTCTTGGTGGGGTGCAGGGGTGAAACCCCTGCACTGCAAGCCCAAATTTGAATTTTTCAACTTTTTTCGCAAATCCTGTAAGATTCCGCCATCTTTTGGTGTCTTATATAGTGTACCCCCTTTTGAAAGGAGAAAAACCGTGGAAATCAAAAACCAAACCGCTTTCACCTACGAGACTCTTTTGGAATTCAACCGCCAACATCAGCGGGTCATCAAGTGCGTTTTGACCGTTCTATGGGCGATCTTAGGAGCACTTCTCCTCTTTGCACTGTTTTTGTTCGGTTTCCTGTTCATTCTGAATCGGGAGGCGCTCCCCAAGCCCTCTACGATCGTCACACTCTTCCTCCTCCTGATACTCGTCGCGCTCCGTCTGATCATTACCCCCATACAGCTCAAGCGCGCGATCCGTAAGCGTGCCGATCAGCACAGCGTTGTGGATTACGATTTTTTTGAGGAGTCGTTTACCGAAACCACGGTCTCCGACCAAAGCACCAACCACAGCGATAATCGCTACGCTGCCATCCAAAAGGTCACCGAATCCGAGCACGCCTTCTACCTCTACATCGCTCCCAGCGCCGCCCACATCGTCGCAAAGGACGGCTTCACCGAGGGCACCGAGGAAGACTTCCGCATCCTACTGCATACGGTCATCGACCCCAAACGCCTCCGAATCCGGTAACCGCACCATCAAAAATCCCCCGATACGGCTTTTCGAACCGCGTATCGGGGGATTTTTTCATACAGCAGAATTCTTGCAAGTCTCTTTCCTTTTGGAGAAGAGTCTTTTCTTTTTCGGGACCTCGGGGCGGGGCAATCGATCATCCCAGGCTGCAAAGAAGTCCAAGATTTTTCTCTGATAGCCCTCGGCATCCACGATAAAGCTGAGTCCGTGTCCCGCGCCGTGGACAACGAACAGCTCTTTGGGAGCGCGGCAAGCGTAAAAATTCTCCAGACTCATGCGAACAGGCACGAAATCATCGGCATCTCCGTGAATGAACAGACACGGAATGTCGGTATTCTGCGCCATGACCTCAATGGGCGAGGATTTTTTGAAGGTAAAGCCGCCCCGCAACTTGCAGTTAAGATTGACCGCCGCCAGAGTCGGTGCCGCCATCCCTTCCAGAGTCTTCCCTATCGTCAGTTTTATGATCTCATCGGGGGTGGAATAGCCACAATCGGCAATGGTTGCGGTGATTCGTCCTGCCATTTCGGGGGTGGAGGCCATAAGCACGGTAGCGGCACCCATGGAAACGCCGCACAAATAGATGGGGAATCCGGGATGATTCTCCTCCAGCCAAGTCACCCAGGCGTGTACATCACGGCACTCCTCAATGCCGTAGGAAATGAGGTCTCCGCCGCTGTCTCCGTGGCACCGCTGATCAATGAGCAACAGATTGCAATCGTGCTCGTGCAGGTAAGGTGCGCTGGCAGAAAAGTCCATGTTCCAGCTTCCGTGCCAACCGTGAGCCAACAATATTGTGCGTTTGGCTCCTTCCGCAGGATACCAGCGGGCGCGGAGAACGTAACCGTCATGGGATCGGATCTCCACCTGCTCCAAAGGAATTTCTCGCAACGCGATTGCCTTTTCCTTGAGCGAGGCATCCATGGTATCCTCAAAATTGCCCGTCGCAGCGGCCACGATGGCATCGGTCAACGGGGATCGGCGGCGCGCCACGACTGAGGTCATGATCTCGGTATACAGAGTTGCGGCGCTCAGAAGCACGCCTCCTGCCGTCAGACCAATACCTGTCAGCAGTTTCTTCTTATTCACGAACCGCTTCCTCGCTTTCTTCGTTCGCAGGTTCGTGAGAAACCTCGGGCTTCGCCTGCTCGTCCGCGAGGGTCTTTGCTTGAGCGGCGGCAGCCTTGCGCGCCTCGTATTCCTCTACCGTCAAAACAGGCTCTGCGAGAGTTTCGGATTCGGGGAATCGGATCTCCCGACGAGCGCGGACAGCATGGAATCCCATAAGCGCAGCCAAGGGAATCGTCAACCGAATGAACCACTCATGCAGTTCCATGAGCAAAGTTATCTCCACCTTACCGTCGGTCTTGGGAATTTCCACCCCGGCAGCCAGCGCGTTGGTGTACAAAGCCTCGCTGATATCGGACAGATACGGAAGCAGTACACCATAGGTCAGCACGGTGACGACGACTATCTCCCAGAACATTTCCCGACGGGCAACCCCGTCGCGGCGGTCGTGCTTATGGTAGACCATGAACTGGAACAGACAGATCAAAATAAAGGGAAGGGAAAACCCGATCTGTTTGGTAAACCAGGCAAAAGTCTTACTTTCCTCCTCAATCAGACGGGCGTGGTAAAAGGTAAAGGCGGTATGGTATACGTATAGGCTGACCGCCACCAATGTCGACAGCAATGCGCCGCAAAGCAGAATGCGGAGGATGCTGAAGCGGTAGCGGCTATGGGCGGTTGAATGAGACATGGAAAACCTCCGACAAACGATTTCAATACTTGTGTTTAGTATACCACAAAACATGGGAATTGTCCAGTAGCTTTTCATAAGTTTACATTTTTTCCATATCCAAAACTTCCATTCTCTTTAAATTGGGATTTATCGGCAGGGGGAGCCCCCATAAACATATCCCGAAAATTTTTTTGACGGGCGACGGGTTGCGACAGAATGCTTCGGCTTTATGGAGTATAATGAAAAAAAAGACAGTGCAAAAGAAAAAACGGCTAAAAAACACATCGCAAAAAGGAGACCGCCATGACAAACCACCGTCGCTCCCCCATAGATCCCCCCCTTCATACATCCTCCGCTTCTGCCGCCTCTCCGACCGAACGCAAGAAGCCATACGTCCTGCTCGCCCGCCTCTCACGAGGAATCCTACTCGGCGGCGCCGCTTTTCTCTTAGGGTCAAGCTCCCTCCTTGCAGGCACGACCCCTTTGGGATTGGCCTTACTTTCGGCCGCCTCCTCCTATACGTGGTACATACTGGGAGGTCTCCTCCTCTCTGCCGCTCTGTTCCCTGTAGGTCTGCCCGGATGGACTTGGACAGGCGTATACCTTCTCTGCGTGATCCTGCGGCTGACTATACGTTTTTTCGTGGATCCCCCGACTCTGCCGGACGGCCGTCCCTGCAGGGGACGTACCTACCTGCGGCTTTGCTTTCGCTCGTTCCGACGCAACGTCGGATGGATGACCCAAGCCGAAGCCTACGAAGAGACCGCCGACTATTACCCGGGAGCTGACATTTCCGAGGAAAAGCCCACCTCGGAAAGCACCTCCACACCCGCATCGGATTTTCATCCCCGTCTGTTCTGGGAGCATCCCTTCCTGCGGATGCTGACCGCGGCAGTCTGCGGTTTGACCGGAGGGATATTCGGTCTGATCATCGGTGGCTTCCATATATACGATCTTCTGGCCGCTCTGAGCTTGCTGATCCTGACCCCGATCGCTACCTTCCTGTTCATATCCTGCTTCGGCGAGGCAGGTATGACCCTGCTCTTTTCCCCCGATCCCATGGGAGGGAAGACGCGCACCCAAACACAAAAAAAGCCGAGCCCCGCTGAATCGGTTGCCAAGCGGTTTCATGCCTTGCCGCTGTGCTCTGTCTGCTTTCTCCTGGGATGTACCGTCTTCGCCGCAAAGCGCTTTTCTCCCTCGCTGGGAACGCCTTACCTGACCATATCCCTCTCCACACTGTTGGGATTACTCCTGACCCTGACCACCTCCTTGCGCCTGGGCGGAATCGCCGGAGTGACCGCGGGAGTAATCTGCGGCATGGCCGCATCTCCGGCGCTCTCTCCCGTCTTTATCCTATGCGGAGGCGGCTGTGCCCTCCTGCAAAGTATGTCCAAACGGGCAGGTGTTATTGGCGGCTGTGCGATCGGCGGACTCTGGTGCCTGGCCGTAGAGGGCGTCACGGTTCTGCTCCCTATCTTGCCCGCGATCCTACTGACTCCCCCCCTCTACTTTTTGTTTCACCGCCTGTGGAACGCCCTTCCCGCCACCGAGAGCCGCCAAGAAAAGAATACCGATCTCCAGGACATCACCGATCTTCTGTCCTCAGCCCTCTCGCTGGAAGCCAACGCACACACGCGTCAGATGCGAATGCAGGCCTTAGCTGACGCCTTTGAGTCCCTTTCCAAGCGCTTTTACGGACTATCCAACCGCCTCAAACGGCCGCGGATGCTGGATCTGCGCCGCATTTGCGACGAAAGCTTTGGCAAACAATGCGCCCGCTGTCGGAATCGTGACGTGTGCTGGGGCGCCGAATACGATCGCACGCTGGAGGCACAAGCACGGTTGGCTGCCCAGCTTCACGGAAGAGGAAAAGCCTGCGCATCCCTTCTTCCCGATACTCTGCAGGATTTTTGCCCCCACATGGAAGCGTTGGTGACCGACATCAACGGTCGCTGTGCACGTATGACCGAAAACCTGCTGCGCAGTGAGAAAACCGAAGTCTTTGCCGCCGATTACGCCGCCATCGCCACATTGCTCACCGATGCCTTGGAGGAGGAGCGGCAGGAACTGCAAAATTTCACCTGTAACCGAGAAGCCGCCGACGCCATCTACGAATACCTGACCGAACTGGGGGTAACGGTTCAGGGAGTCGTAGTGAGCGGAAAACAAAGCAGCCGCCGCCAGAGGGTCATCGTACGAGGGATGGGATTTGAGAAAATCACAAGCGCCCCGGGCAAGGTGCAAGAACAACTGGAATCCATATGCGGCGGAAAGCTGACACCTCCCACCTTTGAGGAAGAAGATCGCGGCACCGTCATGACCCTATACTCCGAAGCGCGACTCACCGCCGCCTATGCGGGGAGTACCGTTCCTGCGGAGCATCCGGCCGGAGCTTCCCTGCCCCCGCCTCTGACTCACGAAACCCCCGCGGGAGAATACCAGCCACCCGCTGTCTGCGGGGATCACATCGCCCTGTTCAAAACCGACAATGCCTACTTCTATGCCCTCATCAGCGATGGTATGGGAGCGGGGGAGGATGCTTCCCTGACCTCGGATATCTGCGCCATGTTCCTTGAAAAAATGCTCATGGCGGGCAACAAAGTCGATATTTCCCTGCGGATGTTGGATACCTACGTTCGCTCCAAAAACACAGGAGCAGGCGACGAATGTTCGGCCACCGTGGACCTTATGGAGCTGGATCTTATGGATGGACAAGCTGTATTCGCCAAGAACGGCGCCGCCCCGACCTACGTGGTGCGGGAGGGTAAAGTCTACAAGCTTCGTGCCCCCACCATGCCCATTGGGATCCTATCGGATACCCCCCACGAGCTCCTGCGCTTCCGCACCCATCCCGGCGACGTGGTGGTCATGGTCAGTGACGGCATTACTCTGGGCAATGACGAATGCCCCTGGCTCATGGATCTCCTCTCCTCCCCCATGCCCCTCAGCATGGACTCTTTGCGTATGGATATCATCAAACGTGCCCTCACCGCCGGATCCGAGGATGACCTGTCAGCCATCGCCATACGGGTGGAGGAGAGATAAATCGGGGTTTATCGAGCAGGGGTTTCACCCCTGGACCCCACCAGAAACCCTTTTGGAAAAGGGTTTCTGGACTTCCTAAAACTTTCAAAAAAAGAATTATTTATCAATTTTTTTGAAAGTTTTTGAGATTCCAAAGAACTTTTTTCAAAAAGTTCTTTGGTGGGGGGCGAGGGGGCAAAGCCCCCTCGATAAACCCAAATTTGAATACCGATCCATGATTTTCTTTTCCCCTCTTGACAAATCATCCCTTTTATAGTACAATGATGGTGACAAATCACATCCAAAAGGACGGAAAAGATCATGAATCAAGTCAGAACCGCCGCCATTGGCCTGGGAGCCCGCGGCTACTCCATGCTGGAGGCACTTCTTTTACATATGGACAACGTGAAGATCACCGCTGTCTGCGATATTTACGAGGATCGCGTGACCCGCGCCGCCGATGCCGCAGAGCGAGTGTACGGCGAAGGAAATCGACCCTTCACCTCCACCGACTACCGCGAGGTCATCGACCGCGACGACGTGGACGCTGTGCTGATCATGAGCGCCTGGGAGTCCCATTTCCCCATCGCCATCTACGCCATGGAGCATGGCGTGGCCGTGGGCATGGAGGTGGGCGGCGCCTACTCCATCGACGACTGCTGGCAGCTCGTCCACACCTATGAAAAGACGGGGACTCCCTTCATGTTCCTGGAGAACTGCTGCTACGGCGAGGCCGAGATGGCAGTTATGCACATGGTGAGTCAAGGGCTGTTCGGTGAGGTTGTCCACTGCGAGGGCGGCTACCGCCACGACCTGCGGGACGAGATCGTGTTCGGTAAGGAGAACCGCCACTATCGCCTCCGCAACTACCTGACCCGCAACTGCGAAAACTACCCCACCCACGAGCTGGGCCCCATCGCCCAGATCCTGGATATCAACCGCGGCAACCGCTTCCTGTCTCTGGTGTCGGTAGCCTCCAAGTCGGCGGGACTTAACGAGTTCGCCAAGAATCACCCGAGTGCCAACAAGGAACTGGCCACCGCCAAGTTCGCCCAGGGCGACGTCGTTACGACGGTCATCAAGTGCGCCCGCGGAGAGACCATCACCCTCCATCTGGATACCTCCCTCCCCCGCCCCTACAGCCGTGGCTTCACGGTGCAGGGCACCAAGGGTATGTACCAGGAGGACACCCGCTCCTTCTTCATTGACACCGATATGGCGGGCAAGGATCATTGGGACTGGTCTCCCGAGTGGAACAATCAGGGCCGCTACTTTGAGAAGTACCGTCACCCTGTCTGGGTGGACTACCTCACCAACGGCATCCGCGGCGGCCACGGCGGCATGGACGGTCTGGTGTACGACGAGTTCATCGAGTGCGTGCGCCTCGGTAAGCCCTGCCCCATCGACGTCTACGACGCGGTAGCCTGGATGGCGGTCTCGACCCTGTCCGAGGAATCCATCGCCAAGGGCGGCGCCCCCGTGGCGTTCCCCGACTTCACAAACGGCAAGTGGTGCGCGTACAGCGTAGAAGAATAAGAATAGATAACGACCCGACGGATTTGCCTCCGTCGGGTCGTTCTTGTAGAAGTGGAAGAAAGGAAAATCGGAGGTTATCGTCCAGGGGCTTTGCCCCTGCACCCCCAAATTTGAAATATTTTCCAAAATATCTTCTCCCCCTCTTGACAACGTAACAATGTTATGCTATACTATCACCGTAACAATGTTACAAGGAGGTGATCCCATGGGAGACGAAAAGCTGATCTCCAAAAAGGACCTGCTCACTCGCTACAGCATATCCTACGGCGCTTTGTACCGTTGGAAGCGCAAGGGACTCATTCCCGACGAGTGGTTCATCAAGCGCTCCGCCGTCACGGGGCAGGAAACCTTCTTTCCCGAAGTACTCATCTGTGAGCGGATAGAGACCATCCTCGCCAAGAAGGACGACGTCCTGCTGGACGAGCTGGCGCGAGAGCTGTCGGGGGAGGCGCGGAATGATGAATTTCTCATACTGCAGACGGAATTCGGAGAAAAAGTCTTTCGCATGAAGGATATCCGTGAGGCATCCTTCGTGAACAAAAACGGAACCAAAACCGATCTGCTCTCGGTGATCCGAGACATCTCGGCACAGAAAGAATCATAAAACGGGAGGATCATATGAATATTTCGGGTAGCGGGCACATTCCCGCAGGTGAATACAACGAGAAAATTTCAGTAAGCGGAAGCGGCATACTGGACGGAAACGTCCGCTGTACCGCCTTTTCAAGTTCGGGCTCGGCCCGTTGCGCAGGCTCTCTGGAGTGCACCGAAGACGTCCGTGTCTCAGGCTCTGCCCACGTCGAGGGAAATATGACGGCAAACGCCCTGTCGGTCAGCGGCTCAGCGCATATCGGCGGTGATCTTACCGTGAAGGACTCCGCCAAAATCGCCGGTGCGGCCTCCGTGGGCGGTGCCGTCAAGGCCTCCGTCCTGCACTGCGCGGGCGTTCTGCGGGCAGAAAAGGGCATCGAAGCCGAGGAATTCCGCTCCGCAGGGGCGATCCAGTGTGGGGGACTGCTGAACGCTGAGACGGTGGACATCTCCATGGATGGCCATGCCCACAGTACGGTAGGCTCCATCGGCGGCGGCGAGATCCGCGTATATCTCCGCAAGAGCGAGAAGCCCAAAAAGTGGCGGCTGCCCCTCTTCTCCCGTCTGGTCAACGGCGGCGGCTCGGATCTCACGGTCAGCGAGCTGGTGGAGGGCGACGTGATCGCGCTGGAATGTGTAAAGGTCCCCACCGTCGTAGGACGCGTTGTGGCCATTGGCGCGGGATGCGCGGTGGAACTGGTTCAGTACAGCGAGGAGCTGGAGGTAGATCCCGATGCCAAGGTGGAACGGTTCGAGAAAATCTGACGCTTCCCTTCTCTCCCCTCCATACCCACGAAAAACCCGACGGAAATTTTCCGTCGGGTCGTTTTGTTATGCAATTCTCTAATCTTCCGCCATGTAGAAGGGCTTGCCGAAGGCACCCTTGTACTCCTTGAAGGTGTAGGTATCTCCCACCTCATATCGGTTGTACTCTCGCCCTCCCACCTCCAGATCGAAGGTCTCGCCGTCCAGAGTCATTTGAAATTCGTAGGAGTCGGGGGATTTTCTATGGCGGATGATGTCCTTTTCCTCAATGACCGCCTGCTTTTGTGCGGGGGGCTGGAAATCCAGCAAATAGTTCAGATGACAGAGAGAGATCCAGCACAGAAAGAACACCAAAAACGTACCTAAAGCGATGCTACCGATCCTCCAGCCGACACCGATGTTCTTCCACACCCACTTGACCGTCACGAAAATACTGACAGCCAAGCCAAGGACGAGGGATATTTCCCAGAAGGGGATAAAAGGCTCCTTGTAAAAGGAATACGCACTCACGGTATAAACGAAGCCTATAAAGGACGCAAGACCGCCGACAAAGCCGAAGGATACGCCCCACGAAACGATCCGTGAGTTTTCCTTCCCTTTGATGGCCGCAACAATTGCGAAAATGGAGAGGGCACCCAGAGCCGCACTCAACAGCACCGCAATACGGTGTGGCAAAAATATCCCCAGCGCGCAGGCCAGTACCATAAACACCACCGTAATGACCCATGTGGAGGGCTCGGCTTTGTGCCCCTTATTACGGGATTTTTTCTTTTGGTTTTTCGCCATGACGTTCACCTTTCTTTGAAATAGGGGCGCACCTGTGCGGTACGCCCCTGTCTTTCTTACAGATTGTAATACTTATCGAACTCAGCGGGATGAGGAATCTTCGCAAGCTCGGCGCACTCGGCACGCTTTGCCTTGACAAAGTTCTTCAAGAGCTCCTCGGGGAACACGCCGCCGGCGGTCAGGTAGTCGTGGTCGGCCTCCAGGGCATCCAGAGCCTCGTTCAGAGAGGTAGGCAGACCCTTGAGCTTGGCCTTCTCCTCGTCGGAGAGGTGGTAGAGGTTGAAGTCATAGGGACCCCAGCCCTCGGCGTGGGGATCGATCTTGTTCTTCACGCCGTCCAGACCTGCCATGAGGATAGCGGCGTAGCAGAAGTAGGGGTTGCAGGTGGCGTCGGGGTTACGGAGCTCGAAGCGGCGCTTGTCGGGGCTCTTGGCGTAGGCGGGGATACGGATGACCGCACTACGGTTGGAGGTGGCGTAGCCCACGGTAACGGGAGCCTCAAAGCCGGGCACCAGACGCTTGAAGGAGTTGGTGGAGGGGTTGGTCAGGGCGCACAGGGAGGCGATGTGCTTGAGGAGTCCGCCCATGAAGTAGTGAGCCGTCTCGGACAGGTGAGCGTAACCGTTGTCATCCGAGAACACAGGCTGACCGTCCTTGAACAGGAGCATGTGGACGTGCATACCGCTGCCCGCCTCGCCGTAGATGGGCTTGGGCATGAAGGTGGCGGTCTTGCCGTACTTCAAGGCGGTGTTGTGGATGATATACTTGATCTGCATGGTGGCGTCGGCCATGTGGATAATCTCACCCAGCTGGGGCTCGATCTCGAACTGACCCGATGCGGCCACCTCGGGATGGTGGTAGTTGATCTCAATGCCCATATCCTTCATGAGCATGCACATCTCACTGCGGCACTCGTAGGAAATGTCGAAGGGCTTGGCGATGTGGTAGTTCTTCTGCTTGGGGACGACCACGCCGAGACCCTCGGTGGCGCTGTTCCAGTAGGACTGCTGAGCATCCACGGTGGCAGAGATCTCGCGGCCGCTGACCTCCCAGCCTACGTTATCGAAGAGGTAGAACTCGAACTCGGGCAGGATCGTCATCTCGTCGGCTACACCGCTCTTCTTCATGTGCTCCACGGCAGCCTTGATGATGTTGCGGGGATACTGAGCGAGAGGACGGTTCTCGGGGGTATCGATGATCATTGCGTTGCCGGTCA
>JAZRIF010000197.1:0-39905 GCA_045645165.1 Eubacteriales bacterium
ACGACACCGCCGAGACACTGGAGAAGATCCTTTCCGAGCAGCCCGCCATCGAGGTGGTGCAGCTCCAGTTCAACTATCTGGATTATGAGGATGCCCATGTCCAGTCCCGTCTCTGCTATGAGGTCTGCGTGAAGTACGGTAAGCCCGTCATCGTCATGGAGCCTGTCCGAGGCGGCAGTCTGGTCAATCTTCCCGAGGCAGGGATGGAGGTCATGAAGGGCTTGGGTGAGTATTCCCCTGCGGGCTACGCCATCCGCTACGCCGCCTCCTTCGACAAGGTCTTTATGGTGCTGTCGGGTATGAGCAATATGGAGCAGATGACCGATAACATCAAGTCCATGAAGGACTTTACCCCCTTTACCGAGGAGGAATACAAGGCCGTCTATTCGGTGGCTGACATCATCCGTGCCATCCCCACCATCCCCTGTACCTCCTGCAAGTACTGCGTGGACGGCGACCGTTGCCCCATGCACATCCATATCCCCGGTTTGTTTGGTTCCGAGAATAAGGCTCGCCGCTTCAACACCGAGGATGCCCGAGGCCACTACGACTGGGTGACCTCCAAGGGTGGCAAGCCCGCCGACTGCATCGAGTGCGGTATGTGCGAGGAGATCTGCCCCCAGCAGCTGCCCATCCGTCAGCTTCTCAAGGAGATCGGGGAAAGATTTGAGGGGTGAGCTGGGGGTTATCGGGCGGAGCCCGAAATGCAAAATGCAAAGTGCAAAATGCAAAATGAATGAAGCCTTTCGCTTAGGCGAAAGTGTCGCGCAGATCAGGTGGTGGGTTTCTTAAGGGAGGCACCGTGGGTGCATCCCTTAAGTGGCGTTCTTTTGGTACTTTTCTTTCGACAAGGAAAGAAAAGTACATAATAAACCGCCAACCGGGTCAAACCCCTGCCCGACAAACTCTAATTTGAAAATCTTTCCGAAAAAAATTCAAAAACCCCTTTACAAATAAAGTGAACTGTGTTACAATATACAATTGTAAAAGGGAGTAGCTGACGGCCTTGGCCGTTTTCTGCGCGTCAGTACGGTCTGTGACCCGCGCGGGAATGAAATAGCAAGACTTTTACCGAACTGCTTTTTTGGCTTTCGGTAAAAGTCTTTTTATTTCGCAATCGGCTATTTTCAAAAAAGAAAAGAGAGGTAAAACGACGTGAATTTCTTCCAACAACTGGGAAGCCTGTTTTCCAATGTGGCCGGGATCGCGGACATCAAGCTGATCATCATGTGGATCATCGGCGGTGTGCTCATCTACCTGGCCATCAAGAAGGACATGGAACCCACCCTGCTTCTGCCTATGGGCTTCGGTGCCATCCTGGTCAACCTGCCCAACTCCGGCGCCGTCAACCAGTGGGTAGATGGCGTGCTTGAGGAGGGTCCCATCGATGTGCTCTTCAATGCAGGTATTGCCAACGAGCTGTTCCCCCTGCTTCTGTTCATCGGCATCGGTGCCATGATCGACTTTGGCCCCCTGCTCTCCAACCCCAAGCTCATGATCTTCGGCGCGGCCGCCCAGTTCGGTATCTTCTTTACCCTGTGTCTGGCCAACCTGGTGGGCTTTGACCTGAAGGACGCCGCTTCCATCGCCATCATTGGCGCGGCAGACGGCCCCACCTCCATCTTCGTGGCCAACTACTTCGGCTCCAAGTACATGGGCGCCATCATGGTGGCCGCCTACTCCTACATGGCTCTGGTGCCTATCGTACAGCCTCCTGTGATCAAGCTCCTGACCACCAAGAACGAGCGTATGATCCGCATGACCAACAAGGACATCAACGTGTCCCAGCGCACCAAGGTCCTGTTCCCCATCGTCATCACCGTCATCACGGGTCTGGTCTCCCCCAAGAGCGCGCCCCTGATCGGCTTCCTCATGTTCGGTAACCTCATCCGCGAGTGCGGCGTGCTGAACAGCCTTTCCGAGACCGCCCAGAAGGTGCTGGCCAACCTGGTTACCCTGTTTTTGGGTATCACCATCGCCACCAAGATGCAGGCCGAGTACTTCCTGACCTGGGAGACTCTGCTCATCATCGGTCTGGGTCTGTTCGCATTTATGTTCGACACCGCAGGCGGCGTGCTGTTTGCCAAGTTGCTCAACGTGTTCCTTCCCAAGGACAAGAAGATCAACCCCATGATCGGTGCCGCGGGTATCTCGGCATTCCCCATGTCTGCCCGCGTGGTGCATAAGATGGGTCTGGAGGCCGATAACTCCAACTTCCTGCTCATGCACGCCATCGGTGTTAACGTGTCGGGTCAGATCGCGTCGGTTATCGCGGGCGGTCTCATCCTCAACCTTATCGGTTAATGAAAGGAGGGAAACAACATGAAAAAAATCTTTGCTGTACTTTTGACCCTCCTGATGGTCTTTGCTTTGCCCCTGTGCGTCATGGCCTCGGATACCGCCGAGGAGGCCGCTACTGCTGCGGATACCGCCGTCGAGACCGACGAGGAAGGGGTAGAGATTATAGCTCCCGAAACCGAGATCGTAACCGACGAAGGCCCCAAGACTACCTTTGGCTTTTTCCCCGCTACCCTGGGAGAGACCCTGCCCATCATGGGTATGGGTATGCTGGGTATTTTCCTGGTGACCTGCGTCATCATCCTGGCTGTGCTGGTGCTCAGCAAGATCGGCGGGAAGAAGGACGAGGAATAACGCTTTCCCCGTATAGAAAAAAGGTGTCCAACCTGTGGGTGGACACCTTTTTTGTGATTCGGATATCGATTCAACCGAGACCATCACTCGTCCCAGACCAGTCTGCCGTCCTCTTCCTTGATAGCCAAAAATACGGGGGTCTCCTTGCGATCACCCACGGGGGTATTGGGGGAGTGGAAGGAAATATACATGTGCCCGTCCACGTCGGTGAAGATCATGCCGTGGCCACCGTCGTACTCTCCCGTCATAGACTTGGAGTAGAAGGGCTCCTCGTCGTGGATCCACTCGCCGTCAAGACGTCCGTTGGTACTTCTCGCGATGGCCAAGGTGTAGCCGTGGGCGTCGAAATTCGACCACAGCATGAGAAGCTCCCCCTCTCGGGTGGTGTACAGGAAGCAACCGTCGGTAACGCCTGCCACAGCCCAAACAGGATCCTTGGCCTTGAAAAGCTCAATGGGCTCGGAAATGAAGTGAGTGAAGTCTGCAGAGAGTTTGGCGGCGGCAAAGGAGCCGATATTCCCCGGCATACAAGTCCACTCATGAACGAAGACCATCCAGGGCTGACCCTCGGGATCAATATACAACGTGCCGTCGATGGCGTCCCAGTCGGCGGGGGTGATGTGACCATTCGTGATCTCAACAAAAGGGCCCTCGGGAGAAGCAGATTTCAGGATGGTGCATCCGCGGTGACTCGTGATGGGATTGTAGTAGGTGGTAAACATGTAGAAAGCGTCGCCGTACTTATGTACCTCGGGTGCCCAATGGCTTCCTCCGTCGCGGGCGTTGTCGGCCACCGAGGCTACCTTGCCCAGATCGACCCAAGGGCCTTGCAGGTTTCTGCTGTCGTTCTTGTAGCAATGCCAGCCTGTTCCGTATGCGTAGTAAACGCCGTTCTCAACGACGATGAAAGGATCTCTTAACTGCTGAATTGTGGTGGTGATCATATTGCTCTCCTTACACGTTTTACCGCCGCCGAAGCGGGGCTTGGAATTTTGTATATTATAGCATGAATATGGCGGGAAGTCAAGGGTGATGCAGCGATTATGCGATTGATTTTTGTGTTTGTTACCAAAATCTCACGCATCTCTTGACTTTTCTTTAATAAAATGGTATAATAATAGAATCGTACCCTATATTCAAAGAAACGGAGTCCCACCATGAAAAAGCTCCTCTGCATAGACGGCAACAGCATCCTCAACCGCTCCTTCTACGGCATTCGCTTGCTGACTACCAAGGACGGTTTCCCCACCAATGCCCTGTATGGTCTGGTCAACGTCATCTCCCGCGAACTGGAGGCGCTGAAGCCCGACTACGCCGCCATCGCCTACGATCTGAAAGCCCCCACCTTCCGTCATCAAATGTACGACGCCTACAAGGCAGGCCGCCACGCCATGCCCGACGAGCTCCGCGCCCAGATGCCGGTCTCTCGGGAGTTTGCCGAGATGCTGGGTCTGCACATTCTGGACATGGAAGGCTATGAGGCCGACGACATTCTGGGCACCCTCGCCGCCATGGCCGAGGCCGACCCCGAGGACTGCATGGCCTACCTTCTGACGGGAGATAAGGACTCCCTCCAGCTCATTTCTCCCCGCGTCCACGTCCTGCTGGCGGGGAACGCGGCTACCACCGATACCGACGAGGCCGCTTTCATGGAAAAATACGGTGTCCGTCCCGATCAGTTCGTGGATGTGAAAGCCCTCATGGGCGACAGCTCCGACAACATCCCCGGCGTGCCCGGCATCGGCGAGAAGACCGCCCTCAAGCTCATCTCGGAATTCGGCTCTCTGGACGGCATCTACGACCAGCTGGAGACCGCCAAGCACTCCCCCACGGTGCGCAAAAAGCTCACTGAAGGCAAGGAGTGCGCCTGCCTGTCCCAGACCCTCGCCCGCATCTACCGCGAGGTGCCCTTGGGGCTGACCTTGGAGGACGTTCGTACGAATCCCATGGACAAAGTCCGCGCCCGTGAGCTGTTCATTCGGTACGAGTTCTCGGGCTTCATCAAGCGGTTTGGGCTTGCCGAGGAGACGGGTTTGGACGGACAGTCGAGGACGCCTGTCCCTACGGGGGAAGCCGTGGCGCTCGGGATGCCTGCCCCTACGGAGGCAACTGTGGTTGTGACCGAATCCACCGCGGCGATCACCTCCTCCGATCTCGCCACCCTCTCCCGCGGCCGCTACGCCGTGACCTATGAAGATGGCGTTCTGACCCTCTGCAAGGAAGGGAAGCTTTACACCTGCCCCGCCGAGGATACAGCCGCCATCACCGCGTTCCTCAGTGCCGAGGGCAACACTTTCATCACCCACGACGCAAAGAATCTCTACCACCGCCTGAACGCCGACGGAATTCCCTTTTCCGCCGTAGATTTTGATATCATGCTGGCGGCCTACGCTCTCAATTCGGGCATGGGCAACTTCGATCTCGACCGCATCGCGGTGACCTATCTGGGCAGCACTCCTCCCACCGAGGCCATCCGTTGTTTTGAGCCTCTCTGCGACACCCTCACCGCCGAGCTGGAGAAGACGGCGCAGATGAGTGTGTTCCGCGATATGGAAATGCCCCTGGCCGCCGTGCTGTTCGACATGGAACGCATCGGATTTAAGGTGGATCGTGATTCTATCCACAAGTACGGCCTTGTGCTGGACACCTACGCCGCCGATCTGGAGACCCGCATCTTCACCTACGCGGGCAAGCCCTTCAACATCAATTCCGCCAAGCAGTTGGGGGGGATCCTGTTCGAGACTCTCATGCTCCCTACGGACAAGAAGACCAAGACGGGCTACTCCACCTCTGCCGAGGTGCTGGAAAAGCTGAAAAAGTATCACCCCATCATTGAGGATATTTTGGAATACCGCCAGGTCACCAAGCTGAAATCCACCTACGTGGACGGACTCCTGAAGGTCGCCGACGAGGCGGGTCTGGTGCATACCACCTTCAAGCAGACGGGCACCGCCACGGGTCGTCTGTCCTCCGCTGAGCCCAACCTGCAGAACATCCCCATCCGCACCGAGCTGGGCAGGGAACTGCGGAAATTCTTCATCCCCACCGCCGAGGGTCGCGTTCTCATCGACGCCGACTACTCTCAGATCGAGTTGAGACTTTTGGCCGACATCGCGGGAGACACCGCCATGCGGGAGGCCTTTGTCTCGGGCTTTGACATCCACACCGACACCGCCTCCCGCGTCTTCGGCGTGGACAAGGATCACGTCACCGTGGAGCTACGCAAGAAGGCCAAGGCCATCAATTTCGGCATCATGTACGGCATGGGCGAGCATTCTCTCTCCGAGGATCTGCATATTTCCCGCGCCGAGGCCAAATCCTATATTGACAGCTATCTGAACAGCTACCCCGATATCAACCGCTACCTGGACGAGGTCATCAAAACTGCCTACGAGCAGGGATTCGTCACCACCAAGCTGGGTCGCCGTCGCTTTATTCCCGAGCTGGCTGAGTCCAACAAGATGCGCAAGAAGTTCGGTGAGCGCGTGGCCATGAATTCTCCCATCCAAGGCACCGCCGCCGACATCATGAAGATCGCCATGATCCGCGTCCACGACCGACTGGCAAAGAGCGGTCTGGATGCCAAGCTCATCCTCCAAGTCCACGACGAGCTGATCCTCGAAGCCTCTGCCACCGATGCCGAGGCGGCCATGGCTCTCCTCTGCGAGGAGATGGAGAACGCCGTCAAGCTCTCCGTGCCTCTGGACGTGGAAGCCCATATCGGACAGAATTGGTTTGAGGCGCATTAATTGCAGTTTATCGAGGGGGCTTTGCCCCCTCGCCCCCCACCAAATGAACTTCGCTCTGCAAGCAGAGCAGAAAAAAGTTCTTTGGAATCTCAAAAACTTTCAAAAAGGGGTATTTATCAATATCTTTTTGAAAGTTCTTGAAAAGGGGTCCGGGGAAAAACTTCGCAATGTTTGCTGAAAGCAAACTTGCATCGAGCGAAAGCGAGGAGGCTTTCAAAAAGTTTTTCCCCGACTCTCTCTCCCCTGAAAATCCAAATTTGAAATCCACCAAAGAAAGAAGGTATTCCCCATGTCCCGTTCCTCCGGCGTCCTTATGCACGTCACCTCCCTCCCCGGGAGCGATTCCATCGGTTGCTTCGGCAAAGAAGCCCGCGATTTTATTGATTTTCTGGCCGACAGCGGCTTTACCTGGTGGCAGGTTTTGCCTTTCACGATGGCCGACGACTGCAATTCCCCCTACAAGTCCTACTCTGCCTTTGGCGGCAACCCCTATCTGGTGGATCTCCGAATTTTAGCCGACGAGGGCTACCTGACTCCTGCTGAGCTGGACAGCGTGCGCGAGTCCACTCCCTACGCCTGTGAGTTTGAGCATTTGGCAAAGACGCGCCTGCCCATCCTGCGCCTGGCCGCATCCCGCGCCGGCGAGGCTGACCGCGCCGAGATTGCCCAATTTGCCGCCGAGAATCCCTATCTGGAGCAGTTCTGCGAGTTCATGGCCCGCCGCGCCGTGGGTGGGGATACCCCTTGGTACGAGTGGACGAGCGACGCCATAGACGAAGCCGAGCATTTTGCTTGGCAGTTTATCCAGTACCACTTCATGAAGCAATGGAGCGCCGTCCGCGCCTACGCCAACGAAAAGGGCATCCGTATCTTAGGCGATATTCCCATCTACGTAGCCTACGACTCCTGCGACGTCTGGGCGAACCGCGACCAGTTCCAGCTGGACGAGGACGGTAAACCCACCGCCGTGGCGGGCTGTCCCCCCGACTACTTTGCCGAGGGCGGCCAGCTCTGGGGCAATCCCCTCTACGCCTGGGACAAAATGGCCGCCGACGGCTTTGCCTGGTGGTCTGCCCGCATGACCCACATGCTCACCCTCTTTGACGGCGTCCGCATCGACCACTTCCGCGGTCTGGAGGCCTACTGGAGCATCCCCGCCGATGCCGCCACCGCCAGGGAAGGCCACTGGGAGCCCGGCCCCCGCGAGGCTTTCGTGGAGATGCTGTACCGCGTGGTGGATGCCGCTGAAGCCAAGACGGGCACTCGTCCCTTGATCGTGGCCGAGGATCTGGGCGAATCCACGCCGGAACTGGAGAAGTTCGTTCGCGACAGCGGATTCCCCGGTATGCGAGTGTTGCAGTTCGCCTTTGACGGCGATCCTGTCAATGTCCATCTGCCCCACAACTTCGTACAGAACACCGTGGCCTACACGGGCACCCACGACAACAACACCCTTCTGGGCTATATCTGGGAGGCTGACGAAGAGACCCGTCGCCGTACCCTAGACTACTGCGGCTTTACTGCCGAGGATTGGAACACCTCCGCAAGCTACGAGGCGGTTATTCGCACCCTTCTGCGCTCCACCGCCGACCTGGCCATTCTGCCCATTCAGGACGTGCTTGGCTACGGCGCCGATTGCCGTATGAACATCCCCGGCCAGCCCGAGGGCAACTGGCGCTACCGCGTCACTTCCGAGCAGATCGCTACCATTGACCGCGAAAAGTACCGCAACATGAACGCGCTGTACGGGCGGTAAGAGAAGAAGAATAAACAGAAACGAGCACGGGATCTTGGTCTCGTGCTCGTTTTTGGTGCAAGGGAATTACCCCTGCATTTCGTTAAGAATTATTTTTGAAAAAAGGTTCTTGGAACTTCCCCAAGCTCCTCCCAAAGGGCTCTCAAATAATTTTTTGGGGTTGTTGATAGGGGGAAACTTCTTGTAAGAAGTTTCCCCCCATACGCTCTTTTCAATCATTCAATGCTCTTGAGCTCCTTGATCACCTCATACACGCTCTTCACGGGGATGATCTTCATACCCTCCACTTCGATGGGGCGTTTTTCCACGTTGCGGTAGGGAACGATGGCGCGGGTAAAGCCCAGGCGGGCGGCCTCACGCACTCGCATCTCGGGGTTGGCCACGGCGCGGCATTCCCCTGCCAGACCCAACTCACCGATGATAATGAGATCGTCGGGCACCACACGGTCGGTCAGGGAGGACACCAGAGCGGTGGCGATGGCCAGATCCGCCGCGGGCTCTCCGATGGACAGACCGCCGATAACGTTCATGTAGACGTCGTTCTGGTAGAACTTCAACCCCAACCGCTTTTCCAGCACCGCCAGAATGAGGCACATACGGTTGTACTCCACGCCGTTGCCCGTCCGACGGGGGGCGGGGAAGACCGTGGGGGTTACCAGCGCCTGGATCTCGGCGATCAGGGGGCGGGTACCCTCAATGGTGCAGAGGGCGCAGTTACCCGACACGTTCTTGGGGCGCCCGGAAAGGAGCATTTCCGAAGGATTGCCCACCTCCTCCAGACCCTTGCCGGTCATCTCGAATACGCCGATCTCGTTGGTGGAGCCGTAGCGGTTCTTGACCGCGCGGATGATGCGGTAGGCCTGCTGGCGCTCGCCCTCGAAGTAGAGCACCGCGTCCACCATGTGCTCCAGCACCTTGGGGCCTGCGATACCGCCCTCCTTGTTGACGTGACCCACCAGAAGCATGGAAATGCCCTCACTCTTGGCCTTATTGATGAAGGTCAGGGCGCATTCCCGCACTTGGGTAACGCTGCCGGGAGCGGAGTTTACCTTGTCGGAGTAGATGGTCTGGATGGAGTCCAGGATCATGACGTCGGGCTGGATCTCCTTGGTCTCCTCCAGAATGTTCTCCAGATTGGTCTCGGTCAGGATGTACAGATGCTCGCCCGTCACCCCCAGCCGCTTGGCGCGGAGCTTGAGCTGGCCGCCGGATTCCTCGCCCGAGACGTAGAGCACCTTGCGGTTCTGCCCCAGAGCGTCGGATATCTGCATGAGCAGGGTGGACTTGCCGATGCCGGGCTCACCCGACAGAAGCACCACCGAGCCTGTCACCAGACCGCCGCCCAGCACGCGATCCAGCTCCGAAAGTCCCGTGTCGGTGCGGATGTAGGCGGGAAGGGACAACTCTCCGAACCGTGTGGCTCTGTTCTCGCCGCCCAATCCAGCCATGGAGGCACGCTTCGGAACCTTGGCCTCCTCGGGGGCGGTGTCGATGACCTCCTCCACAAGGGTATTCCATTTCCCGCAATGGGGACATTTCCCCAGCCACTTGGAGGACTGAGCACCGCATTCGCTGCAGATGTAGACGGTTTTGAGCTTCATGTCGTGAGCTTCCTTTCACGTTGATGGCATCATTATAGCATATTTTTTGTTGGAAATCAAGGGGAAAGAGCGTTTTTGGCACAGCACAGCGCAACTTTGGGGCATAAACACCTTCCGAGCTTCATATTCTGTTGCGGAAAGTGATTATAAATTGCAGGGCATTTCTGAAACCCCTCGCATAGCGAATCGACAGAATCTTTTCCGCTAAACCCGAATTTAAACACATGACAATGGCTTCATTGCACTTAAAAGTGAGGGAGGTATGATACCCATGGTTACCCGAAAGATACGTATTCTAACGCTGATCCTATCCTGCTGTCTGCTGGCGGGAGCGCTGCATGTTTCCGCGTTTGCAGAAGCACCGTCCCAAATTTCGGTATCTTCGGCACCGGATCTGACTCTTGACTGCAAGAGTGCCGTGCTTATGGAGGCCTCCACAGGGAAAGTTTTGTTTGAACAGAATCCGACCGAGGCCATGCCCCCCGCCTCAGTAACCAAGATCATGACCCTGCTTCTGGTTATGGAGTGCATGGATGCGGGCATGCTGAAATGGGAGGACACCGTGACCGCCTCGGCTCACGCCGCCTCCATGGGCGGCTCTCAGATTTTTCTGAAGGAGGGAGAGCAGATGACCGCTCGCGATCTTATCAAGAGTGTGGTCATTGCCTCTGCCAATGATGCAGCCGTGGCTCTGGCGGAGCATACCTACGGCTCGGAGGAGGCCTTTGTTCGACGCATGAATGAGCGAGCAAAGGAGTTGGGCATGACAGCCACCCATTTCGAGAACACCAACGGTTTGGACGATACGGCGGTCAACCACGTTACCTCGGCGGGGGATATCGCCATCATGTCCCGGGAGTTAATCAAACATAAAGAAATTCTGGAATTCAGCTCTACCTGGATGGACACCATCCGAAACGGCACCTTCGGGCTGACGAACACCAATCGTCTCGTGCGCTTTTACCGCGGGTGCAACGGACTCAAGACAGGCTCCACTGCCAAGGCGGGCTTCTGCATTTCGGTTACCGCCGAACGGGAAGGGATGACCTTGATCTGCGTTATTATGGGGGCAGAATCCCGCGATATCCGCAACTCTGCCGCGCAGAAGCTGTTGGACTGGGGCTTTGCAACTTACAGCCTTTTTATCGCCGAAGCCGGACGCCTTGATCCCCTTCGCATAACGGGTGGAATGCGTGATGAAATAGGAATCAATTACCCCCGATTCACAGCCGTTCTTCCCAAAACGGATATATCTGCTGTGGAGTACAACGTGACTCTGCCTGAAAGTCTTCCTGCTCCCGTCCGTGCAGGGGAGGCGGTAGGAAAGATATCCTATACCTGTAAGGGGCACTCCATCGGAGAAGTAACCATCACAGCCACCGAGACCGCCGAGCGCATAAGCTTTTGGGAGCTGTGGCGGAGGATCTGGCAGGGAATTTGGGGATGTGAAATTGGAGGACAGCTCTAAAAACTCGCGCAGTAAAGGGACAGAATCATTTCTGTCCGAGCATTGCTCGGATATCGTTACAAAAATCCTTCGTATAGGATGAGCTATACGAAGGATTTTTGTTTGGAGTTGCAAAAAAATACGGCATTTCGCGTTTGTTTCTTGTATCTCGTATCTTTTCGATATCGCTAATTTACATATACGGATTGATGCGATAGCCGTGGTGGCTTTTGCCCAGAATCAGCTTTCGCCCTCCGATGGCGACGGCCTTGCGGTTGATGCGGCCTGCCAGAATGGCGATCTGCTCGGGGGAGTAGGGAATGCGGGGGAGTGAATAGTCAGGATCAAAGAAAATGGCCAAGCGTTCTTCGTCTGTCAGGGGATGCTCGTTTGCAACCGCCTGTCGCATGGATTCCAGGACGGTTTCTACCGATAGATATCCTTCTGAATCTGTTGAGCTTTGCTCGGCTTTCAGCAGAACATGGAGCAAGCGAGTCTCGTCGGGAGAGAGACGGAGAGGATAGCCCAAAAGGATCAGCGACTCGGTTCCATCGGCGTGTTTGGCAACGGTAAGCTGCCCGAATTGAAGGTTTGAAATTGCAGTAGATGTGATATTCATGATGGTTTCATTGGTACGGGCTACCCTATGGTTTGACAGGGTAGCCCGTACGGCTTTCAGATTGGATTTGTGCGGGTAGGACTGTCAATCTTCTTTCTTTCGCAGAGGAAGGGTGACGGGTATGACGGCGATCAAAGCTGTGACAGAAGCGAAACTCAGCCAAGACGCGCAACCTGCAGAAGCAGGGACCTCGGTCTCGGGATGGGAATCTGCAGCGGTGTTTTCGGCAGAGTCTTGGGTCTCGGGTTCGTCAGGGCTAATTGTCTCGGGAGTGGTATCCTCCGGGTTGGGGTAGGATATGTTGGTCACACTGGGGATGTAATTTTGGAAAATATAATTCATTCTGCCCAGGGGAGCGGCATCACCGTCGCAGTAGAAGTCCTCCATCTCGTCGTAGACGCTGCGGCTGTCGGCCCACTTGAATTCGAAATCTATCTCCAGATAGCCTTCGATACCCAGCATCGACAGGGGGATTTCCAGCATCATCTCGGTGCCATCCACGCGGTAGGAAACCTCTCCTGCGGTCTCGAAACTGTAGGCGCCGTCAGCACCGTTGTACTTGGCCACGGTGGTGGTGAAATCGTCCTTAGCCTTGGCGTTGATGATAAAATCGTAGCCGTACCAGCCCGTAGTCTTACGGTCGGCGTTGACGTAGAGCTGCATCCAGGCGGAATCGGGGTCATATTTGGTGATGGGAGAAGCCGTCTTGACGTAGACGTAGAGGTTCTTGGTATCTGCCGTTACCTTGGTTTCCAGAATATCGTTGCGGCCTGTGTAGTTGGTGTAGCGGTTGCCGCCGAATCCGTCGGAATTGCGGTACAGGGCATCTCCTGCAGGATCGGTGTAGGTCACGGGAATGTCTTCCCACTGACCAAAGCTACTCGTGATATTGATGGGCTTGCGGGTATCCTGTACCACGATGGGCGCGGTGCCCTTGGCCTTCTGGATATTGGCAACCATCTGCATGTAGTAGTTGTCGAAGTAGTAGCCGCGAGTCATTTCGGCATCGCGGGAGAATTCTACCGAGGCAGTATCAATGAAGCAGCCCCAGTTGCCGGCCAGCCACTCGTTCCAGCCCGTTACCAGAATGGTGGGGGCTTCGGTGGAGAGGGCGTGATCCCATTGAGCCTGGAAGTTCAGACCTTGATTGGAGAGGGAAGGATCCGCGAGCCATGCATCGTAGGCGGCTTTCAGCACGCTGTCAAAGGCGGGATCGGTGGAGAGGACGCCGTTCGGATTCACGAAGGAGCGGCCACGGTTGGTGTGGTTGCCCTTGAGAGAAGAATCCGAGAAGCAGACGGTACCGCTGTGTTGGGCGATGGATACGCTCACCGCGAAGGGCGCGCCCGACTCGGTTGCATAGATCCGCTGGGGCCACTCAAAATCCATCCAAGGCCAGGCATTTGTTCGAGGCTCCTCGTTGGGCCATTGGGTACGTATGACGGTGAAGGTCTTTGCGAAAGGAATTCCGTCGGGGGCGATGATGACGGGCTTGCCGTCCAGCTTGTACCAGGTGTCCTCGTAAAGCTTTTCCTTGTAGATTTCCTTGTAGAGGGTGGTCACTACGTCTTTTGCGTCGGTGTTGGTGCAGAAAACTACTTGGGGAGCATCGTAGCCCTGCTCGTTGAATTCGTGCAGGATCTTCATGAGTTTGATGGCGCGGTCGGTAAAGGCTTTGCCGTTGGTGGCGTCAAAGAACAGGAAATCGATGCCCGCATTGGTGAGCAGCTCCGCGTGCTTGCGGAGAACCCACTCGTCGGTGATGTAGTAGTAGCCGTAGAGAGGCTCGGCAAACCAGTGCATAACGCCCATGCTGCCGTATTTGCCGTTGTTGAGGTTTGCGGCGCCCTCCATACCCAGCTCATCCAGGATCTTCTGGAGGTCGAATACGCCTCTGTCCTCGTCGGCCTCATGCCACAAAAAGTAGAACAGACCGATCTGCCGCTTGGCGGGATCGTAGGATCCCACTTCGGAGGCGTCGTAGAGGGGACGACCCAGATCATCCACACCCGCGTAGCCGCCGAAAAGGTAGTTATCCTGATTGGGCACGGTGTAGCTGACGGTTTCGCCATTGACCGCATAGGAGATGGTCACGGTCTTGCCATCTGCCGAGGGGGTGTAGGTCAGCGTGCCGGAGTAGGAATCCAGGCTTGTCGTTTCCCGCTCCGTGTAGTCGGGTGCAGGCCAATCATAGGGAGGATCAGTTTCGGGGAGAGTTTCGGGCTCGGTCTCAGGCGGTGTGATCAGAGCCTTGTAGGCGTCAAAATCGAAGGCTTCGGCCTCCTCACGGGTGGTAAAGAAGGCCATGAACTTGAAGTCAATGGTTTCACCGACCTGCACATTGGATTCCAGAGGATCGAAGCGGAAGCCCTGGAAGGTCACGTCGGGGGAGGCGTTTTTCCAGGCGGTATTCTCCACCAGAAGGGTCTCCCACTCTCCCGTGGAATTCCAGCTCCACTGTACGTGGGTACCGGGGGTGCCCATGGTGGGATTATCCGAGCGGGCGGCGAAGAACTCACCCTTGCGCTTGGCGGTGGTGCGGTACACGAAAAGGGTGTACCCCAGATCACAAGGCTTGACATTTTCGGGGAGAGTCAGGGTACATTGGGGGTCGTTCCAGTTGGCTTCCAGCGTGGTATACTCACCCTCTTGGGTGCGGGTGTGGAAGCTGATGGTGGAGAAAGTGTTTTTTACGTTGGTATCGGTGAAGTCGTAGAAGGCGACGGGAGACGATGTGGTCTTACCTGCCAGCATATCCAGACGATAGTTCGAGGAAGAGGAAAATGTATTGAAGGGGGCGGTCGGCGTGGCCAAGGGGAAGGACGCGAGAACAGTTCCCAGCAAAACCAGTGCCAAGAGAAGGGGTATAGAGAGAACGATCAACTTTTTCATAAAGCTTACCGGTGCGCGATGGCAGCCTTTCCTTGCGATTTTACTATATTATACATGATTTTTGCGAAACATGCAAGAGTTTTTGATGGTTTTTACATATTTCTTTTCAAAAAAGCCCTCCCCCGAAGGGGAGGGCGGTTGATAACTATGGATTGTATTACTCCTCGCGCTTGCGGAGCAGGACTGTACCCAAAACGGCGATCAGTCCGACAGAGGCAAAGCTCATGACGGAGAAGCAACTGTTCGAAGAAGACTTGTTTGCTGCTTCGGTGGTGATCTCCTCAGAGGGAGCCTCGGTGGCAGGAGCCTCGGTAGCAGCCTCGGTAGCAGGCTCGGTAGCGGGCTCGGTGGGGGCTTCGGTGGGAGCCTCGGTATCCCAAGGATACTTGATCTCGGATACACCGGGGATGTAGTTCTGGAAGATGTAGTTCATACGACCCAGAGGAGCCACGTCACCGTCGATGTAGAAGTCTTCCATCTCGTCGTAGGTGGTGTCGCTGTCCGCCCACTTGAACTGGAAGCAGAGCTCCTTGTAGGCGTCCTTGACGCCCAGCAGCTCCTGAGGAACGGCGATCATCATCTTGTTGCCGTCAACCTTGAAGGAGACTTCGCCTACGTTCTCAAAGCTGTACTTGCCGTTGGCGCCGTTATACTTAGCCACGGTGGTAACAGCATCGCCCTTGACCTCGTTGTTGATGACGAAATCGTAGCCATACCAGCCGGTGTTGCCGTTGCTGTCGATATCCACGTAGAGCTTCATCCAGGAGGATTTGTTGTCAGCGGCGGTGATGGCCTCGGCGGTCTCTACAAAGAAGTAGACGTTCTTGGTGTCGGCGGTCACCTTGGAGGCAACGATGTCGTTACGGCCGGTGTCGTTGGTGTACTTAGTGCGGCCGAAGCCGGTGGCGTTGCGGTCAACAGTATCGCCCTTGGCGTCGTGATAGGTAAACTCCACGGTATCCCACTGGGCGAAGTCGCCGGTCACATTGATGGGATTGCGGGCATCCTGCACCACCACGGGAGCAGAGCCCTTGACGCGCTGGACGTTGTAGGACAGCTGGATGTAGTAGTTATCGAAGTAACCGCCGCGCATCATCTCGGAGTCGCGGGAGAACTCCATGGAGGAGGTGTCCACGAACCAGATATGGTCGTTCGCTTGGCCCCTCTGGGAGGGGTCCTGTCTCTGAGCAACCCACTCGTTCCAACCGGTGACCAGGATATACATAGCATCCGAGTTAATGGCTCGGTCAAACTGTGCCTGGAAGTTGAGACCCTGGTTGGTCAGGGAAGGATCAGCCTTCCACTCGTCGTAGCGCTGCTGCAGGATCTTATCGTTGGAGCGCTTCTCGGCCCAGAAGGAACGGCCGCGGTTGGTGGGGTTGTTGTACAGGGAGGAATCCGAGAAGGCAACGGTACCGCTGTGCTGGGCGATGGAGACGCTGATGGCGGCACCGTCAAAGTCGTAGGCAGACTTGAACAGGCGGGAAGGCCACTGGAAGTCCATCCAAGGCCAACCGTTCTTCTTGGAGGCCTCGGTGGGCCACTGATTCTGCTTCATAGTGAAGTAGTCGTCGATGTTGGCGTCCATGGGACCGATGATGACGGGCTTGCCATTGATGCAGAACCAGGTATCGGGATATACGTTGGCCTTGTAGATGCCGTTGTAGATCTCGCGGATAACGCCGTGGGCGTTGGAGTTGGTGTAGAACACCACCTGAGGCGCATCAAAGCCCTGCTCGTTCAGCTCGTGGAGGCACTGCATGAGCTTCTTGGCGTTGTGGAGGTAGGAAAAGCCGTTGGTTACGTCGAAATACAGGAAGTCGATGTTGGCCTGAGTCAGAAGCTCGGCGTGCTTGCGGTGAACCCACTGGTCGTTGGCGTAGTAGTAGCCGTACAGAGGCTCTGCGAACCAGTGCATGGCACCCACGGGGCCGTACTTACCACACTTGGAGGAGGCGGCAGCCTCAACGCCTACCTCGTCGATGATCTTCTGGAGGTCGAAGATACCGTGGTCGCCGTGCTCGCCCTGCCACAGGAAGTAGAACAGACCGACGTACTTTTCGCCGGTGGAGCCGTAAGCGCCGGTGTCGGCAGAGGTGTACATGGTGCGGTCAAGGTCGTCGGTGGCGGCATATCCGCCCATGGTGTAGTTGTAGTTGTTGGGAACCGTGTAGGAGACGGTTTCGCCGTTGACATCGTAGGAGATGGTGACGGTCTTGCCGTCGGCGGAGGTTTCGTACTTGAGAGTTCCTTCATAGGAATCATACTCGGAGGTGTCGGGGGCGTCGCCCTCAGCGGCCGAGACAAAGGGGATCAGAGCCGCAAAGATCGAGCCCATCATGAGGACGGCCAAAACAATGGCCATAACAGACAGAAGCTTTCTTTTCATGTTTGGTTTCCTTTCTGCTTAATGTGAAGGGACATAGGATGTGCCTTTACAGTATTACCGACATTATACCAAATTCGTTCGTTTTTTGCAAGAGGGTTTTGGTGATTTTTTCATATTGTTAACACTTTCTTTCATTTTTATTGCTTTTGCTTTATAGCTTCTACATAGAGGTAATTGAATAATGGGGGAAATGTTCATTATAGGCCGTTGACAGTTAACAGTTGACAAGGAAATGAGAGTGTGTTATAATAATATGTACTCTTCCATTTGAAAGGAGTCTGTATGCTGCAACTGAAAATGCTTCGCCCCTCCGCCCCCGTTACTCCCCGCCTTCTGCCGGCAGGCTACACCGTTTCCATGTACCGCGGCACCGAAGAAGAACTCACCGCTTGGCTGGATATGTGCTTTAAAGGTCAGCTTCTCCCCGAGAACCCGCCCGAGAGCGGCAACTACCGTGACTGGTTCAAGGTTACGGTGCTGGACTACGCCGACCTGAACCCCGCCGAGGATATTATTTTCATCCTCGATCCTGCGGGTGTTCCCGTGGCCTCCATCTGCGCTGTCAAGCACGGGGAAGATCAGGGCTACATCCATATGGTCGCCGCCCATCCCGATTCCCGCGGCAAGGGCATCGGACATGCTATGCTGGCCGTCGCTCTGGAGAAGCTGGAGGCTCGGCGCTGTACCTACTCCATCCTCACTACAGACGATTTCCGTCTTCCCGCCATCAAGACCTATCTGGACGCAGGCTTCCGCCCCGTCCTGCGGAGTGACCCCGACAGCGATCAGCGGGCGCGCTGGGACGCCGTGGTCGCCACGCTGGGATATGAGCCCGTGGAGTATCTGACGGAAGTGTAAATTGCAGTTTGTGGGGGCTCTGCCCCCACCCCCCGCAAGCCCCTTTTGAAAAAGGGGCTTGACCCCCAAAACTTTCAAAAACATTGTCAAATAATCCTTTTTGAAAGTTCTTGGGATTCTTAAACCCTTCTTTCAAGAAGGGTTTAAGCGGGGTCCAGGGGCAGAGCCCCTGGCCGATAAACCCAAATTTGAACATGATACAATCACATAAATTATACAAACGAAAAGGAGCCTCGCCATGAAATCCTCGCCTACCCCTTCCCAACTCCCCCTCTGCCTTTGGATCATCGCAGACGCCCTGGCTTTGGCTGATCTGATCCTTCGATTGACCAAGGGACACATCATCCTCGATATTCTGTACGTCCCCGCCGCTGTGACGATTCTGTTCACGGCCATCACACTCGTCTACCTGCGCCGCTATCAAAAAGAGCAGAAGGCCGCCAAGTCCGAGACAGCCGCCATTGAAACGATGGCCGCCGCCGAAGCTACGGCCGCCGTAAAAGCCCCCGACGGCGAGCAAGCGTAATCCCCCTATTTCACACTAAGGAGAGCACACACCATGATCCACTACCTTATCCCCCAAAACGGCAACTTTTACAAGGCCAATCTCCACACCCACACCACCTGCTCCGACGGCTGGAAGACCCCCGAAGAGATCAAGGAGATCTACAAGGCTCACGGCTACTCCGTCGTCGCCTTCACCGACCACGACGTCATGATCGACCACTCGGATCTGAATGACGAAGACTTCCTGGCCATCACCTCCCACGAGGTGGAGACCAACGGCACTCCCGTGGGCGGCTCCTTCCTGGCCACACCCACCTACCACTTGAATTTCTACGCCAAGAACCCCCACGAGACCAACTACGTCTGCCCAAATCCCAACTACGCCTGGGGGAACGCCCGCGCCATCGCGGATACCCAGGACTACTACAAGGGTGACTATGCCCGCCGCTACTCGGTGGAGGGACAGAACGAAATGATCGCCGAGGCCAACGCCAAGGGGTATCTCGTCAGCTACAACCACCCCGATTGGTCTACCCAGTCCTACCCCGACTACATCGGGCTGGAGGGCGTCACTGCCGTAGAGGTCTACAACACGGGCTGCGTGCTGGCCGGCTACGTGCTGGACGCGGGGGATCACGTGCTGGACGATTTCCTTAAAGTGGGTAAGAGAGTCTACCCCATCGCCACCGACGACTGCCACGAAAACCACGATATGTGCGGTGGCTGGGTGCGCTTCAAGGCAGACGAGTTGTCCTACGACGCCATCATGACCGCCTATGAGCAGGGTGATTTCTACGCCTCCTGGGGTCCCGAGATTCAGTCTCTGTACATCGAGGACGGCGTTGTGAAGGTCGACTTCCCCGCCGAGTCCGAGGTGGTCCGCGTCGAGCTGCACACCGCCGCCCGCTACGCCGACCGCCGCAACGGCGAGAACCTGACCCACGCCGAGTTCGACATCAACAGCTACATGAACGAAATCAAGCTCATCGGTTTCCCCCTCGACCGCGCCTATTTCCGCCTTGTCGTCACCGACGCCAAGGGCAATAAGGCCATGACCAGAGGCTATTTCCTGGATGAATTGAATTAAGACAAATTGCAGTTTATAGGGGAGCGAGAGAGCGCCCGGGGAAAAACTTCTTGAAAGAAGTTTTTCCCCAGACCCCTTTTCAAGAACTTTCAAAAAGTATGATTTAATAACCCTTTTTGAAAGTTTTTGGAGTTCCAATAACCTTTTTCCTGTTCTGCTTGCAGAGCGAGGTTCATTGGCGGGGGGCAGGGGAGAAACCCCTGCCCGATAAACCCAAACTTGAATACAAAAAGAAAAGGAACATTCATCATGTCCAGAGACAGACTCGGAAGCCGCCTCGGCTTCATTCTTCTTTCTGCCGGATGCGCCATCGGCATCGGCAACGTATGGAAATTCCCCTGGATGGTGGGCCAGTACGGCGGAGCCATCTTCGTTTTGATCTACATCGCCTGCCTTGTGATCCTGGGCGTTCCCGTTATGACCATGGAATTCGCCGTAGGTCGTGCGGCTCAGAAATCCCCGTCGGTTATGTTCCGTGAGTTGGAGCCCCCCAAGTCCAAGTGGCATTTCCACGGCATCGTGTGCCTCGTTGGCAGCGTGATCCTGATGATGTTCTACAACAACGTCGCCGGTTGGATGATGAACTATTTCGTCAAGACCGCAACGGGCACCTTTGAGGGCATGGACACTGCGGGCGTTGAGGCTGAATTCGGCTCCATGCTGGGCGATCCCCTCTGGCAGACCGTATTCATGGCGCTGGCGGTGATCATCGGTATCGGTGTCTGTATGCTGGGCGTGCAGAAGGGTCTGGAGCGGGTCACCAAGGTTATGATGGTGGCGTTGCTCGTCCTCATGGCAGTGCTGGCGGTCAACAGCATCTTCCTCGACGGTGCCTCCGAGGGACTCAAATTCTACTTGATTCCCAATATTGAAAACGTCAAGAAAGCGGGCATTTTCAACGTCATCGTGGCCGCTATGAACCAAGCCTTCTTCACCCTTAGTCTGGGTATCGGCTCCATGGCCATCTTCGGTAGTTACCTGGACAAGGATCGCGCTCTTATGGGCGAAGCTGTCAACGTGGCTGTGCTGGATACCTTCGTGGCCTTTACTTCGGGTCTCATCATTTTCCCCGCCTGCTTTGCCTACGGTGTCAACCCCGGTGCAGGCCCCGCATTGATCTTCCAGACTCTGCCCAACGTCTTCAACAACATGCCCATGGGACGCCTGTGGGGCTCCCTGTTCTTTATCTTCATGTCCTTTGCCGCTCTGTCCACCGTACTGGCGGTCTTTGAGAATATCATCGCCTGCCTCATGGATCTCACTGGCTGGAAACGCATGAAGACTTGTGTTGTTGTGGGTGTGGGAATGCTCCTGCTCTCTCTGCCCTGCGTGTTTGGCTACAACATCTGGTCGGGCTTCGCTCCCTTCGGTGAGGAGACTGCTATCCTGGATCTGGAGGATTTTGTGGTCAGTAATCTTCTTCTGCCCTTGGGTGCGCTGGTGTTTACGCTGTTCTGCGTTTCTCGCTACGGCTGGGGCTGGAAGAATTTTGTGTCCGAGGCCAATGCAGGCAAGGGACTCAAGGTTCGCCCTTGGATGCGTTGGGTCTTTTCGATCGTGATCCCTGTGATTATTATCGTGATCTTTATCATGGGTCTGGTGAATTTCTTCCAATAATCCTCAATCAATCATAAAAAGGCATCGCTCAACGGTGTGCATACTGTGCATACCTTTGAGCGATGCCTTTTCAAATAGATGTAACAAATCAGTCATCCCTTCAAATTTGGGTTCATAGGTCTGTTTGTTTATGTACTTTTCTGTCAGCAGTGACAGAAAAGTACCAAAAGAACACCGCTTAAGGAAAGTACCCACGGTACTTTCCTTAAGAATCCTTTCCCCTGATCTGCGCCCCATTTCGCCATAAGCGAAATGGCCGATGCGCTGTTCAGTCGCAGTTTGCCATAGAGCCGCACGGTCGTCAGAGTGACGACCGCGCGGTTGGCTATCCGTTTGGTGGCAACCCACGGTTTTCCTTTATCCGATAGGGTAAACTGTAGCTTTGGGCAAAAGCAAAGGGATGAGCTCCGCGCGGACGGCGCTCCGTCGTCCGCGGGGGTTATCGGGTATTGGCGACTTTATGCGCGATTAACACATTTCGCCTATTGGCGAAATGTGTGCGCGCAGTAGGATGATGGATACTTAAGGAAGAAACCGTGGGTTTCTTCCTTAAGTGGCGCTCTTTCGGTCCCTTTCTCTCGCCAGGGAGAGAAAGGGACATATCTCCCCGCTAAACTCCAATTTGAAATCGTGACAAGGGGGGAACCGGAAAGAGAGCCGACTCAAATCCGACCCTCGTCCAGGGCAACGCGCTTTTTCCCCCAGAAGTGGGCGAATACCAGACAGAAGAAAGTGCCAAGGATACCCAGCGCGAGCCATATGAGGATCAGGGAATTCCATCCCAGCTTATCTGCCAGTATACCGTAAAGGGTGGAGCAGAGAGCGGTAGCGAAGTATATGATGCCGTTGAGCAGACCCGTCACGGCGGCGGTCATGTTCAGGGGCGCGAAGTGGTAGGGAACCACCGTGAGGAACATGTGGTTAGCACCCCACATGGCCGAAACGGATATTGCCATGAATATGGCGCACAGGAGAGCGTTCAGATCACGGCAGAGGAACAGTCCGCCCACGCAGGCCGCCGCAATGGCGAACATGACGCCCGCGGTGACCAGCTCGTTTTTGAATTTTTTCAAGAACAGCCAGTTTGCGAAGTACGTGCCCGTGATGCTGATGATGGGAATGACGACGGATATGATGGCGGCCGTAGAGCTGTCCAGCGAGAACTGATCCGCCATGAAGGTGGGGGCCCAGGATTCCACGGCATCTCGCAATGCACCGTTACAGATCAAGGAAAAGAGAACTACCCACAGACCCGAAGCTAAGAGCACGGCGAGGAGAGAACGCTTGACCTTGCGGTTGTCGGAGGCGGCCTGCGTCTCGGCGCGCTGCAGAATGGCGGCACGCTCCAGACGGGTGGCCTCCTCCATCATGCGGATATAACCGGACAGGAGACGGTTGCCTACGACCCAAATCAGGAATGCGATCAGCAGCACACTGCCGGATATGTAGAAAACAACACGCCAATTGGCGATTTTGAGGATGAAACCGGGGAGGAGGAAGGCCAGAACCGCGCCGATGGAACAGGAGGTGGCAATATTCGTGCCTGCCGTTTCTTTGCGTCCGGCAGGGAGCAGATCGGTGAAGGTACGGATGATAGGCGCCCAGAGCATGGAGTGGAACATACCGTTGAGAGCCCAGATCAGGGGCATAATCCCCGATACGGGGACAAGACCCATGGTGAGGTTGCAGAGTCCCGCACCGCAGAGGCCCGTGCCGATCATGTAACGCGGCCTGACTTTAGTGCCTATGATGCCGCTGAGCATCTGCCCTGCGCCATAGACCAGCATGTAAGCCGAATTGATCGTGCCGCCGAAGGTTTTGGTGAGGAATCCCTCCTCGATCATGGCAGGGAGACAGGCAGAGAAATTTTTGCGTCCGACGTAACTGCACATATATGCCAGAAAGCAGTATAAAAAGAGTCGTGTGGCGCATTGTCCCACGCGGTGAGGGGACCATTCAGCACCGGCTGTGGCGGGGGGGGGAGCGGGTTTTTTCATAGGATTTCCTCCATAATTTCAGGATTGGATTCTCGTGGGACGACAGGTGTAGTGGAAAAATGCTTCATTTGCTTGCGATAACTGTGGACGAAGTAGACAGTCTCTGCCAAAGCTGTGATGCTCCAGGAGAAGACGTAGAGCAGGTAGAGGGATTGAATGGTGCGGAAATGGGCGAAAATGGTGTAGACCCAGATCACACGGAAGACGCAGGAGCCCATGATCACGATGACCGTCGGCCACAGGCTCTTACCGATACCGCGGGCGGCGGCGATGGTAGCGTCCATAAAGGCTGATATACAGTAGGAAAATCCCATGATCGTAAGGCGCATCATGCCTGCCTCGATCACCGCTGTCTCGGTGGCAAACAGGGAAAGGAAGGGTCTTCCGAACGTGAGGAATATACCTCCCAGGATCGCACCCGCTGCAAAGGCGTAGGCGAGGCTGATGAAGTAGCTTTTTAGAATGCGTTCTCGCTTGCCCGCGCCGTAGTTTTGACTCATGAAGCTGGAGCAGGCGGTATAGAAGGCGGCCATAACGTCGTATACGAGACCGTCGGCGTTGGCCGCTGCGGCGTTACCTGCCACCATAACGGTATCGAAGGAGTTGACGGAGGCCTGAATGAAGAGATTGGCAATGTGGAAGATGGCGTTCTGACAGCCGGCAGGAATGCCCAGCGCCAAAATTCGCATAGCCTTGTCGGGGTAGAGTCGCAATTCTTTCAGGCGCAACTCATGGATGCCGTGGGTGCGGAGCAAACACAGCACGACCAGGAGGGCGGACAGGTACTGGGCGATGATACTGGCCAGGGCGACACCCGCTACGCTCATATGAAGGACGATTACAAAAAAGATGTTGAGGGCGACGTTGAGCACACCCGACAGGGACAGGTAGAGAAGGGGACGTTTGGTGTCGCCTACTGCACTGAGAACGGCGTTTCCGAAGTTGAAGACCGCCAGAGCGGGAAGGCCCAGAAAATAGATACGCAGGTAGACGGTAGCTCCGTCAATGAGATCGGACTTAGTGCCCAACAGCTCCAATAGCGGGCGTGTCAACAGCTCTCCGATGCCCATAACGACCAGACCGATGAGCAGACTGAGTATGGCGGCGGTATGGATGGTTTCCTGCGCGCTTTTTTGATCTCTTGCCCCACAGAAACGTGCGACGATGACGTTGATGCCGGTTCCCACGCCAATGAGAAAGCCTGTGAACAACATGACGAGGGTGGTGGTGGAACCCACCGCACCTAAAGCCAGAGAACCTGCGAAGCGTCCTACCACGGCCACGTCGGACATGGTGAACAGGATCTGGAGGACGTTGGACAGCATCAGAGGCAGACTGAACAGCAGTATTTTTTTACCGAGAGAGCCCTCGGTCATAACGACGGCCTTGGTGGACATGACAGCTCCTTTCGATCGGGTTTGGTTAATGCATCCAAAATATCATTATACTCCTTTTTTATCATTTTTGCAAGAGGATTTTGCAAATTTTAAGGGGATTCGACACAATTTTTCAGGAGGAAAAATTTTGCGAACCTCTTGAAAAAACGCCGGAAATGGTGTATAATAAAGTGAAGAAAAATTTTGAAAGGCAGGTACATACCATGTCGGTTCGTCTCAATACCAATTATCTCTCTTCCTTCGTCTCTGCTGAGGAGCTGGCTAACATTCAGCCTCAGGTCAACGCCGCCCACGAGCTTCTCGTATCCCGTACGGGCGCAGGCAACGATTACCTGGGTTGGACAACCCTCCCTGTGGATTACGACAAGGAGGAATTCGCCCGCATCAAGGTCGCGGCCGAGAAGATCAAGAAGTCCTGCGATATCTTCATCGCCATCGGTATCGGCGGTTCCTATCTGGGCGCCCGCGCCGTCATCGAATTCGTCAAATCCCCCCTGTACAACAACCTCTCCAAAGATACACCCGATATCTACTACGCAGGCAACAATATCTCTGCCTTTGCCATCGACGAGCTTCTGAAGATCTGCGAGGGCAAGGATATCTGCATCAACGTCATCTCTAAGTCGGGTACTACCACCGAGCCCGCCGTGGCCTTCCGTGTCTTCCGCGCTCTCCTGGAGCAGAAGTACGGTGTCGAGGGTGCCCGCGAGCGTATCTTCGTCACCACCGATAAGGCACGCGGTACTCTGAAGCACTTCTCCGACGAGGCAGGCTACGAGACCTTCGTGGTGCCCGACGACGTGGGCGGCCGCTTCTCTGTGCTGACCGCCGTGGGTCTTCTCCCCATCGCCGTAGCCGGCATCGATATCGACGGCCTCATGAACGGCGCCGCCGCCGCTATGGATGCCTTCAAGAACCCCGATCTGGCCGCTAACGACTGCTACAAGTACGCCGCTATCCGCAACATTCTTTACCGCAAGGGCAAGACCACCGAGATCCTGGTTGGCTATGAGCCCTATCAGGTCATGCTCAACGAGTGGTGGAAGCAGCTCTACGGCGAGTCCGAGGGCAAGGATCAGCGCGGTATTTTCCCCGCATCCGTGGTCTTCTCCACCGATCTCCACTCCCTGGGTCAGTACATCCAGGACGGTATGCGTAACCTCTTTGAAACCGTCATCTCCGTGGAGAATAACCCCGTTACCTATCCCATCCCCGACGATCCCGCCAATATCGACGGCCTCAACTTCCTGTCGGGTATGGATCTGAACCTGGTCAAGAAGACCGCTATGCAGGCGACCCTCTTGGCTCACGTAGACGGCGGCGTGCCCAATCTGCTCATCGAGCTTGCCGATAAGTCTGCTTACTCTCTGGGCTACCTCCTCTACTTCTTCGAACTGGGTTGCGCGATCTCCGGCTACCTCTTGGGCGTGAATCCCTTCAACCAGCCCGGCGTGGAGGCCTACAAGAAGAATATGTTCGCGCTTCTCGGTAAGCCCGGCTACGAGGATATGAAGGCAGAACTGGAAGCCCGGCTGTAAGCCCAACTGTAAAAATTTGTGATTTTTCACACAAAACTCACAAAAACCCCTTGCAATTTTGCAAGAAATATGCTATAATAATCTAACAACTAATCTGCGTAAGTCTTTCCCCGAAACGCGGGGGAGGATGCAGAGAGAAAGGAAGTACTTAACTATGATCAAATTACTTGTTGGCGTGAAGGGTACGGGTAAGACCAAGACCCTGATTGCAGCTGCGAACGAGGCTCTGGAGACCTCCAAGGGTTATGTGGTGTGCATCGAGAAGGGTGCAACCCTTCGTCATGAGATCAGCTACAAGGTGCGCCTTGTCAATACAGACGATTATCTCATTGAGGGCGGCGTAGCCCTGAGCGGTATGGTTGCAGGCATCCTGGCCGGTAACGGCGACGTGACCGATCTGTTCATCGACGGCACCCGCAAGATCTTCGGTTACGAGAAGGCTGATATGGCTCTGTTCCTCGCTGACCTGGAGAAGTTCATCGCTACTCTGGAAAAGGTTATCCGCGACGCAGACATCAACGTGACCATCACCGTGTCTGTTGATCCCGCAGATCTGCCCGAGAACCTCAAGAAGTACCTGTAATTCCGGTATTTCATCATAATATGCGCACAGGCGAACAGAGAAAACCTCGGTTCGCCTTGTGTGCATGAATACGGATAAATCTTTGAAAGGAGGCAGCCTATGTTTACCGTCCGTTTGGCGGGGATCACCGTTGAGATCGATAATCGTCATAACTTTGTATACGAGCAATGCGCGGAGTACCTCTGCGCCGATTCTGTACCTGCGTTCCGCGTGGCTGTCTCTACGGCCGATGCCGAGGCTTACCGTGCATCATGCGGCCGCCCCCTGACTCTGCCTGAGGCAGAGAGTTACCTTCTGTACCGTCGTATCTGCGAGCGGATGCCCTCCTTCGGCGTTTTCCTGCTTCACGCATCGGTGGTGGAAATGGACGGACGGGGCTACGCCTTTTCGGCGCGCCGCGGGGTAGGGAAGTCCACCCATACGGCTTTGTGGCAGAATTATTTCGATGGCCGTGGCGGTTCGCGCTACGTGGCGACGGTCATCAACGGAGATAAACCTCTGGTTCGCCGCGCACCCGACGGGCGCTTCTGGGCCTATGGCACCCCTTGGTGCGGTAAGGAGGGTCTGCAGGTCAACACCAAGTGTCCCCTCACCACCATTTGCTTTTTGGAGCAGGGGTTGGTCAATCGCGTAACCGTTGCTTCGGTGGCGGATACCACCGCCCGCCTGATGGAGGCGACTGTCCTCCCCCCCGATCCCGACGGACAGGATCGTTTGGCCGCCCTGATCGGCGCCACCGTGCGGGACATCCCTGCCTTTACCCTCACCTGCACCCCCGACGTCTCCGCCGCCCAGATGGCGTATGAATTTTTGTCACAGGTATGAAGAACCTAATGCTTCTCGTGAGCATTGGGTTCTTTTTTTCTTGGAACGCGAGACTTCAAATTGGGGTTTATCGGGGAGCGGGAGAGCGGCCTCCGGCGGCCAAGAACCTTTTTGAAAAAAAGGTTCTTGGATCTCCAAAAACTTTCAAAAAACATTGATAAATAATTCCTTTTTGAAAGTTCTTGAAGAGAGTCCAGAGAGGAACTTCTTTTAAGAAGTTCCTCTTTGGCGTTCTCCCGTTCCCCCATAAACTGCAATTTCTATCCTTCCGGTTAATAAATTTTCACTAAATATCTTGCATTTTCCGCTATAATATTGTATAATATATAAATCCAAATAGAAAAAGGGGGGCAAACCCATGAAACAATACATACTCGCTCTGGACGAGGGAACCACCTCCGCCCGCGCTATTCTGTTTGACCGCGAGGGAAAGACAGTTGCCTCGGCTCAGCATGAATTTCCCCAGATCTACCCCAAGGCCGGGTGGGTGGAGCATGACCCCATGGCTATCTATGCCAATCAGTACGCCGCTATGACCGAGTGCATCGCCCTCAGCGGCATTGATCCCGCCGAAATCGCCGCCGTGGGCATTACCAACCAGCGAGAGACCGTGGTGGTTTGGGATAAAAAGACGGGCAAGCCCGTCTGCAACGCCATCGTCTGGCAATGCCGTCGCACCTCCGGCCTCTGCGAGCAGTTGGAGCGGGACGGCTACGCCGACCTGATCCGTCAGCGGACGGGTCTGCGCCTGGATCCTTACTTCAGCGGCACCAAGATCAAGTGGATTTTGGACAACGTAGAGGGCGCCCGCGCCCGCGCCGAGGCAGGGGAACTGCTTTTCGGCACCGTGGATACCTGGCTGTGCTGGAAGCTCACCGAGGGGCGAGTCTTCGTCACGGATCGCACCAACGCCTCCCGCACCATGCTTATGAATCTGCACACGGGAGAATGGGACGAGGATATGCTGCGGATTCTGGATATCCCCCGCGCTATGCTTCCCGAGATCCGATCCAGTAGTGAAATTTACGGCTACGCCGAGATCATGGGCGCCCGCCTTCCCATCGCGGGCATCGCAGGCGACCAGCAGGCCGCTCTGTTCGGGCAGGGCTGCTTTGAGGCGGGACAAGCCAAGAACACCTACGGAACGGGCTGTTTCCTCTTGACCCATACGGGACGTGAGCCCGTGTTCTCCCGCCGCGATCTGCTCACCACCGTAGCCGCCTCCGAGGCAGGGAAGCCCATGGAGTACGCGCTGGAGGGTAGCGTGTTCGTGGGCGGCGCCGTGGTGCAGTGGCTCCGTGACGAGTTGCATTTCATCACCGAATCGGTAGACAGTGAATATTTTGCCGCCAAGGTGCCCGACAGCGGCGGGGTGTACGTTGTCCCCGCCTTTACGGGTCTGGGCGCGCCCCATTGGGATATGCACGCAAGAGGCAGTATCTTCGGCCTCACCCGCGGCGCAGGGAAGGATCACATCATCCGCGCCGCCCTGGAGTCCATCGCCTACCAGACCGAGGACGTTCTGGCTGCCATGCAGGATGATATGGCGGATCTTGGCGATGGTAGCGAGGGCGGAAAGGGCATCGCCTCTCTGAAAGTGGACGGCGGCGCTTCCCGCAATCGCCTGCTTCTGCAATTCCAGAGCGACGTGTCAAATCTGCCTGTGATCCGTCCCGCCACCACCGAGGCCACCGCCCTGGGCGCGGCGTTCCTGGCGGGCTTGGCCGTGGGATTTTTTGGCAGCCGCGAGGAGATTTCCGCTCTGCTTTCCTCGGACGGGATGACCTTTACCCCCCGCATGAGCGCCGACGACCGCACACGCCTCTTGGACGGTTGGAATCGCGCCGTCAAGGCTTGTCGCGCGTTTTGATGTAAAGGAGATATGTCTATGAATTCCATACAGAAGCAACAGATCCGTGTCCCCTCCACCGACGGAGTCCACACCCTCGCAGGTGTGGTGTATATCCCCGCAGGGGATCCCGTGGGTGTTCTGCAGGTGGTACACGGCATGACCGAGTACATCGGCCGCTACGATCGTTTCATGACCGAGATGGCCGAAGCAGGATGGGTGGTCTGTGGCCATGACCATCTGGGTCACGGGCAGACCGCCGATCCCTCCGAATGGGGCTATATCGCCAAAAAGAACGGCTGGAATATCCTTTGCCGTGACGCGAAGGCCGTCGGTGACGCCGTCCGTAAGGACTACGGGCAGAATCTCCCCTATGTCCTCATGGGACACAGCATGGGTTCCTTCGTCGCCCGTTTGACGGCTGAAAAGTACGCAAAGCCCGATGCCCTCATCGTCATGGGTACGGGTGGCCCCAACCCCGCCGCCGGTGTGGGAATCGCTCTGTCGGGGCTGGTCAAAGCCTTCCGCGGAGAAAAACATATCTCCAAGCTGGTGTATTCCTTGGCCTTCGGCGGCTACACCAAGCCCTTCCGGAGAGAAAATGACATCTACTCCTGGCTGACGAACGACATTGCCGTGCGGGACGTATACCGCAAAGACCCCCTCTGCACTTTCCTGTTTACCACCTCGGCCATGGGCGACCTCATTCGCCTCACGAAAGAATCCAACCGTAGTGCCTGGTTCAAGTCTCTGCCCGACGACCTGCCCATCCTGCTGGTATCGGGGAAAGACGATCCCGTGGGCGGCATGGGCAAGGGGGTGGAGGCGGTGCACCGCAACCTGCAAAAGGCAGGGAAGCAGGTCACCTGCCATCTGTATGAGGGTTGCCGCCACGAGATCCTCAACGATACCTGCTACGACCGTGTGGTGAAAGATATACAGGATTTTTTGAGTCAAACCGTTACCGTTGCAAAGGAGACTGAAACGCTATGAAAAAATGCTTGTCCTTACTCCTGTCTGCCCTGCTGCTCCTGACAGCCATGACGGGGCTTCTGTCGGGGTTGACCCTGATCGCCGCCGCCGAGGATCTCAGCGGCATCCAGACCATCGAATTCGCCCGTAACGGCGTGGGGGGCTCCCCCTACATGAGCGGCCTGAACGTCCCCGTGGGATACGCCTTCAAGGTGGATCCCGAAAAACGTCTGTTGCAGATCAGCATTCCCGAGTTTGCCACCTACAATAACAACACCAACAAGGGTACCTTCAAGCTCTACGAGTGGAAGGGCGACCGCAACTCCACCGTGGCGGCCGCGCCCATCGTCGAGCGGGAGATTCTGAACCACGTGGATCACGACGCGTTGGTGCTGGAGATTCCCGCCGAGAAAAAGGTGACGGGTCACCTCTACTTTGAGGTCATTTGTCTGGAGGGCGCCAGCTATACCCCCTGGAACGCCGACGGCGGCCTCATCGACCCTATCCCCGGTGTGGTGACGGATATGCAGGCCTACCTGAGCGGGAATCCCGCCAATCCCTTCGCATGCGACATTACGGTCTGTGATATGGAGAACAAGTCGGCATCCGCTTACATCACCTTCACCTACGATTTCTCCAAGGGACTCAAGGATCAGGAGGACTATAACCAGATCAATCAGATCCGCATTGAGAATAAGCAGGGCTACGTGACCTTCACCGCCGAGGGTGATGACCCCTACTTCCGTTTCTCGGATAACTACCAGCCCATCCCCAAGACCAGCGATCTGGCCTACGCGGTCATCGAGTACCGCACCACCGCCTCCATCGCCCGTGGCGAGATCTTCACCAACCGCCGCAGCGGCGCCCATTGGGGCGACGCCAACGCCTACGTTTCCTGGAACTACATTCCCGACGGCGAGTGGCATACCGTGGTGGTGGACGCCTCCGAGGTCTGGGGCAACGATCAGACCGACGAGCTGTACGCCTTCCGCTTCGATCCTCTGGCATCGGGGGCGCAGGTCGGGGACAGCATTGACGTAGCTTCCATCAAGTTCTTTGGCGACGGTCTCTACGCCCGCTCCTACGCCGCTGACCGCGAGGCCTCCATCAAGGAGGACGAATCCCTCCTGGTGGCCGAGGGCTCCGAGATCATCGACTTCGGCGCCGGACAGCACGTAGCGGGTCTTACGGCACCCGATACCGTGAAGGTATACACCGAAAAGGATTTTACCCGCCTCTCCGCATCGACTTCCTCTTCCACTACCGTCACGGTCAGCGGTCTTGACGTCAATCCCGCTTTCCGCTTCGTCACCCTCTTGGCTCGTACCGAGTCTGCATCCGTCAGCGGGGGCATCACCCTCACCGCAAAGGCGGGGGCAGCCGAGGCGCAGGGAAGCTTCTCCATCCCCTCCGACGGCTACTGGCATGCGGTTACCGTAGAGCTTCCGTTGGACGCCGACGGCGCGCCCGTGGATACCCTGACCCTGACCCTCCCCGAGGGCTGGGTAGATATCACCTATATCGGCTTCTTTGAAAAGCCCGAGTACTCCGATAAGTACGTCTACCCCAAGACATTCAACACCCACCAGTTCGTGCTGGGCGCGGCCAACGTTCCCGTGTACAACGTAACCGATCCCACTCTGGGCTCTCCTTTCTGCAGCGGCGGTCAGTCCATGGGACAGAAGTTCACCGCCACGGGGGCTGTCCGTGGTGTCATCATCCCCGGTCACGCTACCTGGGGCGCCGATGCCAACAACAACAGCGGCTACTTCAAGCTGTTCAAGTGGAACGGTGACTACAATACCACCGTGGCGGGTACGCCCCTTGTGGAGCGTGAGTTGAAAAATCTCCGCGACGGCGAGGATCTGGTGGTTACCTTCGACGAGCTTCCCGCCGGGGAATACTGCTTTGAGATCAAGATGACCACCCCCGGGGATAAGGCCTATACCGGCTTCAATTCCGCAAACGGAACGGCTACCGAGGGAACCATCTCTTTCCGCAACGGCCAGGTTAATAACGATCAGCTCGTGGCGGGCTACCTCACCGCAGGCGAGGGCCTTCTGGACGTGGGCCCCGAGTACGCCATGGATATGACCTTCGAATATGACTTCACCCGCCATTACGACAGCGTCACCGAGGCGCTGGGGCTGAACAACATGAGCGGTATGACGGTCACCGATCTCTGCGATCAGGGCTACCTGTCCATCACTGCCCAGCAGAACGACCCCTTCTTCGCCTTTGGTGTGAATCCCTCCGTGACCTCTAACCTCATGGATCACATCGTCATCAAGTACCGTACCACCTCCACAGCCAAGAGCGGCGAGCTTTTCGTGGATCGTTCCGACGGCGCGACCTGGGGCAATACCTATGAGAAGACCAACATGATCTGGGATTGGCAGGCCGATGGGGAATGGCGTATCGCCGTTATTGACGCATCCTCCCGCTGGGGTAACGTGTATAACGTATACCTGAAGAACATCCGCTTCGATCCCCTGGAGAAGCCCACGGGCGCAGGGGAGACCATCGACGTGGCCTACATCAAGTTCTTCGCCAACGCCAAGGCCGCCGAGGCCTACGCCGCCACCGAGTACGTGGAGGAGGACGGCAAAACTGTGGTCAAAGCCCCCCTCCGTCCCATTGATCCCACCACCGTAAAGCCTATCGTTCTCATCGAGGGCGAGGATCTTAATGTCTCGGGCGGTAGTCAGATGAATGACGCCACCTACGATTACGGTAAGGGCTTCATCACCCTCACCGCCAAGGGCGTGGATCCCAACTACTTCCTGTACCGCGAGTCCACCAAGATCGCGCCCTTCATGGCAATCAAGTACCGTACTACCATCCGAAACGTCAAGGGCGAGCTGCACGTGGGCTCGGTACAGACCAGCCCCAACGGCCGCTCCGACCGCCTGGTGTTCGACTACGTTACCGACGGGGAATGGCACGTTGCCGTCATCGATCTCCGCAAGATCCCCGACTTCAACTCCGACACCAATAACGTTAACTACCTCCGCTTTGACTTCCTCCACTCCGACAGCGGCATGAGCGGCGGCGCATACCTGGACGTGGAGTACATCGGCTTCTTCAACACCGTGGACGAAGCCACCGTGTACCCCCACACCCTCCCCGAGGAGCGCGCTCTCCATACGGTTACCTTCGTGGTCAACGGGATCGAACTGTACAAGGTGCAGTTCCGCGAGGGCGATGCATCTCTGGATGAGCCCGTCGTGCCCATTCTGCCCGGTATGGTCGGCGTATGGGAGTCCTACACCCTCGGCACCTCGGATATCACCGTGAACGCGGTCTATACTCCCGCTGCCGAATCGAACGTCCCCGACGTGCCTCCGCTTCCTTCGGAGGATGATACCGGCGTCGATGAACCCGAGACGAACGTCCCCGTCGATACCTCTGTCGATACCACCCCCGCAGAAGGGAAGGGCTGTGGCTCCGCTCTTGCCGTGACCCTCCTGCCTCTCCTCCTTGCAGGTGCCTTTGTGGCACTCCGCAAGCGGGAGACCCGCCTGTAAGCGGCACCCCTATGAAAGGAAGGAACTGTATATGAAATATCGAAACAGCATCCGTCGCTTCGGCGCTCTGATCCTGACTCTTCTCATGATGTCCTCCGCCTTCACCGCCTGCAACGGCGGTGGGGACGGCGGTAGTAGCGATACCACCGCAGGTGATACCGCCGCCGACACCGAGGCGGGAACCACCAACGGGACACCCTCGGTGAACAATCCCCAAGATATTCCCAAGGAGGGCGACTATATCACCACCTCTGACCTCGTTCTCCCCGAGTATACCTACGCCGTGGACAGCCTCGACAATAACGGCATTCTCCCCGCTACCCGCGACGTGCTGGCCGACACCTGGACGGGCACAGATGGTGCAGACCGTCCCATGCCCGATGCCTCTGCCACCCGCGCTCCTACCAACCGTCAGGTCGGTATCTTCTACTTCCTCTGGCGTGACCGCGAGCAGGACAGCATCTCCGAGATCTCTCCCTCTGATCACTACGCCGCATGGCTCGAGGGCGGCGAGGAAGCTCTCTGGGACTGCATGATGGAGGGTGGTGAGGGTCACCCCCACTACTGGGCCGAGCCTTACTTCGGCTATTACTCCTCCAACGACGAATGGGTGCTCCGCAAGCACGCCTACATGCTGGCTGAGGCCGGTGTAGACTTCGTCTTCTTTGACACCACCAACAACAATCTCCATACCGTCTCCCATCAGGCTCTTCTCAAGGTCTGGGAGGAAGTGAGACAGGAAGGCTACGAGGTACCCAAGATCTGCTTCATGGTGGGTAGCTATGAGGCCGAGTTCGCCGAGCTGTACAACACCGTCTACAAAAAGGGTATGTACGAGGATCTGTGGTACTACTGGGAGGGTAAGCCTCTGGTGCTGGTCACGGGTGATTTCCCCATGTCCGATGAGGCCAGAGATTTCTTCACCCTTCGTTACTCCTGGGCGGTGGGTGTGACCAACTGGTACGGTGATCGTAAGGGCATCAAGTGCTGGCCTTGGAACGCCGAATGGCCCCAGCTGCCCGGTTACGGCGACAGCCGCGAGGATCTGGAGCAGACCGTCGTCATGTGCGGCATGGGTGCCACCGTGGGACGTAGCCTGTATAACCACAAAATGCCCCGCTTTGAAAAGGGAACGCCTTGGGATTTCGGCTTCCCGCTCATGGAGGAATACACCTCCAAGGGTCTGATGTTCGGTCAGCACTTCGATAAGGCCATCGATCGCGATCCTCCTCTCATCATGATCACGGGCTGGAACGAATGGATCACGGGTCGTTGGAACAACGCAGGCGCCGGTGCCGGCGCAGGCGGTCAGGTCATCGCAGGCCAGTACACCGTATCCGCTGATCCCAATGCCAAGGAATCCACCTATTTCGTTGACTCCTTCAACCCCGAGTATTCCCGCGATATCGAGCCCATGAAGGGCGGTTTCGGGGATAATTACCTCTACCAGATGGCCGAGCGCGTCCGTGAGTACAAGGGTAGCCGTGCTGTAGAAACAGCCTTTGGCCAGTGGGCTATGGATATCAATGGCTCCGTAGGCCAGTGGTACGCCGTAGGTCCCGAGTACCGCGACTACGAGGGCGACGTGACCCACCGCCTCTCCCCCGGTCACGTGGGCGGCAAGGAGTACGGTTTCTACATGAACCAGAGCGGTCGCAACGACATTGTCACCGCCAAGGTGTCGAATGATAGTCAGTACCTCTACTTCTACGTGGAGTGCGCCGATGAGATCACGGCTCCCGAGGGATCCAACTGGATGAATCTTTTCATCAACGCCGACTGCAACGACGCTACGGGCTGGTACGGCTTCGACTACATCATCAACCGCAACCGCACCGACGACGCTCTCCTTGTGGAGAAATTCGTAGGCGTGGACACCTGGGAGTTTGAAACCGTAGGCTCTGTGTCTTACACCCGCGCGGGCAACGTCATGCAGGTCAAGATGCCCAAGGAGATGATCGGCTTTGGTGACACCATTGACTTCAAGTGGGCGGACAATTCCACCCCCACAGGTCAGATCATGGAGTTCTTGGATCAGGGTGACGCCGCTCCCAACGGCCGTTACACCTACCGCTACACCATCACCGAGCAGGCGGTCAAGTATCCCGCCGAGCTGGAGGGAGACCTCAATAGCATGATCGTTCTGAAGTCCCGCTCCTACAACGCTTTCGTAGGCGGCAAGCAGGTTCGTCTGGTGGATGACAATACCAACGGTGTGCTGCTGGCATCGGGCAACGATATCTGGCTTCCCGTGGAGTTCCTGAAATCCGCGCTGAGCATCGACGCGGCAGGCGAGACCACCTACAACCATTACGGCATCACCTACGTGAAGGCCACCGAACTCGTGAAGTCTGCAGGGAAGGTCATCACCGTCACCCCCGACGGCCTGGTGATCATCGCGGATGCCGCTATCACCAGTGAAAACGACCTGGGTCTGTTGCACAGAGCTTTGAGTTGATTTATTGGAGTTTATCGAGGGGGCGTTGCCCCCTCGACCCCCACCAAAGAACTTTTTGAAAAAAGTTCTTTGGAATCTCAAAAACTTTCAAAAAGGGATTATTTATCAATGTTTTTTGAAAGTTTTAGGAGGTCTTGGAACCCTTTTTCAAAAGGGTTCCAAGTGGGGGTCCAGAAGGCAACGCCCCCTGGTAAACCCAAATTTGAACATCCATCAAGGAGGTATTCCATGAAACGAAAACGCAGGTGGTTCCGTTTAGGGCTACTCATTCTTTGCCTTGCGGCTATTCTGTCTCTCTGCGCCTGTACCGATGTGGACGTGGGGCAGAACACCGAATTGAGCCGTCAGTTTATGGATCACGTTCTGGCGGATAACTACGACGCCGCATACGCCATGGTGCAGGTGACCGTTTCGGACGCGGATTTCCGCGCGTACTGGGGGGGCATTCAAGCCGCCGTTGAGGGGGCGAACTCCTACGAGATGGAGCAGATCGGATGGCGCATCAATACGACCAACGGCGTGACTGATCGCACCACCGCTTATCAGGTTTACCCCAATAACGGCCACATGGTTCTTCTGCGGGTGGTGACCCGCGACGATATTGAGGGCATCGCGGGGATCCATTTCTCCGACGTGACCGATTTTCTCCGTGAAACCGAAACCTACGTTCCCACGGTGCAGATCATCCTGTGGGTGATCTCGGGTCTTTCCATGGCTTTCACAGTTTGGATGCTGATTGACTGCCTGCTCCGCAAGATCAAGAATAAAGTGCTGTGGGTGATCCTTATATTCTTCGGTGTTGCCTTCACCGTCACCTTGGGGCAGTCCTCCAATATCGCCTTTACGTTCAGTCTTTTCTGCAGCTTGTCTACGATTCAAGCCGATCCCGGTCTTCTTTCGGTGGTGACCAAGGTGGTCGTCCCGCTGGGCGCGATTTTGTACCTGTGCTTGCGGAAGAGGTTTATGAAGTAAATAGAAAGACCGATCCGTACGGATCGGTCTTTTGCGTTCAAATTTGGGTTTTCCGGGAGAGATTATTTTCGGTCTGGGGAATGGACGAGCCTCCGCCCTGAAACACCGTACTCCCCCTATGAGATATGATCGAAAATGCTTTTGTAACGAAAAAAAGCGGACGGCCGAAGGCTTCGGCTGTCCACTCTTTTTTGCCCTCGGTCATACGTCAACCGAGGATTTCTCTGGATTTGTCACTGCTGTTCAGAATGCTGTTAAACTTGTCCTCGTACCATTGGATGCTCTCAACGGTCTTGGGGGATGCTCCGTTTTCCTTCCAATCGGCAACCCAATTGCGGGGATCCGCATCCACGAACTCGTTGCCAACTACCATTTTCTTCAGAATCTCCCCTGTGCGAGACTTAATCAAAATGAAAGATACGCCGTAGCCTCGACTTTTCTCCTGACGGTAGTCTACGATCATGAAGGGTATCTTGTTGCGGCGGTTGTAGAAGAAGGGACGGCTGATCTCCGCTTGGGGGATCTCGTTTGTATAGTTGGCAAGGAAACTGTTCGTTTGCTTGGCAGGGGTTGCAGGACGTTGGGTCTTGCTGATCAAAAATCCCACCTTATCATGGTAGGTCAGAGGGGACTCCGTCGATTGGGAGCGACCCAAACTGTATGCTTTGCAAAGCTTTTGGGGAATCTTCTTTCGCTCCTCCTTGGCGGCGCGGTCACGGGCGGAGGCGATGAGGGCGTAGGGAATGCCCCATACGGCGAACGTGATACCCAGCAAGAGATATGCGCTGCAGTTGAAGGTGATGATGATAACGGGAGTAAGTGCGTTGGAGTAGGCGGCGGAGGCGCGGTCAATGAGACTGTCGGAGGTGGAAGAAGGGCCATTCCATTTCCAGCGGTCAATGGTTTCATCTCCTGAGATGGTGACCTTCTCGGTGACGATGGCACCGTCGTAGCGTTCCTTGCTTACGTACTGCGTCTTATCGGAGCCGACGTACGTGGCGTACCGTTGCTCAGGGGGATCCAGGAAGAGATTCGATTGCTTTCTGTTTTTGAAGCGGTGCAATATAGAGCGGGCGGTGATGAAGCCCAATCCAATGTACACGACGGTGACGAGGGTCAGGTAGGCCTCCTGCAGAAAGCTGAGGGAGCTTTCGTCCAGAAAGGGGATGAGTGGGAGGAAGAGCAAAAATGAAATCGCAAGCCCGATGAGGCAGAACTTGATCTCGCGGGCGTGGGAGGGATGATCCAGATGGGCGGGAGCAAAGGTATCCTCTGCCTTGGAGCAGTGCCAGCACTGATCGGATACGGGGGCGGGGGACTCGGCGGCTCTGTGGAAGGCGACTTCAAATTCTGTGAAAGGCTTTTTGCATACGCTGCATTTCTTCATGGACGGAAATCCTCCAATTATTTTGATGTGAATATGAAAGGGTCTTGAATAATTATACCATAAAAATATTGACCTTGTCAAGATATTTTTAAAAAGCAGGAGAGACAGGGACACCAAAAGGAAGATGGGGCAAATAAATGAAACATTACGCCGTCTTTTTTTCTCCATTCGCTTGACAGTTTACGGAATAAGCGGTATAATACAGAGAGAAGCGCATAGCGCGACTTTCCGAACACCACGAAAAGAGGACACACGTATGAAAAACACCATCCATATGCTGGCCAGCATCGGAGGCGGCCAGATGAACAGCTTCATTATCACGACGGCCGATGAGAAGATCATCGTTATCGACGGCGGTGAGAACAACGATGCCGAAAATCTGATCGACCACCTGAAAGCCCTGACAGGTAAAGATATTCCCCACGTGGATGCCTGGATACTCAGCCATCCCCATGCCGACCACATCAGCGCCTTTCTGCAGATCATGGAAACCATGCGGGAGACCGTGACGGTGGAGAAGGTGTACTACAACTTCCCCTCGGCGCAGTACATTGCCCGCCATCAGCCTTGGCCCGACGGCAGCCTTGCCCGCTTCTTTGAGGATCTGTCTCTGTTTGCCGGCAAGACCGTGATCCTGACCATGGGCGATACCTTTGACGTAGGCGATGCACATTTCGATTGCCTCTATTCCCCCAATCCTGAGTTGATCATGAACGTCTGCAACAACGCCTCGGTGGTGCTGAAAATGGCGTTGGGTGGTAAGTCCGTCATGTGGCTGGGCGACGCCGGCGAGGAGGAAGGCGACCGTATCCTGGCGCTCTGCGAGGACAAGAATGCCCTGAAGTCTGACTACGTGCAGATGGCTCACCACGGTCAGAACGGCGTGAAGAAAGATTTCTACGAGGCTGTTGCTCCCACGGGGTGCTTCTGGAACACCCCCAAGTGGCTGTGGGACAACGATGCCGGTCTGGGCTACAACACCCACGGCTGGCGCACCATCGAGGTGCAGGGCTGGATGGCCGACATCGGTGTTCAGGAACACTATATCATGATGAACGGCGACCAAGTCGTAGAACTGTAAATCGGAGTTTATCGAGCAGGGGTTTTACCCCTGCACCCCACCAGAACCCTTTTTGAAAAAAGGGTTCTGGACTCCCAAAAACTTTCACAAAGGGTTATTTATCAATGTTTTTTGAAAGTTTTGAAGATTCCAAAGGGACTTTTTC
>JAZRIF010000198.1:0-1815 GCA_045645165.1 Eubacteriales bacterium
ATTGCCGACGTGGAGCGTGTACTGGAGACCGTCGAGGGCGACGAGAAGACCGGTGTCAAGATCGTGCTGAAGGCTCTGGAGGAGCCCGTCCGTCAGATCGCGGCCAACGCAGGCTTCGACGGCGGCGTGATCGTCAACACCATCATGACCTCGGGCAAGACCGGCTACGGCTTCGACGCCTACAACGAGGTCTACGTGGACATGATGACTGCCGGTATCGTGGATCCCACCAAGGTGACCCGCTCCGCTCTGCAGAACGCTTCCTCCATCGCTTCCGTCATCCTCACCACCGAGTCTGTCGTCGCCGACAAGCCCGAGCCTAAGGAGGCTGCTCCCGCAGCCGGCGGCATGGGCGGGGGGATGGGTGGAATGTACTAAGATACGAAGAACGCAAGGGGCTCTGCCCCTTGACCCCGCTCAAACCCTTTTTGGAAAAAGGGTTTGAGAATCCCAAAAACTTTTATCGCAGAAAAATAAAATCGGCAGGAGTGTTGCGCTTCTGCCGATTTTGTGGTATAATGAGGAAAAGCATATCAAGAGAATATCGTTCTCTATGCTTCAACCCAATTTCAGGAGGTAATCAAAGTGAGAAAATGTATTCGTTGTGGGAGTGAAATGAAAGAAGGTTGCACAATTAAAATTGAGGGTGCAGGAAACGGAATCGTTATGTCCTCCGATGAAAACAAGCTTTTCGGTGGTAGAATCGGCAAACCCAAAGTAGCCATTTGTCCTGAATGTGGTGAAGTTTCAATTTATATCGAGGATGTTGAAAAATTAAAATAATCCTCAATTTCCCAATTCGAATCATACACATCCAATTCAAAAAGAGAGGCCAAAACAACCTCTCTTTTTCTATGCTATAAAGGTTTTGGGAGGTCCAGGGACCTTTTTGCAAAAAGGTTCCTGGTCGTTCCCCCGTTCTCTCGTTCTCTTAAACCAATCCCTGAGCCAGCATAGCGTCGGCGACCTTTTCGAAGCCTGCGATGTTGGCACCGGCGACCAGGTCACCCTCCATGCCGTACTTCTTGGCGGCGGCGACGGAGTTGTTGAAGATATCGGACATGATCTGGTGGAGCTTGGCATCCACTTCCTCGGCAGTCCAGGAGTAGCGCATGGAGTTCTGGCTCATCTCCAGACCCGAAACGGCAACGCCACCGGCGTTAACAGCCTTGGAGGGAGCGATGACAAGACCGTTCTCCTTCAGGTACTCAAAGGCCTCGGCGGTGGTAGGCATGTTGGAAACCTCCACGTAGTACTTCACACCGTTGGCCACAATGTTCTTGGCATCCTCAATACCCACCTCGTTCTGGGTAGCGCAGGGCATGATCACGTCAACCTTCTGCTCCCAAGGACGCTTGCCGGCGAAGAACTGCACACCAAACTTGTCGGCGTAGTCCTGCACCTTGTCGCGACCCGAAGCGCGCATCTCCAGCATGTAGGCGATCTTCTCTTCGGTGTTGATACCGTCGGGATCGTAGACGTAACCGTCGGGACCCGAAATGGTGACGACCTTACCGCCCAGCTCGGTGACCTTCTTGACGGTACCCCAAGCTACGTTACCGAAGCCGGAAACTGCGAAGGTCTTGCCCTTGATATCCTCGCCCAGATACTTCAGCATCTCGACGGTGTAGTACACAGCGCCAAAGCCGGTAGCCTCGGGACGGATGAGGGAGCCGCCGTAGGCGCGACCCTTACCGGTCAGCACGCCCTCGTAGCGGTTGACCAGTCTCTTGTACTGACCGTACATATAGCCGATCTCGCGGGCACCGACACCCAGATCACCGGCGGGAACGACGGTATCTGCGCCGATGTGGC
>JAZRIF010000199.1:0-2875 GCA_045645165.1 Eubacteriales bacterium
ACCATCGCCGAGCAAGAGAAGCTCGGCACCGTGTAGGTCACCTTGCCGTCCTCGTAAGAGAAGGGCAGGTCGGTCATAGCAGGCGCGAGGTAGACCCGCTTGGGGGCGGCGGGGGTGATGAGGGTGCAGACCACGTCGGGCACAAGGGGCAGATCCTCAATGATCTCAATGCCGGTACCCCGTACCTTGGGAATGGCGTAGACGAGCTGATGGATGAGCTGTGCGCCGTTCTCGGTGTTCTGAACCGCTACGGAGGTCACGCCGCAGGAGGGCAGGTTCGTGGTGAGGGTCTTGTCCTCGCCCAGCAGGCGGTCGATGATATCCAGCACCGCGTACTTGACGTGCACCGAGCCCTTGTCGGCGTACTCCGTGAAGATGTCCCAGCCAATGTAGCCGATCTGCGCGGTGACAATAGCGGCGGGAGCGGTCTTGTCGCGGTCGTAGGGAGTGTGCTGGTGGGAACAGAAGCGACGGGGGGCGCGGTTGAAGTAGGACTCCACTCGCAGATCCCGCACCTCACCACCAAAGTCCTCGCGGAGGGTGATGTCGTAGTTCTGGCTGTAGGTGACGTAACTGGTCTGACCGTTGGGCTGAAGATCGTAGCAGGGGCGCAGGTAGGCGGGGCGGAACTGTCCCTTGCCGCCGAAGTCCACGCCGAAGTCAAAGACGAACTTGCCGTCAAAGGTGCCCGACCTACCCGTCAGCAGGAGCTTGCCGCCCTTTGCCAGATAGGCGTTCAGACGGTCGCGGAGGTCGCCTTCGGGGATCTCCATGGTGTCGGGAAGGATGAGCAGGCGGTACTTGTCAAAGTCGGCCTCGGGGTCGAGAATGTCGTAGAGGTAATGTCCCTCCAGCATGATGCGATTGGCGCCCAGATCCTGCTTGATGCCCTCGGGCAGAGCGTTGGGGCAAATGTTACGGAAGTTTTCGGCGGAGAGCAGACCGATGTCGGCGGAGAGCTTGGAGCCGACCAGCCATGCTTCGCGTGCCTCCACCTCGGCGTAGGCCGCGCCGATGAGGGTATAGGTGGACAGATCAAACTCACCGTCGGGGTGGAGCTGATCTCCCACCGAGCAGCGGGCGCCGCAGGCGTTGGCCAGAGCCGCCTCGTAGCGCAGAGCGCCCGGGTGCTTGAAGCCGCCGAACTCACCCCAAGTGGTGTGGAATTTACCCGTCATGCCCAGATAGTCCCGTCCCAGGGTACGGGCGTAGGCCGCGGCGCGGGGGAAGTGGTCGTAGCTCCAACCGCCGGTGGGCAGGGACTCCAGCTCGAAGTGGCCTTGATTCTTGAAGGCGATATCGCGGCCTTGGAAGATGGCGCCGCCGTCGTTATGGATGATGGGGAGGCCGGGGATGATGCGCTCCACCACCTCGGCTACACGGGCGGTGTAGCGGTCGTAGACCACGCGGGCGTATTTCCAGGCATCGGCATCGCTGTCGGGGTTTAACCCCAGCTCCTTCATGCCGCGGACACAGTCGGGACACCAGCAGGGAACCATGCCGATGATGTCCAGAAACAGGCCGTCAAAGCGACCCTTGTAGCGGGTCAGCACCTCCTCGATCTCGGCGGTGAGCTGATCCAGATAGGCGGTGCCGAAGCAGAGGCGGTGGTAGCCGACGTCCACGTCGAAATTGCCCCAGTAGCCGCCGCGCTCACAGCGCAGATGCTCGGGATGGCGGTAGGAGTACTGCTCGGCAAAGCCGGCGGAGATATAGATCTCGGTGCGGACTCCCAGCTCCTCGCAGACCGAGAGCTGCTCACCCAAAAGGTCACAGCAGAGGTGGGGGTGGGGGAGATTGGCCTCGGTGGGATGGTAGGACCAGCCGTGGTGGCACTTGGAGAACAGGGTGATGGAATTGATGTGGCCGGCTTTCAACGCCTCCTTGAAGTTCTCGCGGGAGAAGCGGGAGCCGATGCCCTCGATGCACTCGGAGGTGTGGAAGTCGAGGTGGATTTGGCGATAGGGAAGGGACATGATTTTAATCTCCTTTTTGATCAGATTTTGCGGGAAAGCGCGGGATCGTACCACATGGGCACGGGTTTTTTCATATCATGGTACCAAGCCAAAACGTCCTTGGCCTGATTCAGCATGGTCGTAATCTCGGTTTCTCCGAAAGGGATCGCCCAAGGTATGGAGGAGAGCATATTGCTACTGATGTACAACGCCAAAAGTTGCCAGAACTTCAGGGGAACGGCGGTATCGGCATCCACGCCGAAATACCCGTCCACCAGCCCCGTGGCGAACACGGGGGCGGCTTGGGCGCACCAGACAATACGGTTGAACTCCTCCCAGGGGTCACCGAAGTCGTAGCGGTCGAAGTCGATGACCACAATTTGGGGTTTGGTTTCCACATTCGTCAGCATCATGTTGCCGATGTGGTAGTCCCCGTGCTGAAAGGTCTGGGGACGATTGTGAAGCAGATGACGGTTCTCCTCAATGAAGCGGAGCAGGTGGTGATCCCCTTCAAAATGAATGGGACAATCGGCGTACATCTTGATCTTGCGGTCGATCTTGGCGTTGAAGCGGGTCTCCCAGTCGGGTTGATCGGCGGGAGCGGGGACGGCGTGGATGCGGGTCAGATATTCCCCCGCGTCGCGGCCTAATTTGTACTGCACCTCGGCAGGGAGCCGCGGGACGTTCTCCTCGGCATCCACCCCGTCGATCCACGTATGGACGGCGTAGATCCCCTCGTCGCATTCTCCGATGGCGACCGGCTCACACATGGGGATCCCCGTGGCGGCTACCGCCTTTTGCAGCTCAAAGAGCCGCACGAAACGGTCGCCTCGCTCACGAGGGGTGATGCGAAGAAAGAAAGGGGTGCCGTCGGGGGTGGCGGCGCGGTATTTCTTGTCCCCCCGCCAGCCGTAGTCGAT
>JAZRIF010000200.1:0-14120 GCA_045645165.1 Eubacteriales bacterium
TGAAAGTTTTGGGGGTCAAGCCCCTTTTTCAAAAGGGGCTTGCGGGGGGTGGGGGCAGAGCCCCCACAAACTGCAATTTGTTTCTCTTTTTCGCCCGTTACTTTCGCATTTCCCCTTCGCGGTGCAGTTCGGCGACCTCCGTCTGCCGCTTCTTACGGGCGGAAAGGCAACCGAAGAAAACGCCGACGGCGGGAAGGATAGGGACAACAACCGCGGCGATGATCTGTACCCCTGCGGATAGCTCGGCTACGCCAGTAGCATTGGGCTCCAGCAGATGGACGAAGTAGTAACCCATGCCCGTGGATACGACGATGAGATTCTTGGTAAAGGCCGTGATAAAGCAGAAAACAAAATGAATGAGGGTGGGGGTCAACACAAGCAGAAGGGTTTCCTTGGTGTTCATCCTGGCGGCGTGGTCATCCCGCCGATAGAGGAAGAACAGGAGTACGGCAGAGGTGAGAAGGACAATGGCCGTGGTAGAAATCCGCTCCACCGCAGCGAGGGTGTCCAAGTCGTGAATGCTTCCCCGCAGGATATACAAGGGAATAAACGAAATCAAAAAACCAACCCACAGCGCGCCGATACGCTTTACGGTGGCGACAAGGTACAGAGAGAGCTTTTCTTTCATGACAGAACCTCCTTTTTAAGCGGTCGCAAGATGTTTTTTTCTTTTCATGTAATAATTATAACACATGATTTCAACAATGTCAAGTGCCTTACCAAAAATCTCCTCAAACCCTACCCCTTTTTGCACAAATTCCCTTGCAATTTGTTCCCATTTATGCTATACTTATGCTAACAAATTCTCCCCCGAAAGGAGTCCCCCATGAGAACCGAAACCTTTGTTCTGGATACCCGTTATCCCGACTGTACCCTGACCACCTACATCCACGACCCCCACGCCGAACTGAACATCGCCACCCGCCGCGCCATCATCGTCTGCCCAGGCGGCGGCTACCAGTTCCTCTCCGAGCGTGAGGCCGAGCCCGTGGCACTCCAATACTTTGCTGCAGGTCTGAACGTCTTCGTTCTGCGCTACTCCGTCAAGGAAAACGCTCTGAACGATGCCCCCCTCATCGAGTCCGCTCTGGCGGTGAAGCATATCCGCGAGAACGCCGATAAGTATTTCGTTGACCCCGCCTACGTTTTCATCACGGGCTTCTCTGCGGGCGGTCACTGCGCCGCCATGTGCGGTACCCTGTGGAACCATCCCGTTGTCCGTGAGGCTCTGGGCATTGACCGCGGCGAGGCACCCGAGGGCATCAACCGCCCCACCGCCACGGTGCTGTGCTACCCCGTCATCACCGCCAACCCCTTCGCCCACCGCGGCTCCATCGACACCCTCTGCGGCTACCCCAGCGAGGACACCCACGGCGCCTACCACTTCTCGGTGGGGCTTCACGTAGACAAGACCACCGCCCCCGCCTTCATCTGGCATACCTTCAACGACGGCGCGGTGCCGATCCAGAACACCCTGCTCTACGCCTCGGCGCTGGCCGATGCGGGAGTGCCCTTCGAGTACCACGTCTACCCCGACGGCGTCCACGGCCTGTCCCTGGCCAACCGCGAGACCTGGGTCGGTCTGCCTACCCACTATAACCCCACCTGCGCGGGGTGGATCGACGACGCCATTCGGTACGTGACGGAGTTTCGCGTATAGAACGCGAATGCAAAATGCAAAATGCAAAATGCAAAATGCAAAATGCAAAATCAAAGAACGGCAATACAAAACCAAATGAGAAATGCTTATTCTCTTTAGGGGGGCATTTTGGGGAGGCGTTTCGGATTTCAAAAGATTACCATAAATAGGCTTTCGCCTAAGCGAAAGGCATCATTCATTTTGCATTTTGCATTTTGCATTTTGCATTTTGCATTCTTAAATTTCCCCATACCCTTCGGTTTATCACATCATGAATAAAGGAGAAATCATATGAAGATCGGCGTATGCGTAGGCCCCGAGCAGCTCTCCCTTCTGGAGTCCTTGGGCTTTGACTATTTTGAAGCGAATTTCTCTTGGCTGGCGGGTCTCGACGAGGAGACCTACCGACAGAAGACCGCCCTTGTGGAGGCGTCCACCCTCCGCGCCGAGGCCTTCAACGGCTTTTTCCCGGGTGGGATCAAGCTCTATGCTCCCGACGGAGATCAGGAGCCCCTGCTTCGCGAGGTGGAGGCCTACTGTGAAAAGGGCTTTGCCCGCGCCGCTTCCTGGGGCGGTAAGGTGGCCGTCATCGGAAGCGGCTACGTCCGCGGTATCCCCGAGGGCATGACCTGGGAGGCGTGCGACGTCCAGTTTGCCCGCGTCTTTGCCGTCTGCGCCCGCGTGGCCGAGAAGTACGGCATGACCGTGACGGTGGAGCCCTTGTCCCGCAACGAGTGCAACTACATCCACACCGTGGCGGAAGGTGCTAAGATCGCCCGCGCGGCTGACCATCCCGCCGCCTGCATGATGGTGGACTTCTACCACCATTGGAAGAACGGCGAGGATCTTGCCACACTCCCCGATAACGCCGACCTGCTCGTTCACGCCCACTACGCCCGCCCCGTGGATCGGGATGCCCCCTACGCCGAGAACGAGGCCGATCTGCAGGCTGTTTTGGCGGCGCTGAAGACCTGCCCCGGCATTGAGCGCATGAGCCTGGAGTGCGTCTATAAGCCCGATTTCAAGACCGCCGTTGAGCGCGCAAGACCCCTGATGGAGATGTTTAGAAAAATGTAAATTGCAGTTTGTAGGGGAGCGAGAGAGCGCCGGGGAAAAACTTCTTGAAAGAAGTTTTTCCCCAGGCCCCTTTTCAAGAACTTTCAAAAAAAATATTGATAAATAACCCTTTTTGAAAGTTTTTGAGATTCCAAAGAACTTTTTTCAAAAAGTTCTTTGGTGGGGTGCAGGGGCAAAGCCCCTGCCCGACAAACCCCAATTTGAACCCTGCGACACCAAGAAAGGAGAAGCGACATGGCACCCGTAAACCAAAATCTGCTTCATATCACCAAATACGAGGTTCTGGGAAAACTCCCCGACCTGTTTACCTTTGAGAACGGCACACCCGTCTCTACCCCGACCGATTGGGAGCGGCGACGCGGTGAACTGTATAAAACCGCGGTGGAATTGCAGTTTGGTACCCTGCCGCCCAAGCCCGAATTTCTGGAGGTGGAGACACTTTACGTCGGCGGCAAGGTTCGCTCCTACCGCATCCACACGGGCACTCGTGCCCATCCCGTCAGCTTCCTTATGAAGCTGATCCTCCCCGCGTCGGGATACAATTTCCCCGCCATCGTAGACGGCGATATGTGTTTCCCCTACCATCTGGACAAGGAGTATCTGGCTGCCGCCACCGACGAGGGTGTGGCTTGGGTGTTCTTTGACCGCACCGAGCTTGCCCACGACAGGCAGGGCGAAGGCCGCCGTAAGGGTCAGCTCTACGACGCCTATCCCGACTACACCTTCGGTGCCATCGGTGCTTGGGCATGGGGCTACTCCCGCTGTGTGGATGCCTTGGAGATCATTTGCGCAGGGAAGGAAAAGCCCCTCATTGACCTGTCCCTCATCGCCTTTTCGGGGCACTCCCGCGGAGGCAAGACCGCCGCTCTGGCGGGGGCTGTGGATACCCGCGCCGCTGTGGTCAACCCCAACGAGACCTGTGCGGGGGCTTGCAGCTGCTATCGCATCCACATCGAGGGCTACTGCGACGGCATCCCCCCCTTCCGCTCCGAGACTCTGCGGGATCTGTGGAACAACTTCTCCTTCTGGATGGGTCCCGAGATGGGGGACTACGCCGACCGCGAGGCCGACCTGCCCTTTGACGCCCACTTCCTGAAGGCGCTTGTCGCCCCCCGCGTGCTCTTTGTTTCCGAGGCGGCGGGCGACCTCTGGGCGAATCCCGTAGGCTCCTGGATGACCTCCATGGCGGCGGGGAAGGCCTACGATTTTTTGGGAGTGCCCGACAACCTCTACTGGTATTTTCGCGAGGGAACCCACTTCCATACCGTGGGTGACGTGAAGATGCTGGTGAATATCATCAAGCGGCAGAGAGATCCGTCCATCCCCATGGCTGAAGGGTTTTTTGAGACTCCGTTCAAACCCTTTGATCCCATTTACTGACCGTACCGAAAGGATTAGACCATGAAGCTCTACGTCGTCCGTCACGGACAATCCGAATGGAACGCCCTCCACAAGGTCTGCGGCGCCACCGACGCCCCCCTCACCGAAAAGGGACGGGCGCAGGCCGCCGAGACCGCCGCCTTGGTGGCGGAAATGACCAAGGACGCCCCCATCGACCTCATCATCGCCTCCCCTCTCTCCCGCGCGTTGGAAACGGGACGCGCCATTCAGAAGGCCTGTGGGGATGTGCCGCTCATCATTGACGACCGCATCCGCGAGATCAACTTCGGGGACAACGAGGGCAGAAGCACCAAGGATCCCGACTTTCAGGCCGAGAAGCGCATCTTCCCCCGCCGCCACCCGGGCGGAGAGTCCATGCTGGAGTTCACCCACCGCATCTACAGCTTTCTGGACGACATCCGTGTCCGTTACGCCGACAAGACCATTCTGCTGGCCTGCCACAACGGCATCTGCCGCACCACCCACTCCTACGTCCACGACATGACCAACGAGGAGTTCATGTCCTACGTGGTCAAGAACGCCGCAGTCAGTGTGTATGAGCTATAAAGTATATTACGTATACATTATGGCGAATTGGACGGGTAACGTTATTTATATAGGTGTTACCAACAATTTGATGCGACGGGTATATGAACACAAAAATAAGACAGTAGAGGGTTTTACCAGCCGATATAATCTGAACAAGCTGGTGTATTACGAGAAAACAGGCGATGTTAATAGCGCGATTGTACGAGAAAAGCAATTAAAAGGATGGCTGAGGGCAAAAAAGGATGAATTGATCTCATCGGTGAATCCAACGTGGAGAGATCTATCGGAAGATTTTTAGCCAACGCATAGTATACTGTCATTCTGAGGAAGCGGCACCGAACCGTCCGATGGAAAGAGGCAGAATACGCTGACGAAGAATCTGCTCTTAAACGGTCGAGAATTACTTTCTGTCAAACTACTCAACCCGTTTATGTGACTATATGTTTTGCAGAGAGGATTCTTCGTCGGCCATTTAACTTGCTGTTTTTTCATAGTCGGTGAAGCCTCCTCAGAATGACAGGGACAGAGCGGCGCCTCCCTTACTTTTGTCATTCTGAGGAAGCGGCACCGAACCATCCGATGGAAAGAGGCAGAATACGCTGACGAAGAATCTGCTCTTAAACGGTCGAGAATTACTTTCCGTCAAACTGCTCAACCCGTTTATGTGGCTGTATGTTTTTCAGAGAGGATTCTTCGTCGGCCGTTTAACTTGCTTTTTTTCATAGTCGGTGAAGCCTCCTCAGAATGACAGAAGAGGGGGCAGCGTAAGATTCAAATGATTATAGACTGTTTAAAATTTCAAAGAAAGGACTCCCCACCATGAAAAAATACCACCTCATCTCCAACGCCCATCTCGACCCCATTTGGCAATGGGAATGGGAGGAGGGCGCCGCCGCGGCTCTGTCCACCTTCCGCTGTGCCGCCCGCTTCTGCCGCGAGTTCGACGGCTACATCTTCTGCCATAACGAGTCCCTCATCTACCGCTGGGTAGAGGAGTACGAGCCCGCCCTGTTCACCGAAATCAGGGAGCTGGTGAAGCTGGGCAAGTGGCACATCATGGGCGGCTGGCACGTCCAGCCCGACTGCAATATGCCCTCGGGCGAGGGATTTGCCCGCCAGATCACCGAGGGACGGCGCTACTTCGCCGAGAAGTTCGGCAAAGAGCCCACCACCGCCATCAACTTCGACCCCTTCGGCCACACCCGCGGTCTGGTGCAGATCATGGCCAAATCGGGCTACGACTCCTACCTGTTCTGCCGTCCCGATCCCGGCAACTGCGCCCTCCCCGCCGAGACCTTCACCTGGGTGGGCTACGACGGCTCCACCGTGACGGGTCAGCGCGCCGCCGAGGGCTACGGCTCCTCCCTGGGTCACGCCATGGATAAGATCCGCTCCCTGGAGAACCGCGACGTCGGAAACGGCCTCGGCTTTGTCCTGTGGGGCGTAGGCAACCACGGCGGCGGCCCCTCCCGCGAGGATATCCGCGCCATCAACGACTACATAAAAGAGTGCGCCGAGGGAGGCGTGGAGGTAGTTCACTCCACCCCCGAGGACTACTTTGCCGACGTCAAGGCCTTTGAGGTCGATCTCCCCCGCCACGAGGCGGATATCAACCTCTGGGCGCCCGGCTGCTACACCAGCCAGGTGCGCCTCAAGCAGAAGTACCGCCAGCTGGAAAACCTCCTGTTCTCCACCGAGAAGATGTACATCCACCTGTGCGGCCTGGGCAAGGGAAGCTACCCCGAAAAGGAATTTGGGGAAGTCCTCTACGATATGCTGACGGTGCAGTTCCACGACGTCCTCCCCGGCTCCTCCATCCTCCCCGCCGAGGAGATGGCCCTCCGCATGATGGATCACGCTCTGGAGATCCTCTCCCGCCTGCGTATGCGCGCCTTCATGGCGCTGTGCGACGGCGAGCCCGAAGCCCCCACGGGTGAGATCCCCGTGCTGGTGTACAACCCCCACCCCTACCCCGTGGTGGAGGACATCATGTGCGAGTTCATGCTGGCGGATCAGAACTGGTCGGGCACCTTCCACAACCCCGTGGCCTACCGCGACGGCGTCCGCCTCCCCACCCAGTGCGAGAAGGAGTACTCCAACCTGCCTCTGGACTGGCGCAAGCGGATCATCTTCCGCGCCGAGCTGGCTCCCATGGCCATGAACCGCTTCGACTGCAAGATCGAGGTGCTGGACAAGAAGCCTGTGGGTAATCCCGTGGCGCTGTTCGGTGACGACCCCGCTATTATGCTCTTCGTCACCCCCCACATGGCGGTGGAGATCAACCGCAAAACCGGTCTCATCGACCGCCTGACGGCGAACGGCAAGACCTACCTCGGCAAGGATTCCTTCTCCATCGACGTCCTGCAGGATCGCCACGACGCCTGGGGCATGACCTTCCGCGCGTGGAACGAAAAGCTGGGCTCCTTCGCCCTGCTCTCCGACGAGGAGGGAACCAAGTTCTCGGATCAGGACGCCACCATCCCCTCCATCCGCGTCATCGAGGACGGCCCCGTCCGCACCGTGGTGGAAGCCGTTTACGGCTACGAGGGCTCCCGCGCCCGTGTCCACTACAAGCTCTCCAAGCAGGCGCCCCAGATCGACGTGGATATCCGCATCGTGAATCAGGAGAAGCGCAAGATGTTCAAGCTGGGTCTGACCCCCGCCGACCCCAACTGCGCCCCCGCTTTGGAGGTGGCCTTCGGTGAGGAGCCCATGAAGACTGACGGCGTGGAGAACGTGGGGCACAAGTACCTCACCGTCACCTCTCCCGACGGCGGGCGGCTGAACATCCTCAACCGCGGCATCTACGGCTCGTCGTGGGACAAGGGAACGCTGTACCTCACCCTCCTCCACAGCCCCGGACATACGACTCACCCCATCGGGGATCGCCGCACCCTCCCCTCCGACCGCCACGCCGACTACATGGAGCAGGGGGAGCGGGACTTCTCCATCCGCCTCATCGCAGGGGACGTGACCGACACCGACACCGCCCGCGATGCCCTGACCTTCAACGAGACTCCCATGGCGGTGAATGTCTTCCCCTCGGGTGACGGCTATGACGAGGGAAGCATCCCCGCAGGCCGCGTGCCCTTCTTCACGCTGTCTCAAAATTCCCCCGTGACCCTCACCGCCCTTAAGCGCACCGAGGACGGACAGGATGTGCTGGTACGCCTGTTCAATCCCACCGCGGCAGAAGCTCCCGTCACGCTCAAGTGTCCCGCCTTTGACCTTTGCGAGACCCTCGCCCTCGGCGTTTACGAGGCCGCTACATACCGTCTGCGGGAAGGAAAATTGGTTCCTTGTCGCATGGACGAAATCAGGTAAAAGATTCAAGTCCCCTCGCTCTGCGGGGGGCTTATTTCGTTCGTTAAGTTTCCGTGAAGTTTTTTCAAACCTTTTCGAAAACTCTTGCTTTATGGGAGGGATTATGCTATAATGAATTGAAATCAATAGAATTATTCCATAAACAGGAGGATTCATATTATGGCATTGGACAGAAATCAAGTGCCCGCCGAGAGAAAATGGCGGGTCGAGGATATTTTCGAGACTGTTGAGGCGTGGAACGCCCTGTACGCCGAGTGCGAGGGTGAGCTGGATTTCTCGGAGTTCGAGGGCAAGCTGAACACCGTTGAGAACGTGCTCTCCTGCATGGAGAAAATGAACGCCCTCATTCTCAAGCTCAACAAGCTGGCCGTCTACGCCCATATGCGTCACGACGAGGACAGCCGCAATTCCGAGTTCACCGCCCTCTCCGCCCGCTTCTCTATGTTGGGCATGAAGGTCTCGGGCGCGACCGCTTTCATCACCCCTGAGCTGACCGCTCTCCCCGTGGAGACCCTTGAGGCCTTCGCCGCCGATCCCCGCATGAGCGACTACGACTACACCATCAAGTGCATCATCAAGGACAAGCCCCACGTGCTGTCCCGCGAGATGGAGGAGCTTCTGTCTCAGGGCTCCCGTGTCTTTGGCGGCTACCAGCAGGTCTTCGGTATGCTGGATAACGCCGATTTCCCCTTCCCCACGGTGAAGGTAGGCGGCGAGAACGTCACCGTCACCCACGGTATGTACGGCGTTCTGCTCCATCACCCCGACCGTAACGTCCGCAAGAAGGTCTTCCAGGCCTACTACAAGGCCTACATCGGCCTCATCAACACCATCACCGCCACCTACACCGGCAACGTGGACAAGGATATTTTCCTGGCCAAGGCGCGTGGGTATGAGTCCTGCCTGGACAAGGCACTCTCCTCCGAGGATGTGGACGTCAAGGTCTACAAGAACCTGCTCCGCGCCGTGAATAAGGGTCTGCCCCTGCTCCACCGCTACTTCCGCGACCGCAAGAAGGTGCTGGGCATGAGCAAGATGCACATGTACGACCTCTACCTGCCCCTGGTGGCCGATGCTGAGCTGAAGCTGGACTACGAGGACGCCTTCAAGCTGGTCAAGGAGGGTCTGGCACCTCTCGGTGAGCGCTATCAGGCTCTGCTCCAGGAGGCTCACGACAACGGCTGGATCGACGTGGAGGAGACCGAGGGCAAGCGCAGCGGCGCGTACTCCATCAGCGTATACGGCCTGAAGCACCCCTACGTGCTGCTCAACTATCAGCCCACCACCCATGACGTGTTCACCATCGCTCACGAGCTGGGTCACGCTCTCCACTCCTACCACTCTGAGCGCACTCAGCCCCAGGAGAAGGCTGACTACAAGATCTTTGTAGCCGAGGTGGCCAGTACTGTCAACGAGGTACTGCTGCTCAAGCATCTGCTGGCCAAGACCGAGGACGCCAGCCTCAAGAAGTATCTCTTGTCCTACTACATGGACATGATCAAGTCCACCTGCTTCCGTCAGACCCAGTTCGCCGAGTTCGAGTTCATGGCTCACGACATGGCAGAGAAGGGTCAGCCCCTCACCAAGGACGCCCTGTGCGACGCCTACCTGGAGCTGAACAAGAAGTACTACGGCCGCTCCGTCATTTCCGATCCCGAGATCGCCTACGAGTGGGCGAGAATCCCCCACTTCTACCGCGCCTTCTACGTCTACAAGTACGCCACGGGCATCATTTCTGCCATCTCCATCGCCGAGCGCATCTACACCGAGGGCGCGCCTGCCGTGGAGGACTACTTCAAGTTCCTGTCCTCGGGCGGCTCCGACAGCCCCGTGGAGCTTCTCAAGCTGGCGGGCGTGGATCTGACCAAGAAGGACGCCTTCGAGGCGGCTATGGCTTCCTTCAAGGATGCCTTGACGCAGTTTGAAGCGTTGATGTAAGAACTTTGATGTAATGATTCAACTCTCCTTCAAATTGCAGTTTGTAGGGGAACGGGAGAACGCCAAAGAGGAACTTCTTAAAAGAAGTTCCTCTCTGGACTCTCTTCAAGAACTTTCAAAAAATATTGTCAGATAATTCTTTTTGAAAGTTTTTGAGATTCCAAAGAACTTTTTTCAAAAAGTTCTTTGGTGGGGTGCAGGGGTGAAACCCCTGCCCGATAAACCCAAATTTGAAATGCCGACTGAATCTTTCACTCGGATTTGTGAGGACACGGTCGGGGTTTTCCTCAACGCTCTCTCTGCCGTAATCCAACGTCTACCCTCTCGAAAGGAGGTATTCCCCTATGAAAAAACACGCATACCCCCGAAGACTGACATGGTATGTTCTTTTGAGTCTGCTTTTAATCGCCGTGACGGTGCTTGTTGCCTGCAACAGCGACACCCCGCCCGCGGGCACAGCCCCCGTGACCCAAGCCGCCACGGGTGACCCCGCCGATACCTTCGATACCCCCGACACCGAATCCACGGGCGGCGGCGTGCTGACCCTCCCGGGTGAGGAAGCCCCTACCGCCGAGCCCGACCCCGCCGAGAGCCGTGATCCTGCCGAGAGCCGTGATCCTGCCGAGTCCGCCCCCGCCGAGACCACCGCAGACAGTAGCAGTCAGGGTGGCGGCGAGGTTATGACCCTTGCCCCCGAGACGGTGCCCGAGCCTGAGACCGACGCGGTGCCCATGCCCCGCCTGGACATTTACACCGACGACGGCCACGACGTCACCTCCAAGGATCACTACAAGCACGGCACCGCCACCCTGTCCAATTGCCACGAGAAGTTCGCCTTTGAGAACGTGGGGGTCAACATCCGCGCCCGCGGCAATTCCACCTTCGGCGCCCCCAAAAAGCCCTTCCGCCTGAAATTTGACTCCAAGCAGGAAATGCTGGGTCTCAACGGCGGCAAGGCCTACAAGAGCTGGGTGCTTATGGCCGACTACTACGACGGCTCCATGCTCCGCACCTTCGGCACCTTCAAGTTCGCCAAGGCCCTCATGGAGAACAAGTATTACTCCTCCGACTGCACCCACGTGGAGGTCTACCTCAACGGAGAGTACCGCGGAGTCTACCTCCTCTGTGAGCAGACCCAGATGAACCGAGGCCGTGTGGATATCCCCGAAAAGGAAGACGGCGACACCTCCCTGGAGCATGGCTACCTTATGATCGGCGTGGGCGGTCAGGTGGACGAGCCCGAGCTCATCACCGTGCGCCCCGAGATCACCATCCGCGACCGCAACGGCGAGGAACGGCACTACGGCGGGGTCAACTTTACCCTGTCGGGCGGTACCTATACCCAGGAGCAGAAGGACTACGTTTCGAAATACGTATCGGGTGTGTTCAAGGTCGTGGCGGCTGCTGTCTACGATAACGAATATTACCGCTTGACCCGTGCGGGAAATCTTGTCCGCAAAACCAGCTTTGAGTGGGCGGTCACCGACGAGGAAAAGCAGATCGAGACGGTTTCTGCCGTGTTCAACATCGAATCCGCCGTGTCCATGTGCATTCTGGACGAGATCTGCAAGAACCTGGACGCCATGGCCTTCAACATGTACGTGGATCTCTCCCCCGAGGGAGACGGTGTGCTGACCCTGGCCGCGCCTTGGGACTTCGACTTCTCCATGGCCAACACCCACTATTCCACCACCCACTCCTACACGGGCTTCTACGCCACCAACTTCTCGGAGAGCGAGGGCGTTCGTGTCAATCTGTGGTACGTCATGCTGGGCAGTATCCCGTGGTTTGACGAGATGGTGAAGGCCCATTGGCAGGAGAACTACACCGAGCTGAAAACCGTGGTCTCCGAGATGGTATCCGTCAACTACGCCTACGACGCCGCCTTCAACCGCGACTGGGACCGTTGGGGCAAGCCCATCAACCGCAGCCTCATCCATCACCACGCTTCGGGTGACCTTTCGACCTTTGCTGAGCATCTGGATGCGGGCAAATTCGTCACCGACTGGCTGACCATGCGCCTCTGGTGGCTCAACAAGCAGTGGGGTGACGGCACCGAGGAGGATAACCCCTTCCAGGCCAAGCCGGCACCCGAATTGGAGCTGGTCTTTGAGGATCAGGACGACGTGACTCTTGTGCAAGGGATCAGCCGTTGTACCGTGGAGCTGACGGAAAACGGCTTGTTCCTGCGTCCCGACTATGAAGCCCACGACCCCTACTTCAGCTTTGACTACGACCTGCTCGGTAAGCAGTTCGAGGCCATGCACTATCCCATTCTGGAGTTTACCTACAAGATTCCCAAAGCCTCCAGTCAGGACACCTTCCAAACCGAGCTGTTCCTCTGCGCGGGCGGGGTCACAAACGCCACGGGCGGTATCTCCACGGTGGTAGAAGTGGTAGCCGACGGCGAGTGGCATACGGTTCGCCTCGACCTGACCACCACCGGCTTCTGGTCGGGAACCATCCACGAGATCCGCATGGACTTCTTCTCGTCCTGCGTGCCGAGCGATCGGATGTATCTCAAGGAGTTCAAATTGCTGATCGAATAACCTTCGGAGCAGGAGATGCGCGCGCATCTCCTGCTTTTTTTTTGTAAAAATTTCTTCATACCACTTGCATATTTCCGTAAAATGTTATATAATAGAATAATAATAAAAAGTATAAGGAAAAGTCTTGCTTTTGGGGGTGATTTCTTGCGTACCTGTTCCATCATGGACGCGATCCGCGGAGGGCATTGTACCGTACTGGGCTACGGCGTGTCCAACCGTCCGCTTGTTGAATTCCTCGTAAGTCACGGCGCAGGCTCGGTTACCGTGCGGGATAAGCGTTCCGCCGAGGATATGGAGGCCTGCGGGGATACTGCCCGCATCCAAGCCGCGGGAGCCGCGCTGGTCTGCGGTGACAGCTATCTGGAGGGGCTTTCGGGAGACGTGATCTTCCGTTCCCCCGGCTTTCGTCCCGACCTGCCCGAGATTCGGGCGGCTGTAGAGGCGGGGGCCATCCTGACCTCCGAGATGGAGCTGTTCTTAGCCCTCACCGAGGCCACCGTTCTGGGTATTTCGGGCTCGGACGGCAAAACCACCACCACCACCCTGACCTCCCTTATCCTGGAGGCCGCCTGCAAGCGGAAGGGGAAGGGAAAGGTCTACCTGGGCGGCAACATCGGTACCCCCCTGCTCCCCTTCGCGGAGGACATGACTCCCGACGACTTCGCCGTGGTGGAGCTGTCCAGCTTCCAGCTGCAGACCATGGGAACGGGAGCCGCTGTGACCCGCGGCGCGCTGACCAACATCAGCAAGAACCACCTCAACTGGCATACCGATATGGACGAGTACGTGGCGGCCAAGGCGAATCTCTTGAGGGGGGACGCAGCTCCCGTGGCGGTGCTGAATGCCCGCAACGACTACACCCGCGACATCGGCAAGAATATGACGTCTCCCGTCATCTGGTTTACGGGAGCGTATGATCTCCCCTTCGGGTATCTGCCCGACGTGCTGAACTGTGAGCGGGGCGATCAGGCCGTATACGAGCGGGAGGGAACCATCCTGCTGGCAACGCCTTTGGAGGACGGTGTCCGCATGACCCCCGTGCTGGATATTTCCCGCATCCGTCTTCCCGGTCGGCACAATATCGAGAACTTCATAACCGCCATCGCGCTGACCTGCGCCTATGCCGAGCCTTGTGACGTGGCCACGGTGGCCGACTCCTTCACGGGGGTGGCGCACCGCCTGGAGCTGATCCGCGAGCGGGACGGTATCCGCTACTACAACGGCTCCATCGACTCCTCCCCCAGCCGCACCGTGGCGGCGCTGACCGCCATGCGGGAAACCAATGCCAAACTGGGACGGAGAGATCCCATTGTCATCTGCGGCGGGCAGGATAAGCACGTGCCCTTCGATCCCTTGGCCACCGCCCTCTGCCACATGGCAAGTCGTGTGGTGCTGACGGGAGAAGCGCGGGGACAGATCCTGGACGTCCTCTGCGCCTGCCCCGACTTCGACCCCGCAAAGCTCCCCGTCACCGTCATCCCCGACTACCGCACCGCCATGAAGGCGGCCTGCGAGATGGCGGGAGAGGGGGACACCGTACTCCTCTCCCCCGCCTGCACCAGCTTCGACGCCTTCAAGAACTTCGAGGAGCGCGGGGAAGTGTTCCGGAATATTGTCATGGACTTGTAAATTGGGATTTAGCGGGGGGTTTGAGTCCGGCCAAC
>JAZRIF010000201.1:0-3654 GCA_045645165.1 Eubacteriales bacterium
CGTCAGTGCGCACGGTCGAACATCCTGACCGATCTTCGCAAGCGTGAGTACTACGAGAAGCCCAGCGTTAAGCGCAAGAAGAAGTCTGAAGCAGCACGCAAGAGAAAGTACAAGTAATTGTATTCAAAGAACCGTCCTTCGGGGCGGTTTTTTGATTTTATCGCGCGGAAATTTCTTGACTCCCCCCTTGACAAGAGGGGAGGTTTGATGTATAATATCCGTGAATCGGGGACGCCCGCCGGGGCTCCCCTATATAGCAAGGAGGATGTTCGTATGGATATCTTGAAGAAGTTTTTTCCCCTGTCCTTTAAGATGACCGGCTCCGTGGCAAATCTCGTCATTGGTACCATTATTTACCTCGTGATTGGGATCGTTTTCGGTGCGGTGCAGCTTCTGGTCAGCGGCATTCCCGTGGTGAACGTGATCGTCGGTCTGATCAACTCTCTCGTCGGCCTTTACACAACGGGCGGCATCGTCATCATGTTCCTGTATCACTTTAAGGTCCTCAAGGATTGAGCCAACCGCGAACGGGCCGCCGTAGTCATCGGCGGCTCGATTTTTTTCAAAGGAAAGGGAACTACCCATGAAACGCTTGCAGCTTGTCAAGGACCCCGCCTTCTATAAGGCCTTCTTCTCCATATGGTCGGTGCTGGTCCTCCATAATATCATCACCCTCGGCGTCAACCTGCTGGACAACGTCATGGCCAGCGCCTACAGCGAGGCCGCCATGGCGGGGGTCAGCGCCGTCAATCAGGTGCAGTTTTTGTTCCAGCAGCTCATGCTGGGGGCGGGGGACGCCGTGGTGGTGCTGGGCAGCCAGTACTGGGGTCAGAAGAGGACGGAGCCCATCAAGCGCTTCGCCGTGGGCGCTCTCCTCCTGGGCGCGGTGCTGGGACTTTTGTTCTTCGCCGTGTCTGCCGTCGCCCCTGCGGCCGTGGTATCCCTGTTCACCGATGACCCCGCCATCCATTCCGCGGGGGTGGAGTACCTTCGTATCATGAAGTATTCCTTCCTGGTGTTCGCACTGACCAACCTGCTCCTCTCCGTCCTGCGGTGCGTGGAGACGGTACGCATCGGCTTTTGGGTGTCGGTGTCCACTCTGCTGGTCAACGGCGGCCTCAATTACCTTCTCATTGAGGGACGTCTGGGCTTTCCCCGCATGGGCGTCACAGGCGCGGCCATCGCCACTCTGGCGGCCCGTGTCGTGGAGCTGTGCGTGGTGCTGGTCTACCTCCTGTGCATGGATAAAAAGCTGAAATGGCGCGTCCGTGACTTCTTCGCCATGGACGGTCTGCTCGTCAAGGACTATCTGAAATTGGTGCGCTCCTTCCTGATCACCTCCATGCTCTTCGGCGGGGCAGTCATGCTCCAGACCGTCATTCTGGGCCACATGGACAACGGCTCGGGGGTGGCCATCGCCGCCAACTCCATCGCCTCCACCCTCTACCAGATGCTCAAGGTGGCCATCGTGGGCGCGGCCTCGGCGGCGGCGGTCTTGATAGGTAAAGCCATAGGAGGTGGCAGGATGGAGGACATCAAGTCCTACGCCCGCACACTCCAGCTCATGTTCGTGGGCATCGGTATCTGCACCTCCACCACCCTGTTCCTGCTCCGCGGTCCCGTGGTCAACCTCTACGCCGCCATCTCCCCCGACCTCTCGGCCGAGACCTACCAAATGGCCTTGGATTTCCTCGCCGTCCTCTGCGTGACGGGCTTCGGTACCGCCTACCAGATGCCCGTGGCCACGGGTATCATCCGCGGCGGCGGCGACGCGAAATTCGTCCTCATCAACGACCTTGTCAGCATATGGGGCATCGTCCTCCCCGTTTCCTGTCTGGCCGCCTTCGTGTTCAAGCTCTCCCCCGTGGTGGTCATCGCCTGTCTCAACGCCGACCAGGTCTTTAAGTGCGGCGCGGCGGGCATCAAGGTCAACCGCTATACGTGGATGAAGAAGCTGACCAGAACCGAAAACAATCCTGCGTAACGAAAAAAGGAGGGGCCCTCTCCTCTGCAACTTTAGCGGAAAATCAATTTCATAACGTAGGGCGGGGGCGCATTTGCTTACAAATGGGCTCCCGCCGAAGAAACAAATATATTCCACAATATCGTAGGGGCGGATTCCATATCCGCCCTTTCCTTTTCGGGAGCATATGGAATGCTCCCCTACGGTAACACATATTGAGAACAAAACCGGCGGGAGCAAAGTCTCGCCCTACGATGTGCCGTTCTCTTTTCGTAATAGTGGGTTCGGGCTTCTGCCCGATGGTGCGTGGACTGCCACGCGCTATGCTTGCCCCAGACGCGAGCGTCGGGAAAGCAGAAAATAAGAGTTCGTAATTTGACTTTTTAATCGTTTTGTGTTAAACTATCGCTGTAATAATTAAAGCTTTGATTTAATTGCACTGGTTAAATGCTTGGTGTAAAAAACCTCAAAAGAAATGTATAATTAGAGTACAAAAAGCGCTTTTGAGTTATCACAAAGGAGAGATTTTATGTCTGTTGGAACTACAATAAAAAAGCTTCGCCGCGATCGAAACATTACGCAGGAGCATCTTGCCGAATTACTCGGTGTATCCACCAACGCTGTTTCCCAATGGGAGTGCGACAAGACCGCCCCCGATATTTCGCACCTTCCCGTGTTAGCGAATATTTTTGAGGTCAGCGCGGACATCCTGCTTGAAATTGATATTTCTAAGAGCAAAAAGCAATCCGAGATCAACGAATTTACAGCCAAGTACGCTGAACTTCACAGCCAAGGGAAAACGGAAGAAAGATTAAATCTTTCCCGCGCTATGCAAAAAAAATATCCGAACGATGAGACGATTCGTTATTACTTGATGAGAGTTTTGCAAAATGGCTACGCTGATGAAAGCTTTGACGAGATCGTAGCACTGGGCGAACAGCTTTTGAACTCGACAAATATGCAATTCCGCACGGGCACCATTCAATGTCTGTGTTACATGTATCTGCACCACGGCAACAAGGAAAAGGCTTTGCAGTATGCAGATATGATCCCGCCCGCTATGGATCTGCGTTTGCATGTTCTCGAGGGTGACGAGCTGGTGGAGCACTGCCAAAATTATATTTGGAAGGTTTGCGATCGTATGTATCTATACATGAAATATTTGATCGACTGCAAAGAGGCGGGCTACACTCACGAGGAAAAGCACTCTATGTGGAATATCCTATATGACATGATCCATATGATCTTCTCAGAAAAGGATTTTGGTTTTTGGCACGATCGTCTTGGAAGAATCAGCTTCTTTATGGCACTTGAAAGCGGCAAGCAGAAGTTGTTTGACAGAGCTATGCAGGAGCTTGAGCAAGCCATTATGCATTTTGAAGGCTATCAAAGCTTCAAAGCGATCTCTCACACATCCTTACTTGTAAACAAGGTCAAGGTCGATCTATCCAATATTGCCAAGAGCACTGACGAAACACTCGGCCACACGTATTTGAGATATCTCAATAACAATGATGTGGTATTTGCAACGATCAAGGATACACCACGCTATATGAACATCAAAGAACAGCTTTCCAATCTGTAAACCTCGCCCCGCCTCACGCGGGGCTTCTTCTTTGCTTTCAGCATATCAAAAAGCCACCACTTCAAGAAGTGATGGCTAATTTAGTTTTTACCGCTAATTTTGCAGA
>JAZRIF010000202.1:0-2367 GCA_045645165.1 Eubacteriales bacterium
CACTTCACACGGGTATTTTAAGCTAACACAATCTTACCACATAATTCCCTCTATGTCAAGCCCCGGAACGCCACTTGACAACGCCTGTGCCGAAAATTTTTTCAGCACGCTCAAATCCGAGTGGCTACACCACTACAAACCCGCGACCAAGGAGGAGGCTCGCCTCCTCCTTGATGAGTACGTTCACTTCTACAATTACGAGCGCATTCAACTGAAAACAAAACTGACACCGTATGAAAAACGATGTCAGTTTCAAGAAAATATGAGATTTTAAGAGATATTTCAAGCTATTCTACGAAATGCTTTTCTTTTTTCGTGTCTTTTGACTTGGGTTCACTCCACGTGAGGAGTGGTTTTTCCTTATGTATCAATCCATTACAGCTCTTCCATGGTGTTCTGTACCAGGGAGATATTCAGGTTGCCGTTGCGCTGGCGGATCTCGTCAATGAACTCCTTCTCCTGCTTCTTGTCCTTCATGACAATGCGGTAGTCCAGCTCAAGGAGGGTACCGTAGTCCTGGGTCTTGATGCGGTTGAGGTGGGCGTAGCGGCAGTATTTCTTGATGATGGGCTCGAAGACGCCGTCGTAGTCCAGAGACTCAGGGATGAGGATGCGCAGACGCTTGCCGGTGCCGCCGAAGCGGTCGATGCCGATGACCGACAGCAGGACGATGAACACCAGCAGAATGCCCACGGCAATGATGCCGAAGCCGATGAAGCCCACGCCGCAGGCGATACCCGAGGCAATGGAGAGGTAGTAGTAGACGATGTCGCGGGGGTCTTCCACGGTGTTACGGAAACGGATCAGCGCCAGACCGCCGCCGATGGAGATGGCGCGGGCGATGTTGGAGCCGATACAGATAACGATGATGGAAACGATGGGCCCCAGGAGCATCATGGTAAAGAGCATGGCGGGGCGGAAGCCGGTGCGGCGATGGGTGAACATGTACACCAGCATGATGGCGATGGACAGACCCAGCGCACAGCCCATGACGGTCAGGGCGTGGCCCAGAGTAATGACGGTAATATCAATGGATTCCAGAATGCGGTTCATGATTTGGTTCATGGTGTGATCCTCCAGATTTAGTGTATCAGTCGCAGGTAGTGGTCTTCATCGGGATGCTCGGCGCAGGCCCTTTCAAAGGAGTGGAGCTTGAAGTCGGTGCCCACCTTGGAGAAGGTGTGGAAGGACAGGCCGAAGTCGCTCATGACGCGGCAGAACCAGAAGGGAACTGCCCCCGAGAATTTGACCTCCAGAAGGGTCGTCCCCTCGGTGAGGATGGGACTTCCGTAGCGCCCCAGGGTCAGATCCAGGTCGTAGCGGCGGGTCAGGATGTCGCTGTCAAAGGTGAGACGGAAGGAGGGATCCTCCTTGCCGTGATAGGCGTTACGGAGATAGCTGACATAAACGCGGGGCTCTACGGTCTCATGGGAGCGGTAGTAGTCGATCTCGCGGAGCACCTGCTCGTCGATGTAGGACAGCCCCTCGGGGTGGATGCCCGTCTCCAGATAGTGCTGCAGGTCGCCGTAGCGGAGTTTGGTGCGCCGCTTGGTGCCTACGCCGTAGTATTTCTTTTTCAGCTCCAGGAAAACCTTGGTGTCCACGGTCGGCACGCCGTAGCTCCGCAGTCGCAGCTTTTCCTTGTACTTGGGAAGCTGGACAGACCCGCGGATGACGTGATCGTCGAAATCGTCGTAGTAGAGATTGCAGATCATGTAGGGCTTGCCGTCCACGTTGTAGGGGTCGTTATTCATGTAGGGCGCGATGCGCGCCTTCAGCTCCTCCACCCGCTCGGTAGGCAGGGTGGTCTTTTTTTCCATGCGCTTGAAGGTATTGGCCATGCTGCCTCCTTTCAGATTGGATACAATTTACAACTGTTTAATTATAACGGGAATATGTGACTGCTTCATGAACAAATTGGCAAAAAAATAAGAATTAACAGTTTTTTTACCGCGATCGGCAATTTGCGGAGAAGCCGGTAGATTTTCGACTGGCCTTGCAAGTTTTTCATCGGGTATTTTGCCGTGATCCGCACAAACTAATCCCGTGAATCGATGTCAGGTGATTGTAAAAAGATGAATTTGGGTTTATAGGTCTGTTTATTTATGTACTTTTCTGTCAGCAGTGACAGAAAAGTACCAAAAGAACACCGCTTAAGGAAAGTACCCACGGTACTTTCCTTAAGAATCCTTTCCCCTAATCAGCGCGCCATTTTGCCAGTGGGCAAAATGGCCAATGCGCTGTCAAGTCGCAGTTTGCCACAGGGCTGCACGGTCGTCAGAGTGACGACCGCGCGGTTGCTCGCCCGTTTGGTTTCACCCACGGTTTTCCGTTATCCGACAAGTTAAAAAACAACTTGGGCCTACA
>JAZRIF010000203.1:0-2509 GCA_045645165.1 Eubacteriales bacterium
TCCTCGGTGAGGTCGAGGACGTAGAGCTTGGACGCGCCGGTCTTGAGAGCCTTTTCCTCCAGACCCTCCAGCTCGTCAGCCTGACCCACGTTACCCGAAACCGCGATGACCTCGCAGTTGTTATAGTTTTCCTTCAGCCACGGAATGATGATGGACGTATCCAAACCGCCGGAATAGGCGAGAACGACTTTTTTGATGTTTTCTTTATTCATGATATGCCTCCGTTTTGAATCCTTTTTGCATATTTATGCGGATTCGAAATAAATATGCGATTATTATACCAGTTTGACAGGATTTTGTCAATAGGGAAATGTGTGCAATTTGTAAATATTTTCATGGATTGTTTCGTCATCATGCATAATAATTCACGGGTTTTTGCATATATGCAACGGGAATCCGCTCCCATTCAAAGCAAAATGCATATATGCATTCAATATTCACTCGTTTCGTCATGACCTTTCTCTTTTCGTCTCACCACAGCATAATAGTAGGATACCATAAAAACCCCTACCAGCACAGCCCCGCCAACCATACACACGATTTTTCTCCTCCGTTGATCCGTATACGTCACCATATGCAGAATGCATCGGAAATCTTCCAAACAGAGTTTGCATTTTTTGAGAAAATATGGTATAATAGTAGCAGTTTAACAGAATTGAGGCGATTTTATTGAATCAACGAACTCAAATAAAAGATTTCACCACGGGCAGCATCCCCCGCCAGCTCATCGCCTTCGCCACTCCCCTGTTCCTATCCAACCTTCTTCAGATTGTCTACAACATGGTGGACATGATGGTGGTGGGAAGCATCATGGGCAAGGCGGGCACCTCGGCGGTATCGGTGGGCGGTGACGTCTCCAACCTCCTGACCTTCATCGCCATGGGCTTTGCCTCGGCGGGGCAGGTCATCATTGCCCGCCTCATCGGCGCGGGAGAGCGCAAACGGCTGGCCCGCTTCGTGGGCACCATGGTGGGCTTCCTTACCGTAGCCGCCGTCATCATGAGCGTGCTGGGACTTCTGCTCCAAGACACCATGCTCACCCTCATGAAGACCCCCGATGAGGCTTACGCAGGCGCGGTGGCCTACTCCACCATCTGTATGGCGGGACTCATCTTCATGTACGGCTACAACATGACCTCCGCCATCCTCCGCGGCATGGGGGATTCCACCCGTCCCTTCATCTTCATCAGCATCGCCGCGGTGCTGAATCTCATCCTTGACCTCGTTTTCGTAGCAGGATTGCACATGGGCGCGAGCGGCGCGGCGCTGGCCACCATCATCAGCCAAGCCGTCAGCGTGGTGATTTCCACCGCCTACCTCGTCCGCAACCGCAAGCGGTACGAGCTGGACATGACCATGTCCGACTTTATCAAATGGGACGGCGAGCTTCTTCGCGACCTCATCGGTCTGGGCGTGCCCATGGCCATCAAGACCTGCTCCATTCAGGTCTCCAAGCTCTTCGTCAACGCCTTCGTCAACGGCTACGGCGTGGCGGTATCCGCCTTCTCGGGCATCGCCAACAAGATCGCCAGCGTGTCCAACCTCATCTCCCAGTCCATGAACGTGGCGGGTTCCACTCTGGTGGGGCAGAACCTCGCCGCAGGGAAATTCAAGCGAGTGAAGCGGGTCATGCTCACCATTACCATCATCACCTCCGCCGTTTCCATCATCCTGTCCATCGCCATCTGCCTGTTCCCCGAGGCCATTTTCTCGCTGTTCACCGCCGAGGGAGACACCGATGTGCTGGCGCTGGTGGACGGCTACCTCCCCATCGCGGTGCTGATGTTCATGGGCTCTGCCTTCCGCTCCATGATGAATTCCCTCCTCAACGGAAGCGGCAACCACCGCGTCAACTTCGCCACCGCCATCCTCGACGGCATCATCATGCGCATCGGTCTGGCTGTCCTCTTCGGCCTCGTGCTGGACATGAAGCACTACGGCTTCTGGCTGGGCGACGCCCTGGCGGGCTTTACGCCCTTCTTCATCGGCCTCGTGTTCTACTTCTCGGGGGCTTGGAAGAAGGGGGCGAAGGTCAAGGCGGAGGAGGAAGATTGACCGTTACCCAAATCCCCAAGATCCTTCACCGGAGGCGCCGCAAAGCAGTACTTTACCTTGACAAGGTAAAGTGCTGCTTTATCTCTTCAACAACGAATTGATCATTGCTTTTTCTGAGATCTATGCTATAATAGAATCACACCGGTGATCAACTTTTCGGAGGTAACCTATGAACGTAAAGATCGGATCCATCATCAAAAGACTTCGCGCAGAAAAACACATAACACAGGACACGCTGGCCACGGCCGTGGGCGTGACCCCACAGGCCATTTCCCGCTGGGAGTCCGAGGGCGGGTATCCCGACATAGAGCTGCTGCCCGCGCTGGCGGACTTCTTTTCGGTCAGCATCGACGAGCTTTTGGGATACAGATTGTCGGAAAGAGAGCAGGAGCTGGCGAGCATCAAACAGGAGCTGGAGCGCCTTGCGGAGGTCGGCTCTGTTGACGAGCGCATT
>JAZRIF010000204.1:0-21111 GCA_045645165.1 Eubacteriales bacterium
CCGCATCATGCTGCTGAACGCTGAGATGAGCATGGTCATGTCCCCCGCTGAGGAGACCATCATCGCCGGTGCCACCTACGAGCTCATGGGTTGGGCTGTTACCGCTTTCGAGATCGACCTGACCAACGTGGACTACAACGGCCCCGTTTGGCTGGCTATCGACGCTCTGCCCGGTACCTTCGCTCTGTTCTCTTCTGTTGAGTTCATCGGTGCTGAGATCGTTGACGAGGAGCCCGCCGCTCCCGAGTACTACGATGATGTAGTGGTCGACCTGTCTCAGTTCGCTGATCAGCCCTGCTACACGGCCAACTGGCCCGAGGCAGGCATTGAGACTCCCCTGTTCAACCTGGGCTATGCCAACTACATCGCTATCGGCGAGATGGATCTGTCCAAGTACTCCAAGGTTGAGATTACCTATTCCTTCGACGGTTCCGACGTTACCGCAGGCCGCTTCGAGGCTGCTTCCTCTCACGCTATCGGTCTGAAGAGCACTGCTACTTCTTACGGCCAGGTTACCGACGATAACTTCGACGGTGACATCGCTCACACCGATATGGTATTCGATGGTGGCTGGACTAATTTCCGTGTTGCTACCATTGACCTGTCTGAGGTTACCTACAACGGCGCTGTGTACGTAACTATGCACAACCCCGAGGGTACCACCATCGCTATCTCCGGTATCAAGTTCATTGGCGGCGAGAAGACTGCTGAGCCCGAGACTCCCGTAGACCCTGAGAATCCTGCAGAGCCCGAGGGTCCTGCATGGATCGTTGCGGGTGAAGAGCTGAATACCATTGCCCCCGGTAACGGCATTTCTTCTGAGCTTATGACCGAGGACGGCATTGAGTTTGTTCGTCTGCATGTTTACAACACCGATCCTCTGTTCTCTGTAGGCACCAACTTTGGCGTTATGCCCAGCTGTCTGGCAATCGCATACCGCACCACCTCCGAGACGGATGGCGATATGTTCATCGGTACCGCCAACGGCCCCAACGGTGGTAACGACTACGCAAGCCTGCCTTGGGAGAATGACGGTAACTGGCACCTGATCCTGGTTGATCTGTCCGTCATTGCCAATATCACCGACGGTAATGTTGGCTATTTCCGTTTGGATCCCTTCACGCGGTTGAACGATGGTTACCTCGATCTCCTTTACATCGGCTTCTTTAACTCTGTCGCAGACGCTGAGGCGTACTACGATGCTGCGTTCACCACCCCCGTCGTACCCGAAGAGCCCGTTGCTCTGAGCGATGCAAACGACCTCGCCTCTAAGGGTAGCACGATTGGTAATCAGATGTCCGCCAGCGAAGTCACCACCGAGGACGACAGAACCTTCGTTCGTCTGACCGCTACCGGTGGCGATCCCTACTTCCCGGTTATGGGCAGCGCTAACATCGAGGCCGGCTTCCTGGCTATCTCTTACCGCACCAACACTGCCTGCGATGGCCAGTTCTTCCTCGGCTCCGGCGGTGGTGCTACCGGTGCCGGTGACGTCTTCAACGTCAACTGGAACGAGGATGGCGAGTGGCATCTGATGGTCGTCGAGCTCGCTACCGTTGAGGGTCTGACCTCCATCCAGAACGGCATCATTAACTACCTGCGTTTTGACTTCTTCGCCACCGATTCCGCTGCAGGCGATTATGTCGACGTCGAGTTCATTGGATTCTTCACCTCTGCTGAATCTGCTGAGGCTTACTACAACTGATTTTCCAGCTGTTTTTTGCAGTCAGGCTTTTGGTGAGATCATGAAAGCTTCAGAGGACGTGATCTGTAGGATTGCGGGAGAGAGCGATGTCTGTCGCTCACGAAGCTATGAGGCTTAATTCTGAAAAATATCCCCCCCAATTTTCCTTTCTTAAAGGGAGCCGGTCCCCCGCCCGCAAGGGTGGGGGAGTTTGTATAGAAAAGCATGGACGTATAGTACTGTTACAAATTCGGAGAAAAAATATACGGAGTCTTATTATATCGAATTCATCCACATAGAGTCAACTACATTTGAGAACAGCTGAGTTAATTATCAGAAACAGTTTTTTATGAATGATCAATTCTTGTAACCATGTCTACCCGGTATATTAACTGACACGCAACCAATCTGGTTGGTTGCTTTCCATTGAAAAAAACGGTCTGCGGGCGGAGCATGACAGTATTTGTCAAGAGTTATGAACAGTGACAAAATTCGCTTAAAGTCCGATGATATATTGTAATTGATAGTGAGAAAATATATGAGAAAGGAATATCACGAGAATGCATCTTCTGAATGATTCCATGGTTATCTCCGATCCCGCCCGCCAGCGGGAGGGCTGTCTGCCGCCTCGCGCTACGCTGATCCCTGCAAGAGACAGGGGCGTGACCTACCGCAACCACACCGCGTCTGCGTGCATTACCTCTCTGAACGGTGACTTCCGCTTCGCCTACCGCCCCGAGGACACTCTTCCCGATTTTTGTGCGGTGGACTACGATGATAGCGACTGGGATACCATCGACGTGCCCTCCATGTGGCAATACCGCGGCTACGGTTCACCCGTGTACCCCAACGTGGAGTACCCCATCCCCTTTGACCCGCCCTACGTGTCCTGCGAGAACCCCGTGGGCTACTACCGCCGCCGCTTCACCGCCAAAAAGGCGGGGCGTAGCATCCTCTACTTCGGTGGCGTGGATTCCATCTACTTCGTGTGGCTCAACGGCGTGTACGTGGGCTTTGCCAAAGGAAGCCGTCTTCCCACCGAGTACGACGTGACAGACCTGCTCCGTGACGGGGAAAATCTCCTGTGCGTGAAGGTCTTTACCTACTGCGACGGCACCTATTTGGAGAACCAGGATATGCTTTTGGCCAGCGGCATCTTCCGCGATGTGCTGCTGGTGCAGACCGAAGAGCTGTCGGTGTGGGATTATGAGATCATCACCCATAAGAACGAGGTCACCGTCCTTGTGACCCTGTGGGATGCCGACTACACGAACGCCACCGTGACCGTGGAGCTGGACGGGCAGACGGTGACCAAGCCCGCTGCCAAGACGGTGGAGTTCACGATGACGGTGGATCATCCCCGCTACTGGAATGCCGAGACCCCCCACCTCTATCCTCTCTATATCACCTTGGCTGACGGCGACCGCATCGTGGAGGTACATACCAAGTATATCGGCCTTCGCGATATCCGCATCGAGGGTCACAGCCTGGTGGTCAACGACACCCCCATCACCCTAAAGGGCATCAACCGCCACGAGCATGACCCCAAGAGCGGCCGCGCCATCACGGTGGAGCGCATCGAAAAAGAGCTGAAGCTTCTGAAGGATCACAACTTCAACGCCATCCGTTGCGCCCACTATCCCAATCACCCCGCCTTCTATGAGATCGCCTCCGAGCTGGGCATCTATGTCATGGACGAGGGGGATCTGGAGACCCACGGAGCCCATACGGGCACGGGAGATCAGGGCTGGTTTTCCAAGCAGCCTGCTTGGAAGCACGCCATCCTGGATCGTACCCGCCGCATGGTGGAGCGGGACAAGAATGAGACCTGTATCACCATTTTCTCCATGGGTAACGAGCATGGAGACGGTGAGAATATCCGCGAGGGTGTCCGCTATATCAAGGAGCGAACAGGGAACCGTTTCCCCGTATTCCACACCGTGGAGAACTGGAAGGATCCCAAGGTCAGCGATTTCCGCATGAATGGATACATGAACATGGAATCCCTCATGAGCTTCCCCGAGGAGGGTAAGCCCGTAGTCCTCTTGGAGTACGGCCACGCTATGGGTAACAGCCCCGGACTCATGGAGGACACGTGGGATTACGTGTACTTCAACCGCCACGTCATCGGCGGCTACACCTGGGAGTTCAAGAACCACGGCTTTTACGCCGAGGACGAAAATGGCACGCCCTTCTACAAGTTCGGCGGTGACTTCGAGGACTACAACCATTGGTCCAATTTCTCCATGGACGGCTACTGCCTGTCCGACGGTACTCCCAAGCCCTCTCTCAGAGATTGCAAGAATGTCCATTCCCCCTGCTACGTAAAGCTCACCGACGGTGGTATCACGGTGATGAACACCAACGATTTCCGCCCTCTGGACTACGTGCGCATGGCATGGGAGATCAGCGAGGACTACAAGGTTTTGCAGTCGGGCGAAACCATGCTCCCCGCTGTGAAGCCCTACGAGACGGCGGTGCTGGATATTCCCACTGATTTGCCCGGCAACACTCCCGGCGCCACCTACTACGCCACCCTTCATTTCTTTGATGAAACCGGCTTTGAGATTGGCGTAAAACAGGTTTGCCTGGGCTCTGTACCCGCCGAGGCCTATGCGGAGGTCAAGCCTACCGCCACCGTCGAGCAGAACGGCGCGGACTTTACCGTTACCGCCGAGGACTTTACGGTCAAGATCAAAGACGGACTCCTGTCCTACTATGAACGGGCAGGGAAGGTGCTCTTGGATTCTCCCATGAAGCTGAATTTCTACCGCGCCCCTACCGACAACGACGGCATCGTGAACTTCTCGGCCCGTTGGATTGCTCGCTGGGATTGGGCCTTCGTCAAGCATTGGAAATTCCATCCCCGTACCGCAGCGTATGCTTGTGAGGATACCTGCATCCGCATCACGGTCAAGGGCAAGATCCTCCCCGTGTCCCGCCTGGTGGGCTACCTGGTGACCCTGACCTACCGCATCTACGCCGACGGGCTGGTGCTGGTAGAATATGAGGGAACCCCTTACGGCGAGCTACCCGAGGTACTGCCTCGCGTGGGTGTGTGCTTCGAGCTGGCCGAGGACTACACGACCACAACTTGGTACGGCCGCGGCGAGGACGAGAACTACTGTGACCGCAAGGCTCATTGCCCCATGGGTCTGTACACCCTGCCTATAGGAGACATGAACTTCTGCTACGACGTGCCCCAAGAGTGCGGTACCCGTACCGAAACTCGCTTTGTATCGGTCACAGGCGGGGACAAGAACTTTACCGTCATCGGTGCGGACAAGGTCGACTTCTCCTGCCACGACTTTACCCTCCAAAATCTGGAGACCGCCCGCCACCGCAACGAGCTTGTCCGTACCCCCGAGAAGTATCTCTACATCGACTACAAGATGCGCGGCCTGGGCAGTCACTCCTGCGGCCCCAACCCTGAGGAGCAGTATGAGCTTCGCCCCCACGCATTCCGCTTGGCATTTACCCTCTGCGGCGAGGACACCGATACGGCGCTGACTCTTGCTCGCAAGTCCTTTGCCGTCCACTCCGAAACTCTGTCCGGTAAGCACGAATTCCACCGTGAGGAGACTGTCAAGAGTGTCATTGAGTGTGACATCAATCGGGATTGACGACGAATGCTGTTATTCATAAAGCAAATCACAAAAGATGTCTGATTGGAGAATAAACATGGAAAGAAAGCAGATTATACAGAATTTTATATCTCCCCCTGTGGCTTATCGTGGAAAGCCCTTCTGGTCTTGGAATGGTGAGCTTCGTGGCGAAGAACTGGTGCGCCAGGCGCACGTCATGAAGGAGATGGGGCTGGGCGGTTACTTTATGCATTCCCGCGCGGGCCTTATTACCGAGTACCTGGGGGATGAGTGGTTCGACCTCATCAACGAAGTAGCCGATGCCGCCGAGGAGGACGGCATGGAGGCTTGGCTCTACGACGAGGACAGATGGCCCAGGGGCTCTGCAGGCGGTAAGGTCACGGTTGACCCTCAGTACCGCATGAAGGCGCTCTATATCTACGAGTCCGACCCCGACAAGGTGGACTGGAACGCTGAGTCCTTCGCCCTTTACGTGGCTAAGCTGGATGGTCTGAACCTCTATACGTATAAGGAGTTGGACACCTCCACAGTGGCCTGTTGTAAGTGCGCTGCACGCAAGGTTAAGGACGCCATTGCTGAACTGACCGATGCTACCGCAAATGAGCCCGGTGATTGGAAGGCTCTTCGCTTTGCAATTGTGCCCGACAGACCCAGTTCCACGTATAATGGAAACACATACATTGACACCATGAGCCGCAAGGCTACCGACAAGTTCATCGAATTGACGCATGAGGAGTACGCCAAGCATTGCGGAGACCGTCTTGGTCGAAGCATCAAGGGTATTTTTACCGACGAGCCTCACCGCGGTTACTGCTTCGATAACCGCAGCGATCATGATGGCATCATGTCCTGTGCCGTGGCTTGGACAGATGACATCTTCGAGGAGTTTGAGAAGCGTTACGGCTTCGCTTGCCGTCCCATCCTTCCTGAACTGTTCTACCGTAAAAACGGTGAGCTGGTCGCTCCTGTCAAGCTCCACTACATTGATCTGGCCGACGCTCTCTTTCTGGAACGCTTCGCCAAGCCCATCAACGACTGGTGCAACGACCACGGCATTCAGTTCACGGGTCACGTTCTCCACGAGGACAGCCTCATGAACCAGACCGTTCCCAACGGATCCCTCATGCGCTTCTACGAGTACATGGGCTATCCCGGCGTGGATGTGCTGACTGAGCATAACCGTTGCTACTGGATCGTCAAGCAGCTCGCCTCCGCCGCCCGTCAGCTGGGCAAGAAGTGGCTGCTCTCCGAGCTCTATGGATGCACTGGCTGGCATTTCAATTTTAAGTCACATAAGATTCTTGGCGATTGGCAGGCACTGTTTGGCATCAATCTTCGTTGCCAGCACCTGTCGTGGTACACCATGGAGGGTGAGTCCAAGCGCGACTACCCCGCTTCTATCCTTCACCAGTCTCCCTGGTATAAGGATTACAACAAGGTCGAGGACTACTTCGCCCGCATGGGGCTGGTCCTTTCCGAGGGTGCCCCAGCCTGTGACGTCCTGCTCCTCAATCCCATTGAGTCTGTCTGGTGTCAGGCCTACGCCGGTTGGGCACGTTGGATCAACAACGTCTCCCCCGACGTGGCGCCCTATGAACAGCGCTATACTCAACTTTTCCACTACCTCGCAGGTCATCAGATCGACTTTGACTACGGCGAGGAGGAGATGATGTCCCGCATGGCCTCTGTGGACGAAGTAGACGGCACCTCCGTCCTCCGCGTGGGGAAGGCGTCCTATAAGACCGTGATCGTTTCCAATATGCTCACCATCCGTCCCACGACCTTGAGCCTCCTGAAGGAATTCATGGCCAAGGGCGGGAAGGTCATCTTCTGCGGCGACGTTCCTACCTACGTCAACGCCGTCAAGTCCGACGAGCCCGCCAAGCTCGCCGAGCAGGGAATCACCATTCCCTACGACGAGGAAGCCCTCGTATCCGCCGTGCGTGAGAACGCCTGTGAGTTTGTCTCCATTACCAATGGCGTAGGCGAGACCGAGAAGGCCGTCTTTGCCCAGGTTCGTAAGGATTTCGGTGATGACGGATACGCTGTTGTGGTGCTGAATACCGACAGTAATCAGCCCAGAGAAAATCTGACACTGGCCATTAAGGCTCCCGCGGGCTACGCCGTGGAAGAGTGGGATCTGGAAAACGGTACCCGTTACGATGCATCCGCTATGGCGGGTGAGGTCGGCGGCACCTACTACATCAGCATGGATCTGGAGGCCGCGGGCACCCGTTGCTTCGTCCTGACCAAGACCCCCGACGCCCTCCCCGCCGTCATCGAGTACGAGACAGTGGCTTCCGAGACCCTGACGGGTGAATTCCCCTTCGCCTGCGACGAGCCCAACGTCTGCGTCCTTGACTGGTGCAAGTGGCGCTGGAAGGGGCAGGAGTGGCACGACGAGGCTGAGGCTCTGTGGGCAGACAGACAGATCCGTTCGGATATCGGCATCGAATGGCGCGGCGGCGGTATGCTGCAACCTTGGTTCTCTAAGCTCAACGATACCAAGAAGTATGGTGAGCTCCAGCTCTCCTACGAGTTCTTCATCGACGAGATGCCCGCATTTGATATCATTCTGGCGGGTGAGCGTCCCGAACTCAACTGCTATAAGATTAATGGTGTTGAGCTTGTGAGCAACGATATCAACGATTTCTGGGTGGACGACTGCTTCAAGAAAATGAAGATCCCCGCAGAAGCCCTCAAGCTTGGCCGCAACGAGGTCACCATTGACGTCACCTTCATGCGCACCACCAACGTGGAGGCCCTGTACCTGGTGGGTATCTTCGGTGTCAAGGTGGACGGCAAGAAGCGCACCATCGTGGGCGCACCCGGCCTTATGGGGTGTGACAACTACGCCGCCTACGATATGCCCTTCTTCACCGGTAACCTGACCTATGTTCTCACCGCTGAGGACTACCGAAACATTCTGGGCGATGCCGCCAAAGATGCCGACCGCATCGTCCTGACTCCCAAGGAGTTCACGGGCGGTTGCGTCAAGGTGATCGTCGGCAGCAATACCACCGTCCTCGGCTGGGATCCCTACGAGGCCGACGTTACCGAGGCTTATCAGAACGGCCTGCCTATCAGCGTCACCGTGGAAGGTGTCCGTACGAACGTTTTCGGGCCACTCCATGAGGTAGACAAGCCCGCCGGCGTATGCGGTCCCGACAGCTTTGTAACGAGTGGAACCCGTTGGACGGATGACTATAGCTTGCTCCGCAGTGGTCTGCGCGGCTTTATCTTCAAGGCGCAAAAAAGCAGATGAAAAAGATCTGCTTGGATATGTAATTAAAGAGTATGCAATGTAATTTGTTCCCGGAATATACTTGCTTTTTTACAACAATTCTGCTATAATATTCATATAAATATAAAATTATGTATAAGAATTAATCCGCGCGAGTCATGTCATCTGTTTTCGCGTGTCACTGCAGTGTCGTGTGTAAGCATCTCATCCATTGGATGAAACTGCGCTATTTCATATAACTTATAAAGGATATTACGCTATGAATCAAGATCTTCTTCATGTAACGAAATATGAGGTTCTCGGACAACTGCCCGACCTTTTCACATTTCAGGACGGAACCCCCGTCGAAGCACCTAAGGATTGGGAAAGACGTCGCGCCGAGCTGTACCAAACTGCCGTAGAGCTTCAGTACGGCACCTTGCCGCCTAAGCCCGAGTTTGTTGAGGTCGAGCCCCTCTTTGTTGATTCTCACGTGCGTACCTATCGGATCCATACGGGTACAAAAGCGGCTCCCGTCAGCTTTCTGATGAAGCTGGTGCTTCCTGCGGGCGGGTATAACCATCCGGTCATCGTAGACGGAGATATGTGCTTCCCCTATTACATGAATGGTGAGTTCCTTTCTGCTGCCACGGATGAAGGTGTGGCCTGGGTGCTGTTTGACCGAACCGAGCTTGCCCACGACATCCGGGACGAGGGGCGCCGCAAGGGTCCGCTGTATAATACCTACCCCGATTACACCTTTGGTGCCATCGGTGCCTGGGCATGGGGATACTCCCGCTGTGTGGATGCTCTGGAGATCCTGTGTAAGGATCAGGAAAAGCCTCCTGTGGACCTTTCGCTGATCGCCTTTTCGGGACATTCCCGAGGCGGCAAGACCACCGCTCTGGCCGGTGCCGTGGATACCCGTGCAGCTATCGTCAATCCCAACGAGACCTGCGCCGGCGCTTGCGGCTGCTACCGCATTCACATAGAGGGCTACTGCGACGGCATCCCTCCGTTCCGTTCCGAGACTCTGGCCGATCTGTTGCGGAACTTTTCCTTCTGGATGGGTCCTGACATGGGAGACTATGCCAACCGTGAGGACGAGCTTCCGTTTGATGCGCACTATCTGAAGAGCCTGGTAGCCCCCCGAGTACTCTTTATTTCAGAGGCAGCAGGGGACCTGTGGGCCAATCCCGTTGGTTCTTGGATGACAACCATGGCTGCCGGAAAAGCGTTTGAATTTTTGGGTGTACCGAACAATCTGTACTGGTATTTCCGAGAGGGAACTCACTATCACACAGTGGGTGACGTGAAAATGCTGGTGCATATCATCAAGCGTCAGAGAGATCCCTCTCTGCCTCTTCCCGATAACTTCTTCAAAACTCCGTTCCCGCCGTTTGACCCCATCTATTGATCAATCATCCGTTCGAAACCGGGCGGACATACGCTAAGGTGTTCGTCCGGGGCCGCTATGTGAGCTTACACATAGAGCCTAACTTTATTCCTACTCACGGATTGAACAGGGAGAATGAATATATGAATCATACCGCTATTGAACAAGTCATCCAGTTTGGCGAGGGAGGATTCCTTCGCGGCTTTGCAGATTGGATGCTGCAAAAAATGACCGATGTCGGCGCCTTCAACGGGAAGGTCGTCGTGGTTCAGCCCATTGAGCAGGGTCTGTGTGACGTACTGACCGCGCAGAACAGCCAATATACCCATATTATTCGTGGCGCGGAGGGCGTGGAGACCTCGATCATCGACGTTATTTCCCGCTGCGTGAAGCCCTATGAGGATTGGGAAGCCTACCTGTCCCTGGCTGCTATCCCTTCCATGAGATTCATTATCTCGAATACCACCGAGTCGGGCATTGTATTCTGCGAGACGGATACGGTCGAAAAAGCGCCCTTTGTTTCTTTCCCCGCTAAGCTCACGTTGCTTATGAAGCGCAGATTCGATTTGGGACTGGGGGGCTTTATCCTCCTGCCCTGCGAGCTGATCGACCGAAACGGCGACAATCTCAAGCGTTGTGTCCTTCAGTATGCCGACCTCTGGGGCTTGGGAAATGATTTCAAAAACTGGGTCGAGGAACAGAATATCTTTATCAACACCCTAGTGGACCGTATCAACACGGGCTTCCCTAAAGGCGAAGATCTGAATTTGGGCTATGAGGATGCCATGGTCAACACATCAGAGTATTTCCATTTGTGGGTCATTGAAACTGAATATGATATTGAGAAAGAGCTTCCTTTCTCGGCTGCCGGACTCAACGTCATTGTGACGAAGGACAAGCTGGAAATGTACCGCACCCGTAAGGTGCGCATTCTGAACGGTGCCCACACATCCCTTGTTCCTTATGCCCTGCTTTCGGGCTTGGATACGGTAGGCTCTTGTATGGAAGACGAAACCATGAAGGAGCATATCCGCAAATGTGTTTTCGAGGAAATCATCCCTACGCTGGATCTTCCCCGTGACGAGTTGATTGACTACGCGAACAACGTGCTCATCCGGTTTTCCAATCCCTACATCAAGCACTATCTGTCTTCCATCGCTCTCAATTCGGTCAGCAAGTTCAAGGTTCGGGTACTGCCCTCCATCCTGGAATATCAAAAGCGGTTCGGTGTTTATCCCCCCACCCTGACCTTTGCCTTTGCGAAACTGATTGAATTCTACCGCACCGATATGACGAATGATGCTCCTGATGTCGTAGCCTTCATGAAAACGGCAATGGTCAAGGACATCTTGGCCAAGACCGAGTATTGGGGCGAGGATCTGACTCATATGTACGACGAGGTAGTGCGCTATGTGGATCCATAAGCTGGATAACGTGGAGATCGACCTCACGGACGGCCACAAGTACGCAAGGCAGGATCTGCGAGAAGGCGATCTCATCATCAAATATGGCAACCCCATTGGGCACGCCACCGCGCCCATCCGAAAGGGCGAGCATGTCCATACTCACAATATGAAGACCAATCTATCCGGCATCATCGAATATAGCTACACGCCGAGCGAACACAAGCATATCGATGTTTCCTCACATGATGTTCCCTGCTTTATGGGTTATGTCCGCCCGAACGGTGACGTGGGGATCCGAAACGACATTTTCATTGTCAACACTGTTGGTTGCGTGAATAAGATCTCGGAGCGGCTGGCCGCCTTGACAGGCGCTATCGCCTTTCCTCATCCTTTTGGCTGTTCCCAGCTTGGAGAAGATCAAGCTGTTACCCAGCTGATCCTCAAAGGTATCGTCAACCATCCCAACGCAGCAGGCGTGCTGGTTTTGGGACTGGGTTGCGAGAATAACAACATCGAGGTGTTCAAAACGGTCCTGGGCGATTGGTCGCCCGAACGGGTCAAGTTCCTGAACTGTCAGGATCACGAGGACGAGATTGCGGAGGGCGTACGCTTGATCCGTGAATTACAGGCGTATGCAGACACCTTTGTTCGTCAACCTGTTCCTGTGTCAGCCTTGCGGGTTGGACTGAAATGTGGAGGAAGTGACGGCTACAGCGGCATTACCGCCAACCCATTGGTGGGACGCTTTTCGGATAAGCTGATCTCTATGGGAGGCTCCTGCGTTCTGACCGAGGTTCCCGAAATGTTCGGCGCTGAGCACCTTCTTATGGCCAGAGCCGAAAACGAGGACGTTTTCCGCAAGATCGTAGACCTCATTAATAATTTCAAAGCCTACTATGAAAAGCACGGTCAGGTGATCTACGAAAACCCCTCGCCCGGCAACAAGAAGGGTGGCATTACGACCTTGGAGGAAAAATCCCTTGGCTGTGTGCAAAAGGCGGGTAGCGCTCCCGTCGTTGACGTGCTTGACTACGGCGACACGGTGCGGCAGGGCGGTCTCTCCCTGCTGAATGGCCCCGGCAACGATCTGGTCGCCATGACCAATCTGTTTGCCGCAGGCGTACATCTGATCCTCTTTACCACGGGCAGAGGCACGCCTGTGGGAAGCGGTGTGCCTACGGTCAAGATCGCCACCAATCAAGCGTTGACAACCAAAAAAGCGTCATGGATCGACTTTGACGCAAGCCCCATTTTGGAGGGGAAGGATCTGACCGAAGAGTTGTTTGCATATGTTTTACGAGTGGCGAGTGGAGAAGAAACGAAAAACGAGATATACGGATACAAGGAAATATCCATTTTTAAGCAGGGCGTTACGCTGTGATGGCTTCTGCGAGAAAGGACGGTACATAAGTTATGCGACAGGAAGAGTTTTTTCCGGATGGGACGCGGATTGACGATTGGTTTTATGAGGAGTCTTTTCCGCTGCTTGAGGATCTCGGAAAACAATACGTTCTTACGCAGTACGGCATTGCGGACGATGGCAACCTTTACACGGAACAGATCCAAAAATTGATCGATGAGATCCATGCCGCAGGCGGGGGTGTTTTGGTCGTTCCTGCCGGCACGTATCGGACAGGCGCGCTCTTTTTTAAGCAAGGGGTTAATCTCTACCTGTCTGCCGGTGCAGTTTTGCAGGGAAGCGACGATATCTCGGATTATCCTCTTGTACAGACACGAATCGAAGGCGAAACCTGCCTGTATTTTGCCGCATTGATTAACGTAGAATCCACGAGGGGCTTTACTCTTTGCGGTGAGGGCGTCATAGACGGAAATGGTCTGCGTTCGTGGAAAGCCTTTTGGCTGCGCTGCAGATGGAATAAGAACTGCACGAACAAGGACGAGCAGCGCCCGCGCTTGCTCTATATTGCCAAATCCTGCGACGTGACGATTCAGGGGGTTACTCTGCGTAACTCGCATTTCTGGACGACTCACATATACAAATGCCACCACGTGCGATACATCGGTTGCTCGATCTTTGCCCCCAGAACCCCTGTTCACGCTCCAAGCTCGGATGCGATTGACATCGATGCTTGCTCCTACGTACACGTAAAGGGTTGCCGTATGGAGGTAGGAGACGACGCTGTCGTACTGAAGGGAGGCAAGGGACCTTGGGCAGACACGGACGAGAACAACGGCATCAACGAGAATATTCTGGTCGAAGATTGTGAGCTCGTTGCTTGTGACGCAGCTCTCACGTGCGGCTCGGAGTCTATCCACAATCGCAACGTGCTCCTGAGAAGATGCCGGGTCTCCCGACTGCATAGCGTGCTCCGTTTGAAATTACGTCCCGATACACCGCAACGCTATGAGCACATCCGCGTCGAAGATGTGAACGGAAACTGCCATTTTTTTGTGACGGCAAGACCATGGATACAGTTCTTTGATCTTAAGGATCGTGAGGATATCCCCAAGTCTTACGCGGATCAGATTACCATGCGTAATTGTACTGTAACCTGTCATGCCTTTCTGGACATGGCTTTTGATAAAATATATGCCGAGATTACAAATTTCTTGTTTGAAGGTTTGCGGATACAAGCGCATGCATACCAAACGGATGAATTTCCCGAAGATGCTCTGACCCTGCGTGACGTTGTCGTGGAAACCGTCAGTCCCGAGGCATAAACGAATAAAAGGAGGCTATCATGAGCTATTTACAGAATAATTTTCTTTTAACGTCCAAGACCGCTGAGCGGCTCTATTTCGACTATGCGAAGGACATGCCCATATTTGACTATCACTGTCATCTGTCCGAGCGGCAGATCCTGGCCAACGAGCCCTGTACGGATCTGTGCGAGCTGTGGCTGGGCGGCGATCATTACAAATGGCGTCTCATGCGGAACTACGGCATTGATGAGTCCTATATCACGGGTGATAAGAGCCCCAAAGAGCGTTTTGCTGCCTTTTGCAAGGTTCTCGGAACCGCATACGGGAATCCCATCTATCACTGGTCTCAACTGGAGCTGAAGACCTTTTTCAACTGTGATCTGGAGATCAACGAAAAGAACGCAGATGCCATCCTGGAGCACTGCAATCGCTACATGAAGGAGCACTGCGTCACACCGCAATCTTTGATCGAATCCTCGGGCGTAAAGGTTCTGTGCACCACCAACGAGGTCTTTGACGATCTGACCGTGTTCGATGAGATCGCCAAAAAGGATTACGCGTTCCGGGTGTTCCCCGCCTTCCGCGCCGATCGGATCATGAACATTGAGGCTTCCAATTATTTGACCTTCCTTGGCAAGCTGGAAGCATTGACTCATACGATCACCAATCTCGGCGAGCTGGAATCCGCGTTGGAGTTGCGCCTCACGGAATTCATCAAGCGAGGAACCTGCGCCAGCGACATCGCGCTGGAAAAGGTTTGCGTAATCCCGTCCTTCGAGGATGCGGATCGGGTACTGAGGTCGGCTCTGAGCGGCAACGCGGTCAACGCGTCTGATGCCGAGGTATTCAAGGGATATCTGACCTACTTCCTCATGAAGCTGTACGCCAAGCACGGCATCGCTACCGAGCTGCATATTGGTGCTATGCGGAACAACAATTCCCGCATGTTTGGGAAGTTGGGGCCGGATACCGGCTACGATAGTATTTCCGATACCAACAGCATCACCGAGCTGTCCCGACTTCTGGATCGCTTGGATAGCGAAGGCATGTTGCCGAAAACCATTATTTTCAATCTGAATCCTAAGATGAATCCCGAGATTATGACCCTCATCGGTTGTTTCCAAGGAAGCGAGGCTAAAGGAAAACTGCAGTATGGAGCCGCTTGGTGGTTCTTGGATAATAAGGTTGGCATGGAGCGCCATTTGGAGGATCTGACGGCCACAGGACATATTGCTACCTTTGTGGGTATGCTGACCGATAGCCGCTCTCTTCTGTCCTACCCTCGTCATCAGTATTTCCGCCGGATTCTGTGCAGTTATCTGGGCGCCATGATGGAGCGGGGTGAGATGACTGCGGATTTAGAAGCTGTAGGAACCGTGGTTCAGGACATATGCTTCCGTAATGCACTGAACTATTTTGGTGTTTAATTTGGACAGTAATGCAACCCCAAAAAACAAAAAGAACTGCCTCAAATTGTATGGACAGCACAAGAATGGCCTTAATGGCAGAAAATATTAAAAAATTCAGCATAATCCAAAGATAAAGAACAATTTGCTTAGTCCAACTCCTTCCTAATAGGAGCCGCTCCCCGCCCTTAAAGGGGGGCAATCATTTAAATATTGTAAAACGGAGGGAAAAATATATGGCAACCAACCGCTACATCGGTCAGTACCCCGTCATCGGCATCCGCCCCATCGTGGACGGCCGCCGCGGCCCCATGCAGCTTCGTGAGTCTCTAGAGCCCCAAGTGTGGGCTATGGCCGAGGCTGCGAAAAAGCTCTTTGAGGACAATCTGTACTATTCCAACGGCGAGCCCGTGAAGGTGGTCATGGCCGACACCTGCATCGGTCGCGTCCCTGAGACCGCCGCCTGCGCCGACAAGTTCCGCCGCGAGGGTGTGGATATTACCCTGTCGGTCACCCCCTGCTGGTGCTACGGCTCGGAAACCATGGACATGGATCCCCACACCATCAAGGGCGTTTGGGGCTTCAACGGCACCGAGCGTCCCGGTGCTGTCTACCTTGCAGCCGTGCTGGCCGGCCACGCCCAGAAGGGTCTTCCCGCCTTCGGCATCTATGGCCACGAGGTACAGGATCGTGATCAGATCACCGAGATCCCTGAGGACGTGAAGGAAAAGCTCCTCCGCTTCGGCCGCGCCGCCCTGGCGGTGGCCACCATGAAGGGCAAGTCCTACCTGCAGATCGGCTCCCAGTGCATGGGCATTGCCGGCTCCATCATGGATCAGGATATGCTGGAGGAATACTTCGGCATGCGTGTGGAATCCGTGGACGAGGTCGAGATCCTTCGCCGCATGGAGGAGGGCATCTACAACGAGGAAGAGTATCAGAAGGCTCTGGCATGGACCAAGGCTCACTGCAAGGAGGGGCGCGACGATAACCCCGAGTCGGTGCAGTTCCTCGGGGAGGAGAGAAAGATCAAGTTCACCGACGCCGAGAAGGAGAAGCAGTGGGAGTCCACCGTCAAGATGTACTGCATCATCAAGGATCTGATGGCAGGCAACCCCAATCTCCCCGATGCCTTTGAGGAGGAAAAGGTCGGCCACAACGCCATCGCCGGCGGCTTCCAAGGCCAGAGACAGTGGACGGATCACTGGCCCAACTGCGACTACCCCGAGGCGCTCCTGTCCTCTACCTTTGATTATCAGGGTGCAAGAGAGCCCTACACCCTCGCCACCGAGAACGACATCCTCAACGGCATGGGCATGCTCATGATGCGCCTGCTCACCCACCGCGCCCAGATTTTTGCCGACGTCCGCACCTACTGGTCGGGGGAGGCCACCGAGCGTGTTACCGGCTACAAGCTGGAAGGGAAGGCCGCCGAATCCGACGGTATCATCCACCTACTCAATTCGGGTGCCGCCTGTCTGGACGCCTGCGGTGAATGCACCGACGAGGAGGGCAACTCCATCATGAAGCGCTGGTGGGAGGTCACCGATGAGGATATCGAGAAGATGACCGCCGCCACCGTGTGGTGCGAGGCGGGTCTGGACAACTTCCGCGGCGGCGGCTTCTCCAGCCACTTCACCACCCGTACCGAAATGCCCTGCACCATGATCCGTCTCAATCTGGTCAAGGGGCTGGGTCCCGTTCTGCAGATCGCCGAGGGCTGGACGGTTAAGCTCCCCGACGAGGTCTCCGACACCCTCATGGAGCGCACCAACCCCACTTGGCCCTGCACCTGGTTTGCGCCCCGTTGCGACGGCAAGGAGGGAAGCCCCTTCAAGACCGCCTACGAGGTCATGATGAACTGGGGCGCTAACCACGGCGCCATCTCCTACGGCCACATCGGCGCCGATCTCATCACCATGTGCTCCATGCTCCGCATCCCCGTGTGCATGCACAACGTTCCCGAGGAGGACATCTACCGTCCCGCCTGCTGGAACGCCTTCGGCATGGACAAGGAGGGTCAGGACTACCGCGCCTGCGCCACCTATGGGCCCTTGTACGGGAAGTTAAGCAGATAAGGAGGGAAGATTTATGTTGAAAAATATCCCCCCCATCCTTTCCCCGGAAATGCTTAAAGTTCTCTGTGAGATGGGTCACAGCGACCGAATCGTGATTGCCGATGCCAATTTCCCGGCTGCAAGTATGGGCAAGAATGCCATCGTACTTCGGGCGGACGGACACAGCGCTACGGAACTGTTGGATGCCATTTTGACTCTGTATCCCTTGGACACCTACGTGGAGCATCCTGTATCCCTCATGCAGGTTATGGTGGGAGATCCAGTAGAGACTCCCATTTGGGATGAGTATAAGGCGATCGTTGCCAAACACGACGAAAGAGGAAAGGATGCTTTTGGAGAGATCGAGCGTTTTGCTTTCTACGAGGAAGCGAAAAAGGCATATGCCATTATTGCTACGGGTGAGAAGGCACTGTATGCGAATTTGATTTTGCAGAAGGGTGTTATATAAGCAGTAATAGGATTTGACATTTCCCGCACACATTTCTCTAATTTTTAAAAGGGAGCCGTTCCCCCGCCCGCAAGGGTGGGGGAGTTTGTCTAAATATGTAAATATTGAGGGATACCATGCCCAAAACAGACCGTTTCCGCGCACTCTACGTTCTGAAGTATCTGTGGGAGCATACTGACGAAGAGCACCCCGTAACGCTGTCAAAGATTCAAAGTTATCTTTCCGAACATGGCATAGCCGCCATCCCAAAGACCATTGACGGCGATATTACGGCTCTGCATGTGATCTCTATCCTACTGTTGACACCCCCGAAATATTGTGCTATAATATGAGTGTATTTTGGGTGGAATCCGTGTTGTGTACATGAGACGTAATGCTCCATCTCCGCAGATGTAATGCCCCATCTCCGCCAAATAAAAACCGCAATTCCGTTACAAAGGGATTGCGGTTTTTGCTTTTTTGTGATATAATCTATTTATCAAATGAAAGTAGCTTTCGCTATGAAATTTTCCGAACTTGATTCTTCCGTACAAGAAAATATAGTTGAACTCTTAAACAATCATATCGCATCGAGTGCCGATATTTTGAAACAGGATCGCTGTTTGATCCCTATGCTCATGATACCCGATTCCAATCAGTTGATCAGTTTGCAGCCCAAAGACGGCAACACCGATGTGGATAAAGCCTATGCCTTTGTGATTGAAAAACTCAAAAAAGAAAGCTTTTCATACGCGTTGTTTTCATACAGTACGCGTATTGGCTTGGCATCCGGCTCCGAAACCGACGCGTTGAAAACATCTATATTTACATCAAATGGAATAGAGGTTTCTTTTTATACGCCATATTCATTGAAAGGATTTTTCAAAAAATCCATTAACGTTGAAAAGACGATCCTTTCCGAATTGAAAGAAAATGTTTTCGACTGATCTTGTATCGAAATTATAGTCATTAGCCAAAAGAGAGCAAGGTGAATACAACTTGCTCTCTTTTATTTTTCACTCTTCCCTTGCCTTGGCTAGAGTTACGCGAAGGTTTGGGAAGTCGTATGCACGTTTGCGAATGAACTCTGATTGAAAAATTACAAAAATGCACGAAAAAATTAACAAAATGGGCACAAAATGTCAAGAAATGGGCAGGCGAAAAAGTGAAAAGTATGGTATAATAAAATTGGGTCATTATGATCGGGTAGCATTGTTTTTATAGGAGGAACTGTCGTGAATCAAATGTTGAATCCTGTATGCGAGCCATCTCGGCCTGCGGTATTGCAGACCAAAGCGGATTGCGTTGGATACCCCTTGGAATCCGGCATCTTCGGCGTAAACATGGAGATCACCCGAAAGGGGTTCTTCGGTGGTCTATGCGCTCAAATGCTGAACAATCGCAAGCTTTTCATGGGACAGGAGTGTGTAGACGGCTGGCTCTGCGAGAGCTTTGAGCGTGTCTCCGACCGCCCCGAGGAAAGTCTCTGCCAAAGCAATTTTGTCATTCTGAAAAACGGCTCCATGTCCCAGACCTCTGAGGTCATCGCGCTGCAGGCCGGCCGCGAGTATGAGGCCAAGGTGTGGGTCAAGGCATACTCTGACACCGCTGACGTTACTTTCGGTGTTTCGGGTATGGAGCAGACGGTGACCATTACCGCCGACGGCGAACCTTACAAGGCTTTGTCCTTCATTTTTGACGGGCAAGATTTGGATAACGGTACATTCGCCGTAACTGTCGGAGGGGAAGTAGCCGTCTTTGAGGTCTCCTTGATGCCCACAGACCATTTCTATGGCATGAGATGGGATGTGATCGAGCAGCTTCGCACCATCGCGCCCACCGCCCTCCGTTTCCCCGGCGGTTGTGCGGCGGATCACTTCGCTTGGCATGAGAGCTTGAAGGCTCCCGAATTCCGCAAGCCTGTGGACGGCCTTTCCAAGGCGTGGTTTTTGTTCCGAGACACCTACCATCAGGATACGCTGGATATCGGACTCAACGAGTTCATGATGCTCTGCAAGGAACTGAACGCCGAGCCGGAATACACCGTCAGTCTTATTCTTTCCGACGGTGAAGACGCCCGACAATTGGTGGAATACTGCAACGGCGATGCCTCCACCGAGTACGGCGCCAAGCGTCAGGCCTTGGGCTTTGAGGCCTTCCACGTCCATCTGTGGTACATCGGCAACGAGGCCTACTTTTTCGGTGGGGAGTACCAGAACAGCGTGGTAGCCGCCAACCGAACCGACGAGCTGATCACCGCCATGAAGGCCGCCGATCCCACCATCGCCGTGGCCATCGGTCTGACCTGGGGCGACAACTATCACGAATGGGCATTCGATTTCATGAAGACCCTGCAAAGTGATTTCGAGTACGTTTCCTACCACGATTACATCGGCATTCTCCCCGACGCGACACAGGGAGACAACGGCATGGCCACCTGTGAAATATTGGAATCCAATTTTGCCGACGGCGAGTGCTACGGCCTGAATTTCTACCGCAACAAGCTCTACGCCGACAATTTTGAGGACATCCGCATTTGTGTGGACGAGTGGAACTACTCCTGGGGTAAGGATTCCTCGAATGCTCTGTTCTTCTCCAACGCCCTGCAGTTCCATTTCCTCGCCAAGGGCAAGGAGACCTACCACATCGATCGCGCCGAGTTTTTCATGCCCGTCAACGAAGGTATGATCACGGTGCGGGGCAACAAGTGCAAGCTGGAAAGTACGGGCGAGCTGTTCCGTCTCATGGCGAGCCATAAGGGCGGCCGCGTGATCCCCTGCGAGGCTGACAATAAGGCGCTGGATGTGCTCTGCACGTGCCATGACGATCACCTGTACCTGTCGGTGGTCAATCGCGGAAGTGAGCCTGTCACGCTGACGGTGGAGGGCTACGATATGATCGCCTGCACCGAGATCGAGGTCAAGGAATACAGCTTCACCTCCAACGACTACGAGGTGAAGGAGTCCGCCGAAGCAATCGTTCACGGTCACAGCGTGACGTTTTTGGAAGTGAAGTAATACAGGCAATTACACAGTTGTGCAGGGGCTTTGCCCCTGCACCCCACAAGCCCTTCTTGAAAGAAGGGCTTGACCCCAAGAACTTTAAAAAATATTGATAAATAACTCTTTTTCAAAAGTTTTTGAAGTTCCAAGAGCCTTTTTTCTGCTCTGCTTGCAGAGCGAGGTTCATTGGTGGGGTGCAGGGGTGAAACCCCTGCCCGAT
>JAZRIF010000205.1:0-3239 GCA_045645165.1 Eubacteriales bacterium
CTGGACTGTGAACGTTGTTCAATCAAAATACGTATATAAAGGAAATGAAAACATGAAGAAGATCATCTGCAAGGTCGAGTACGATACCGAGGCATCTACCCTGATCGCTAAGTACACCGAGGGCGAGTTCGGCGATCCTGCCGGCTACGAGGAGTCCCTCTACGTCACCGAGGGAGGCAAGTACTTCCTGTACCTCAACGGCGGCGAGGAGTCCGTCCATGCCAAGGAGGACATCAAGCGCGTCTCCGCCGCTAAGGCCGAGGAGTGGAAGGCTGAGCACAATCTGTGATTGTGCATACACAGAAACGGCGAGGGCAGGACCCTTGCCGTTTTTGTTGTTTACATGCGTGTGAATTTGCAGGGGGCGTCCCCGATACCCCCCAATTAAAACACCGTTTCCACCCGCTTCTTGGCTCCTGCGGGAGAGTAGACCCAGCGGTCGATGTGGTCCACCTCGTCGCCGCGGATGAAGTAGTGCAGGCGGGGCAGGGGAACGGGCTCTCCTCGATGGGCGTCAATGAGGACGAGCTTGACTTTCATGCGCTCGGGAATGATGCTTTTGATGAACACCGCCGCCGTCCGTCCAACGAGGGAGTGAACGGCATCGCGGTCGCAGTCCCGCACCTCGGCCAGCCCCGCCAGATTGGGCGCCAGCTCCACGAAGACCCCGTAGTCCTCCACGCTTCGCACGATCCCCGCCACAGTCTGTCCTGGGGTAAACCGCGCCGCATTCTGCTCCCAGGTGCCCAGCAGCTCTCGCGTGGAGACGAAAAAGCGCCCCGTCTCGCGGTCAATGCTCCGCACCGCCGCCCAAATCATCTGACCGTTGTAGAGGCGATCCCGCGGATGGGAAATGCGAGAGATGGAAATGGTGTCCACCGAGAGCAGGGAAGGGATCCCGCAACCGATGTCCACGAAGGCGCCGAAATTCTCCAGATGGGTCACCTTGGCGCGGATGATATCCCCCGGCACAAGGGTGTCCAGGTAGCGTGAGGCACATTCTGCCTGAGCCAGACGGCGGGAGAGGTGGACGACTGTTTCGCCGTTTTCCTGCTGCTTCATTCCCGTGACCTTGCAGGCCACTGCCTTGCCTACCCGTGTCAGAATGGCAATGTCCTTGGCGGGCTCACCGTCGCGGCTCCATACCGCTTCTTCTCGCGGAATGATCCCCCGTACCCCGGGGAGGGTAGGGAAGTCTACGTGGAGGTTGAAGTCGCTGTCGCAGAGGAGTGCCGTACCTTCGATGATGACGCCTGTATTCATTGCTCGCTCCAGCCCCCCAAGGGAGGCGGTGTATTCCCGATTCCGCAGAGTGGTCAGAAGCTGACCCTCAGGGAGATATGTATGTTCCATGGTTGCGTCCGTCCTTTCTTTTGGGGATAAGTCCCCCTATGACTGCTTTCAGTGTATGCGCGGGAGGGGGAGAATAGACCGAGAAAGGTAAATTGCAGTTTGTAGAGGAGCGAGAGAGCGCCCGGGGAAAAACTTCTTGAAAGAAGTTTTTCCCCAGACCCCTTTTCAAGAACTTTCAAAAAAAGATATTGATAAATAACCTTTTTTGAAAGCTTTTGGAGATCCAAGAACCTTTTTTCAAAAAGGTTCTTTGTGGGGTGCAGGGACAAAGCCCCTGCCCTACAAGTCCAAATTTGAACCTTTCGCCTCTCGACGCCCTCTTTGTAACATTTGCACAAATTACTGCTGCCATCCACCTCCAAAAATGTGACGGCGGAAAAGTACGCGTGAGGAAAACGTGCGAAAACGCGAGAAAACGAGAGATTGTCATATCCTAAATTAAAAAAATCAAAAAAAGTTTCAAAAAGTACTTGACAAGCGCAGGAAAGTATGTTATAATATGCGCCGTGAGTAAAAAACGACCTATGTCCATTTGCCAAAAAGGGTTGATGGAACATAGAAGATTCTAAAAGGAGAAAGAAACAATGTCTACTTTCATGCAGAAGAATGAGACCGTTGTGCGCAAGTGGTACGTCGTTGACGCCGCTAACAAGCCCATCGGTAGAACTGCCGTTGCCGTTGCAGACCTGCTGCGCGGTAAGAACGACCCCACCTTCACCCCCCACACCGACTGCGGTAACTTCGTTATTGTTGTCAACGCTGAGAAGGCTGTCCTGACCGGGCGCAAGATGGAGCAGAAGTACTACTACCATCATTCCGGTTACATCGGCGGTATGAAGGCTATCCAGGCTAAGACCATGATGGCCACCAAGCCCGAGCGCGCTATGGAGCTCGCTGTTAAGGGCATGCTGCCCCACAACCACCTCGGCCGCAAGGCTTTCACCCGTCTGAAGGTCTACGCAGGCGCTGCTCATAACCACGAGGCTCAGAAGCCCGAGGCTTACGAGCTGTAATCATTAGAAAGGAAGGTCAATGAATATGTATACCAGTGCAAAGCCCTACTTCTACGGCACCGGCCGCAGAAAGAAGTCCGTCGCTCGCGTCCGCATCTATCCCGGCTCCGGCGAGATCACCATCAACGGCCGTTCCATCGATGATTACTTCGGTCTCGAGACCCTGAAGCTCATCGTTAACCAGCCCTTCGGTGTCACCGGCACCCAGGGTAAGTTCGACATCGTCGCCAACGTTGCAGGCGGCGGTATCTCCGGCCAGGCCGGCGCTATCCGTCACGGTGTTGCCCGCGCTCTGCTGACCGCTGATGCGAACTACCGTCCCGCTCTGAAGGCCGCCGGCTTCCTGACCCGCGACCCTCGTATGAAGGAGAGAAAGAAGTACGGTCTCAAGGCCGCTCGTCGCGCTCCTCAGTTCTCCAAGAGATAATTATTTTATCTTATACACAAGGCTCTCACTGCGGTGGGAGCTTTGTTGTTTTTGTAGGGGCGACCATTGGTCACCCGCGGGCGTTCAATGAACGCCCCTACGGTGTAGCGCGGTTCAACTATATGTTGAGCCGTCTTTTTTGTGCGAATTTGTTGCAAGTTGACTTGGCGTGAGTATGCACGCGAAATTATACATTATTCAACACTATTTCAATTTGTGTTGTTGATTAGTCACACTTTATATGTTATAATAAACTTGCATAAAGTTAATTGAATGTTTATTTTAGCTGATTTTAATTACATTCAATGTAAGCTCAAAATAATCCCGCATCAAACCTCTTTAACAAGCATAGGCTTCCTCTATAACGGTTCAAAATTCCATTAGCAAGCATAGGCTTCCGGTACAAAAAGCCCCTGAACTCCGTGTAAGTTCAGGGGCAAAACTAT
>JAZRIF010000206.1:0-18149 GCA_045645165.1 Eubacteriales bacterium
AAGGGACTTTTTCAAAAGTCCCTTTGGTGGGGTCCAGGGGCAAAGCCCCTGGCCGATAAACTGCAATTTATAATCACGTAACACGTTGAAAAAAGGGGGCGGTTCACACATGGTGAGCCGCCCCGATGGTTTATGCTCTTATGCCTCAGGCAGCACAACGCCTTCTCGGTAGGCATCCAGCAGAGCCCGCAGGTCGGCCATGCGCTCAATGATGCGCTTACCGTAGTCGGTATCCCGCACCAGCATGCGGTGGGGCATCATCTCGAAGATGACGTCGTCGGTAGCCAAGATGTCGCGGTTCTGGCGAACGGCGGCCTTCTTGCCTTCAAAGGGGGAGTGGGAGACCAGTCGGAGACCCTTGGAGGTGTAAATGAGGGTGTAGCCCGCGATACCCGTGCGGTCGTGGTAGGCGCGGCAGAAGCCGCCGTCGATGCGGATATAGCGGCCGCGAGCCTTGACGGGGGGCTCACCGATGGCGGCGCGGACGGGGACGTGGCCGTTGATGATGTGCCCCGTCTTTTCCTCCAGACCGAACTCGCGGAGAATGAAGGTGGCCGTCTCGTAGCTCTCCACCAGATCGTAGTAGGGGTTCTTGGTCTCCGTCCACGTCTTGCGATCCGCCACGAAATAGCGCTCGAAGGTGGTCATCTTGGAACGGCCGAAAAGGGGCGACTGGCGGCCGCACCACAGGTAGTACATGAAGTCCAGCTCGTTCTGTCCGTGCTCGTAGAAGGCGGCGCGGGCGGTCTTGTCGCAGAAATCCATGTAGGCGCGACCCTTGCGGGTTTTCCCGTCAAAGGTTGTAATGGCATCGAACTGCCCGTCCGCAGTCATGGGCACACAACCGTGGAACAAAAGGTTTCCATTGCAGACCTTGTACAGAGAGCCGTCGGCGTAAAGGAATTCCACGTGCTTGCGGAGGGCCTTGCTGTGGCGGAAGGCGTGGGTCAGGGAATCAATGAGGGACTGCTCGGCATCGGTGAGGGCGTAAGGATCGGCAGGATCGATGGTAGGGAAGTGACCGTCGTTGAGGGGGTAGACCTCCCCGTTCAGGGTCACGGTATTGTTCTCATAGTCGATCTTGTCCAGAATCAAACGATCCTCCATGCCGAATTCGGGATGGCGGCGGATGAGCTGACCCTCCAGCTTGAAGAGAATGATGGCGATGGCCTTGTGAGCCTTGGCCAGATTGTCCATGCTGTTCTTGACGTAGTAGGCGTCGTCGGGGTTGCGGGGCATGAACCAGGTGGAGTCGCGGTAGGTCTCCTGGGCGAAGCCGATGAGGTCGCGCAGAGAGATGCCGTAGGTGTTCTCCACGATGGAGAGGGTGTTGTACTGGAGGGCGGAGTTCAGCACCGTAGCCACGCAGGCGGCAGAGCCTGCGGCGGCGCCCATCCAGACAATGTCGTGGTTGCCCCACTGGATGTCCACGTAGTGATGCTCGCGGAGCATATCCAGAATGCGGTCGGCGTGGTTGCCTCGGTCGTAGATGTCGCCCACCACGTGGAGGCGATCCACGGCCATGCGCTTGACAAGGTTGCAGAGGGCGACAATAAACGCCTCAGCCTGCCCCACCTCGATGACGGTGTCAATGATATTCCGATAGTACTCCTGCTTGTCGTGCTCCTCGCCCGAGGTGTGGAGCAGCTCGTCGATGATGTACTGGTAGTCGGCGGGCAGAGCCTCCCGCACCTTGGCACGGGTGTACTTGGAGGCCACCGAGCGGGACAGGTCAACCAGACGGTAGAGGGTGATGCGGTACCATTCTCCGCCGATGACTCCGCTCGCCCGCAATTCCTCCATTTTCTCGGCAGGGTAGTAGATGAGGGTGCAGAGGGTGCGACGGGATTCCTCGGACATGGTGCGGTAGAACAGGGTGTCTACCTTCTCGCGGATGACCCCCGAGCAGTTGTTGAGGATATGCTCAAAGGCCTCGGCCTCGCCGTGGAGGTCGCTCATGAAATGCTCGGTGCCCTTGGGCAGGTTGGACAGGGCGTTGAGGTTCACCAGCGTAGCGCTGGCCAGGGCGATGGAGGGGTACTCGGCGGCAAGCAGGCGCAGAATTTTGAGTTGTTCCTTGGTGTAGGTGGTTTTTGGGTTGTCCATGGGTTCCTCCGTTTATCGTTTGTGTAGTAATGGGACTTATTCGTATAATTCGGGGCGGTAGACTATCCCCTCCTCCACGGTAATATGAGCGCGGACGAGATCTTCGATGGCGGTGCGGATATAGGAATGGGGATCGGTTTCCTCGGCCTCCCACATGACGATGAGGTTTTCTCCAAAATTACCCCGTCCGTACACGTAGGTCGTGCCTCCGTCCATGCCGAGTTTCTCGTCAGGATTCCAGGTTGGCTGATTTTCAAAATTCAGCTCGGACATAAGCACGATGAAATCCAGCCCCATTTCGCTGGTTAGGGAAACAGACTCGGACTGGAGCAGGGTATAGGTATAAGTCTCGCCGGGAACATCCCCGATCAGATGGTAGAAATACAGGATACCCGTGTCGTCATCGGTCAGGTAGATGTCGTAGACGTACACGCCCTCGTAGTCCAAGCCGTTGTCAAAAAACACTCTGTACATACATCGGATGAAATTCTCCGCTTCTCTGCCATCGGGGGTGACGTATGCGGAATGGGGAATATTTACGGCATTGCAGCGGCGGTAATAGTCCGTCCACATTTCCTTGTTTTTCGCCAGAATTCTGGCATTGTAGGGCACATCGGGAGAATCCTTCTCACAGGAGGAAAAGGCCAAGGGAAGGGAAAGCAGTAGGCAAAGCGTCAAACAAAAACAAGCGACTCGTTTCATAGTGATTCTCCTTTCAACAGATGAGGATCTCTACTATATAAGACACCAAAAATTCAAAACCTTCAAATAGGTAGAGTTATGAGACACGAGATACGAGATATAAGATATGAGGGCTCCGATGGGGTAAGAGGCTCGGATCACTGCATCCATTCATACTCTTCGTAGAGATCCGGCCGATAAATGCGTCCTTCCTCTACGGTGATATGAGCGCGGACGAGATCTTCGATGGCCTCGCGGATGTGGTAGTGGGCGTAGCGCTCGGAAGCCTCCCACATGACGATGAGGTGTTCGCAGTAGGCATCGCCAAACTTGCCTTGGCCGTATATGTAGGTTGTCTCGCCGTCAAAACCCATGCGCTCCTCGGGATTCCAGGTGGGCTGGTTGGCGAAATCCCATTCGATCATCACGTTGATGACCGAATGAACCTCCTCGGCGGTGAGGGGGATGGTTTCCTCTTGAAGCAAGGTGTACGTGTAGGACGGCAAATAGTTTTGGTCGTCGAGGTGGTAGAAGTACAGCACGCCGCTTCCGTCCTCGTGGACGTAGAGATCGTACACGTACACGCCGTCATATCCCTTGTCATTCCGCACGATATCAAAGGACACCGACTGAATGCACCGGATGAAGGGATAGGAGTGGACGTTGTCCCGATCTACGTAGGGCGAGTGGGGAATATTGACCGCGTTGCACTGGTTGTGGTAAAACGACCATTTGCTTTCGACGTTTGAGGCTATTTCCTCGGGAGAGTAATTTTCCAGATAGCAGTTGGCGGGGAGTTTTCCGTCGAGGATGACCGAGGGAAGATCGTGAGGATGGGTGATATCTGCCATAGCCTCATTGTCCCGAACGTCAACTCGGTAGCATTGCTCGAGAACGTAATCTTCCCCCTCTTTTTCAAAGTAGATGTAGCAGAGGGTATTGTCATCCAAGGAGTACACCGTATAGTACAGAGTTTCCTCCTCGGTCTCCAGCATGCGGATAGGCTTGTTGCCGTAATACTTGATCACGGAATCATAGGTGTAGGTTTTATCATCCAACCGATAACAACAACCCTCTCCGTAGTCGTATACGTCATATTCCCAAGGGATGCCGTCTTGATCCGTGACCTTCATGATTACGTTCTGCGCCGGATCGTAGATATACGGCGTCTCATTATCAATGACGATCTCCTCTCCTGCGAGGTAATCGTCGGCGCGCTTGTGGGAACAAGCCTGCAAACTCAAGATGACGGACAGGGTCAAAAGCAGGGCAAGGGTGAAGCAAGCGATTCGTTTCATAGTGATTCTCCTTTCAACAGATGAGGATCTCTACTATATAAGACACCAAAATATTCAAAACCTTACAGCCCTGCTTGAAAATTATTTTACTCCTTCCAAGCAGGAATCTCGTCCTTAAAGAGCTGATAGAACTCGGCGTTGGTCACCAGCACGATGGAATCGTCGGCTGCGGCGGCCTCGGCGATGGTCTTGATGAACAGGTCAAACTTCTCCCATGTATTGTAGATATCCAGCTCGTAGCCGTGACCCCAGACGTAGAACAGCATGTCCTCGGTGCAGTCGGCGGCGATGAACTCGTTCAAGAGGGTCAGAGAATCGGCGTCGCTGAAGGAGCAGGTGGGGTACCAAGTCATGAAGTACTGAGGCAGGGAGAACTTACCCAGACCCATGGCGGTGTTGCGGGTGGTGCAGCTGCCGTAGCGGACGTTCGTGGTCTCCAAAATAGTGACGAGGTTCTGCTCGTTCCACTCGGTGTCACCGCCCGGCCAAGCCAGACCGATGGGCTCGTAGCCGAAGATCTTCTTGATGTTGTTGGCATCCCGCTTGACCTCGTTGGTAACCTGCTTTTCACTACAGTTCTTGAGGGAGGGGTGTGTCATAGTATGGCACTCTACGTCGAAGCCGTCGTAGATGCCGGATTCCAGCTCCTTGCGGGTGTAGCGGATGTGGGTGACGTCGGGGCGGCCAAAGTGCTGACCCACCCACGCCCAGTTGGCGCCGTACAGACCCGTGTTGATGTAGAAGGTACAGCAGTCAATCCCGTACTTCTTCATGATCTCTATCATGCGAGCATCCTGGGTGATGCCGTCGTCCATGCGGATGGTGATGTACTTCTTGGGGGTGCCGTCACGGACAATGCCGTGATCCTCACCGCCCTGAGGGGTCTCGGTGACGGCCTCGGTGGTGACTTCTTCGGTAGTCTCGACTGCGGTGATCTCTTCCATGGTAGTTTCCTCCTCGGTAATGGGTTCAGTTGGGGTCTCAGAAGGGGCTTCGGTAGGCGTGATCTCGGTGTCGGCGGGCGCTTCCGTGTCGCAGGCGGAAAGACACAGGACGGTCAGAGCCGCAATCAGCAAAAGCGCGGTGATCAAATACTTTTTCATGTTTTTTTACCTCTTTTATCAAATGGTTTTGACCACGGTCTTGAAGAACTCCAGCTCCTCCCCCGAGGGACCCTTGACGAAGGCAATCCGCAGGGTCAGACGCAGGGGGCTGGAGGGCAGGGGCACTTCTGCAGGGGGCTTGAGGGGCGTCGCGCCCGCCTCCAGGGCGATGCGGTAGGCCTCGTCCACGTTCTGGGCGGAGAAGGCGAAGTGCAGGAAGGGATTGCCGTCCTCTACCCCCGCCACCTTTTCGGTGTTGAGAGCGGGCTTGGCGAACAGCTCCACCAGAGAGCCGTCCCCCGTATCCAGCAGAGCGATGCGGGAGTCTCCCTCGCCCCATGCGGTGTATACGGTCATACCCAGAGCCTTATAGAAGGCAAGGGACTTGTCGAAATCCTTGGCGGCAATGGCCATGTGGGCATAGCCCAGACCCTTAATGGTATCATTAGACATATCGTATTCCTTTCTTCCCATAGAAAAACTTAGTTTGAATGCAAAATGCGAAGTGCAAAATGCAAAATTCCTCGCTTCGCTCGGTGGAGAACGGGAGAGGCGTTACGGTTTTTTATGGATGATCGTAATTTTTCGGGCACAACGTAAATGATTGACGGGGTTCGTTCTTGATTTTGCATTTTGCATTTAGCATTTTGCATTTTCAAATACCACCTTCTGCCGCAGAGCGATCGCCACGGCATCGGGGGTCTTGTAATACTTAATGAGTGGCAGGAGCTTGTGCCCGTCGGCTTCGGTGATGGCCTCGGGGAGCTTCCAGCCGCTCTCGGCCTCCACGGCGGGGTCAATAGCGGGTTCAGCCAACAGGATGTCACCGCTCATGTAGCGGCCAAAGGCATCCTTGGTGGGGATGAGCTTCCCGGCCTCGTCCTCGTCGGTCTCATACCACAGCATATCGGTGTGCGTGGAAATGTACCACAGACCCTCGCAGAGGCGCATGGTACAGCAGAAGGGAGCCTCGTAGCCCGTCATGTACTGGTCGGTCACGCCCTCAAAGTCGCCGTAGGGCAGGTAAACCACCGAATCGGTACCCGCGCCGCCGTTGGGACGCTGGGCGGTGGAAAGACCATTGTGGTAGATGCGGGTAGCCATTTGACGGTAGCGCTCCTCGCCCGTGATGGCGTACAGCTCCCCCGCCACCATGACGGAGTCCACGATGGCGCAGGGCTCGGTCCAGGTGTTGGGTCTGCCCCACCAGTTGAGGTTCTGGAAGACGAGATCCATGCCGCCTCCCACGGTGTACAGCTCGTAGATATCCTTGGCGTGATTGAGATACCAATCATCCCCCGTGACCTCGTACATACGGAGCATACCGCGGGCGGCGGTGAGGGTGCAGTGAGTCTGGGCGCGAAGAGCTACCTTGTCGATGGCGGTGTATACCGCGATCATCTCATCCAAGAGGGACTTGACGCGCACGTCTTTCGTGATCTTGTACACGTGGGACAGACCGTCAATGGCCATGAAGGCACAGCCCACGTCGGTGGAGAGCTGCCAGCCGTCCAAGAGGGTAGCGGAGTGGCCGCTGACGCCGCCTTCGTTGAGGTGCTTGGGGTCACGGTCTACGGGGTAGCCGCGGTAGCGCCCGGCCGTGGGAAGGTAGAGATGCTCGGTTACCGACTTGAGGGCGGCCAAGGAGAACTCGTCCCCGAACTGCTCGTAATGCTCGCAGAGTCCGCGGAGGAACCAGGAGTGCCCCGAGAGCTGCTGCTCGTGGATTACGGGATTCTGCTTGGGATCAAAATACAGATGTTCGTTGGTGTACTTGGGCAGAGCCTCAAGCAGAGCCTCCATGCAGGGGTTGATCCTGCCCGTCATCTTGTAATGGCTCACAAAGGCTAGAAGGGCGCGTCCCTCCTTGTCTCCGGGCCAGTCGGCGCAGTATTCCTGAAATACGTCGGGCATCTGGTAGTAGTCGCCCATGAGGCGGGCGTAGGAGCGCTCAATGCGCTCGTTCAGTTCGGCTTGGTCGAAGATGTGTTTCATCAGCATGATGTTCTCTCCTTTTCATTCGTAAAGCTTGACAGGTGCTTCTTCCGAGCAAGGAAAATCTTCCTCATGGATCGAGGTGGAAGAGCCGTCGGTGAAACGTATGGTCACAAGGGTATCCGTCACGTCACGGGAGGCTATGACCTCGGCCACGGTCTTGCCGTCTCCCTTGCGAGGGCAGAGCGCGGTGGCCATACGGCCATTGATACCCGTCATGGGATAGCGGACGCAGGGAGCGGGAAGTCCCTCGTTGACGGCGGCGGCGTTATCGTACCGCTTGCGCCAGCCCATGAAGACCGGCTCGGTCTGCCCAACAACCACGGTATGGGGAACAGAGCCTATGACTGACAGGGTCACGGCTTCACCGTGATCCACGGTGAAGCGGTCGCCATGGTCGGTATAGGGCTCAAAGCCCAGTTGGTAGGAGGGAGTAAAGGTATGGCTCTTGCCGTCGTTGGCGGCAAAACGATCCACCACCAGCGCGAAGGGCTGACTGCCGTTCAGTCCCTCCTTGAAGAGAATGAGCTTTCGTTTATGGGTCACGGGGAGGTAATCGGGACCAAAGCCTTGGTCGTAGACTCCCTCCACGCTGTCCACAGCGGGCGAGAAGCTCCACTTCATCCCCGCGTAGCGATCCAGAGGTTCGTCACGCCAGGAGTAGCGGCCGCGGCGGTTCTGCCCCATGTCGTCCACCAATGCGCAGTTGTGGGAGCGGGTGTCCAGCACGAAGCGGCGCATATCCGAGTTGTCGTAGGCGTAGTTGCCCGCGTCGGACAGAAGATTCTTGCCGTAGGCAAAGAGCAGGATATTCAGCTTATCCTCGTGCTGGTGTCCTCGGCCGAAGTCTCCCGCGTCCATGAAACACCAGAGATCCTCCTGATCCCAACCCGTCCGCATGAAGGCAAGACCCGAGTAGGGGAGAGCCACGGAGGTGTGGGCGGGAGGCTCACCCTCGCGCCCCTCGGTGGCGAAATAGCGGATGGCGGGGTGGTCGGGGAAGTAGTTGAGCCCGATGCCGCACCAGTAGGCAAGATTGCTTCGACAGCCGTCGTTGAGATCGGGGTAGTAGCCGTCGGGGCAGGTCACGTGGATGTCCAGCTCAAAGAGGCGGAGGAGCTTTTGCGCCAGCCCCTCGGGGACGGAGTAGCCCATGGCGCGGGCGGTGGCGAACACACGGTGGTAGTTCAAGGTCACCACGTCGTGGTAGTTGGTGGACAGCTCGAACTGGAAGCCGTCGGCGTAGATCTGGTTGTCCAGCTCCACCTCCAGCACCGAAAAGGCGCGCTTGCCCCACTCCCCGGCTTCCCGCAAAAAAGGGAACAGCATGGCGATGTGCGCCAGTCCCGCCATCTCCATGGCACGCCAGTTGCCGCCGCCGCTGCCAAAGTTTCGCAGACGGTAGCCGTGGTCGCAGATGGAACGGATGAAGGTAGCGATGACGTGATCCGTCATGTGGGGAGATTGGATGCAGGCGTAAAAGGCGTAGTGCCAGTTGAGAGTCATACGGATGCCCGCCTCGATGGTGCGCCAGCACAGGGTGTGATAAAAAGGCGCATCGACGGGACATTCCGCCTGCTCACACCAGCTCATCATCAGCTCCACGAAGCCCTTGGCGTACTTTTCGTCCCCCGTCTCGCGGTAGCAGTAGCCCAGACACCGCCATTCATGGTGACGGGAGAGCTGCCACGTCCACTCGGCGTACTGATTGGGGGTGGGGTTGCACTCCCAGTCCACGGACGCGGTATTCGGGAACTTGTGGGGGAATCCGCAGGAGCGAAGCTCGCCGCAAAGGATCTTCTCGGCGGCCTCGATCTCGCTGTCGGCAGGATCGAACCACACGTTCTCCCGCTCGTTGTAGGGGATGGTGAAGTAGTCCTCCACCCGCAGAGAGGCGCGGATGTAGTCGGCCAGCTGCTTTTCGGCGGCCTCCACACCCCTTTCGCGGAAAGTGCGGTCTATGTCCGCCAGGGCGGGGATGGTAGAGTCAAGGGCGTCGCAGAAAAGCTTTTCGTAGGTAGTCAGCATGACATACCCCCCTTACTTATTTACTCCAGACAGGCGTACACGTCCTGCTCAAAGTGGATGGAGGTCTGGGAGCCCGCGCCGCCGTCGTAGCGGGAATTCTTCATGTATACGGCGGTGATGTGGTTGACGGGATCCACCCAGAAGTGGGAACCGTAGGCGCCGCTCCAGCCAAAGGTGGTGACGGGGAGCCAATGGCGCTCGTCGGTGATGACGCGGACACCCAATCCCCAGCGCTCCCAGGCGGGCATGACCTCAAAGGGCACGCAGGGGGTGCCCATGTCGCGGATCAGCTCCTCGGGAACCAGCTGGGTGCCGTCGGGGAGCTTGCCGAAATTGACCAGCATCTCGGCGAATTTCACGTAATCGGGCAGAGTGGAGCAGAGTCCCGCGCCGCCCGAGAACCAGGTGATGGGGAAGCTCTCGAAAATGGAGCAGGGCTGGGTCACACCGTCCTCGCTGACACCCTTTCCGTCTGCTTCCTTGCGGTTGTGCATGATGATGAAACGGCTCCACTGCTCCTCGGTGGGGGTGAAGGTGGTGTCCTTCATGCCCAGAGGCTCGAAGATCTCCTTGGTGACGAAGGTGTTGTAGTCCATGCCCGAGGTGATCTCCACGAGGCGGGCGCAGACGTCAAAGGCGGCGGTGGGGCTGTACATCTGAGCCTCGGTGGGCTGGAAATCCAGCTTGAGGGTGGAGAAGTAGTCCACGATATGGGTCAGATCCTGCATATCCTCGGGAGTACCCAAGCCCTGCCGATTGCCCAGTTCGCCCGCGTGGAGGCCGTTCTGGTGGCTGAGCAGCATGCGGGGGGTCAAAATGCGCTTGGCAGGCTCCTTGGCGACCACTTGATCGTCCTTCAACTCGCCTACCCACATATCCGAAAACTGCGGAAGCAGATCCGTGATGGGCTGATCCAGCCCCAGCTTGCCGCGGGAAACCTGAATCAGGGTGGCAATGGCTGTAATGGGCTTGGTCATGGAGGCCAGACGGAAGATCGTGCTGTCTCCGTTCTCATCGGTCAGGGGAACATCCTGCTTGTAGCTCCACTTTCCGTTGTAGGCCTTGAATATTTCTTTTCCGTTCTGCATAACGCAAAGACCCGTGCCGCCGATGCGGCCGTCGGCCATATCGTCTGTCAGACGGTTCTGTAAAAGTTCGTTCAGCTTGGCTTGATTCAGATGCTTCATGATGCGATCCTCACAATTCTTAAAAATCCCTACACGGGTACAGGATAATTGTACCATAAAATATGGCGTTTGTCAATGGAATATATATAATATGTATACAAAATACCGATAAAAAGACCGGAGCCTTTCGGCTCCGGTCGGGATGGATATTTTACCGAGGATTCTGCAGCTTGCGGAGGATAGAGGATACCTTTTTGTCAAAGCCTCTGCTGGCAGAGGAGTAGCTGGAGGAGAAGTTGTTGCCGGTGCTCTTGACGGCTTCCTCAAACAGACTACCGAAGCCCAGAGAGGTGAAGTACATAGCCATGTCGTAGGTACGGTTCTGGAAAATGAGATCCAGCATCTCGGAGGATTCTACATCCTGTACGTTACGAGTGGTCAGCATGACCTCATAGTAAGCGGGACGAACCAGCTTCTGAGACAGAAGCGTGTAGGTCTCCAGCACATTTGCGAACTTTTCCATATCGTTCTTGGCAACGGAGGTGGGGATGGACAGAGTGGAGCCGATGCTGTGTCTCCAGGTGGTGTAGTTAGCCTGCTCCTTGTTGTACTTGGGAATCGGGATAACGCCGTACTCACGCTCCATGTTGGCGTTCAGAGCGCGGAGGTAGCTGGCTGCCTCGCAGTAGAACAGGGAACGACCCTGGATGAATACTTCTTTGGAAACAGCTTCGCTTCCGTGGGGAGCTACGTAGGTGGAGTTGTTATCATGAACGATGGAACGTGCAAGGCTCAGAACATCCAGCGCCTGCTCCATCTTGTTGGCCAGTACCAGCTCGGGGGCATCCATCTCGCGGCTGTTGGCTACGTACTGCAGACCGGCGCCGTAGAAGAAGGTGTTACCGATGGAGCCGGGGGTAGAGAAGCCGTAGGTATCCTTCTCATCCCACTTGCCGTCACCGTTTTCGGTGGCCAGCTGGCTGATGATGGAGTTGAAGTAGGACAGCGTCCAATCGCCGGCCTTAACGGTATCGTAGGGATTGGCGAGCTTGTATTCCTCGCGGAGCTCCTTGTTGAACATCAGCACGAAGGTCACGTCGTCGTCAACAATGTTGAAGGGACCGTCCATGAAGAATACGCGGCCATCCAGAGCGAACTCCAGGGTACCGGCATCCCACCACTCCTGCTCGTAATCGATTTCCAAATCCAGATAGTTGTAGAGGAAGCCGGAGGTTGCGTTGCTGGCGGCTACGTCGGTGGTGGTGGTAATCAGCTGGAAGTCACCGGTGCCGGTCTGAACCTCACCCTGGACACGGCTGACAGCAGCGCCATTGGAGGTGGGAATCAGGACGAAGGTCAGGTTGCAATATTCCTCGAAGAGTGTGTTACGCTCAAAGACGGCGTCGTTGATGACGGCGCTGCTGGACTGGTCAGAGGCGTTCTGCTCGGCCTCAACCTCTTCGGTAAAGCCGAACTCGTTGACGTACAGAATGCCGAAATCATTGCCGTCCCAGTCGACCTCGCCGCGCAGTGCGGCCAGCGCATCCTCGACGGGATCGGTCTCCTGCTCGGTGACGGTGGAATTGGTGTCGGCCTGATCGGTCTCAGAACCGGGCTCCTGGGTTTCGCCGCAGGCGATAAACGTCGTGGCGACCATCAAAAGAGCCAGCAACAGACACAGATAGCGAATCGGTTTGCTCATGGTATTTGCTCCTTTCAAAAAAGAAAATATGTATACAAAAACTATTATATCACGTTCAATATGATTTGTCAAGAAGCAATTCAATTTTTCCGGCATCAATATGGAAACATGCCCCGGAAACCGAGCGTTTTTTGAAAGAACGGCGAGAAAAACGGAGGTGTCCTTGCGAACACCTCCGGGAATGGAGCGTTTTATTATTGACCCTTCTGCAGCTTGTGGAGAATGGTGTGGATCTTCCTGTCGAAGTGCTTGCTGGCCGCATTGTATGCGGAGGAGAAGTTGTTGCCGGTGCTTCGGACGGCTTCATCAAACAGACCGAGGAATCCCAAAGAGGTGAAATACATAGCCATATCGTAGGTACGGTGCAGGAAGATCAGATCCAGCATATCAGAGGACTCCACGTCCTGTACGTTACGAGTGGTCAGCATGATCTCGTAGTACGCGGGGCGCACCAGCTTCTGGGACAGAACGGCGTAGGTCTCCAGAACCAGAGCGAACTGCTCCAGGGAATCCTTGTTTCTCGCCACGGAGGTGGGGATGGACAGGGTAGAGCCGATGCTGGCTCTCCAGGTCGTGTAGTGCTGCTGCTCCTTATTGTACTTGGGGATCGGAATAACGCCGTACTCGCGCTCCATGGTGGCGTTCAGCCAGCGCAGGTAGCTGGCTACCTCGCAGTAGAACAGGGAACGGCCCTGGACGAAGACATCCCTGGACATCTCCGTTTTTCCGTAGGGAGCTACGTAGGTGGAGTTGTTTTCTTGAACGATGGAACGGGCGATCGCCAGGACGTTCAGCGCTTGCTCCATCTTGTCGGCCAGTACCAGCTCGGGAGTGTCCATGTCACGGCTGTTGTTTATGTACTTCAAGCCTGCGCCGTAGAAGAAGGTGTTGCCGATGGAGTCGGGGGTGCAGAAGCCGTAGGTGTCGTTTTCATCCCACGTACCGTCGCCGTTTTCGGTGGCCAGCTGGGAGACGATGGAGTTGAAGTAGGAGAGAGTCCAATCGCCGGCGCGGACGGTGTCGTATGGATTGGCGATTTGGTACTGCTCGCGGAGCTCCTTGTTGAACATCAGAACGAAGGTCAGGTCGTCGTCCACAATGTTGAAGGAACCGTCCATGAAGAATACACGGCCGTCCAAAGCAAGTTCAAGCGTACCGACATCCCACCACTCCTGCTCGTAGTCGATGTCGAGATCGATGAAGTCGTACAGGAATCCGGAAGTGGCGTTATTAGCGGAGGCAATGGCGGTGGTCGTAATGAGCTGAAAGTCACCCGTGCTGGTCTGTACCTCTCCCTGAATACGGCTCGTAGCAGCGGCTTCGGATATGGGGAGCAGTACAAAGGTCAGATCGCAGTACTCTTCGAACAGGGTGTTTCTCTCAAAAACGGCGTCATTGATGATGGTGCTGCTGGTCTGATTGATAACGGCCTCCTTGGCCTCTACCTCCTCGGCGTAGCCGCCGATATCGTTGACATAGAGAATACCGAAATCCTTGCCGTCCCAGTCAACCTAGGCGCGGAGCGCGGTCAGCGTGTCCTCGATGGGATCGGTCTCCTGCTCGGAGACGGGGACGTTGGCGTTGGTGTCGGCATGCTCGGTCTCAGAACCGGGCTCCTGAGTCTTGCCGCAGGCGACCAAAACAGAATAAACCATAAAAAGGGCAAGCAGAAAGCTCAGGAAACGAATTTTCTTGCTCATAAGAATTCTCCTTTTTATGCTTTTCAATTCAATTTAGGCAAACAACGGATGAAATCGAAAGATTCCATCCGTTGTGGCAAAGAGTTCGATGTTGATTACTTCTTTTCCATCTTGCGCAGAAGGGAGGCAAGCTTTTTCTCAAAGCCTCTGGACTGGGCAGAGTAGTCAGAGGAGAATTTGTTTTCGTTTTTGTTGTTGGTAGCGGTCTTGAACAGCTCGAAGAAGCTGAAGTGGGAAGTGAAATAGAAGGACATGTCGTAAACGCGGTTGGCGAACATAAGATCCATCATTTCAGCGGATTCGGCATCATGGACGTTACGGCTGGTGAGCATGATGTCGTAGTAAGCGGGCTTCAGATACTGATGAGACAGGATGGCGTAAGCCTCCAGCATCAGACCCATGATCTCCTTCTTGTCATCCTTAACGGCGGAAGTAACCGAGAAGGTAGAACCGCTGGCGTGAGTCCAGGTGCGGTAGAACTCCTGCTCCTTGTCATACTTCGGCACGGGCAGGATACCGAACTCGGTCTCCATCTCCTGAGTCAGAGGAGTCAGGTGGTTGACGACCTCGCCGTAGAACAGACCGCGGTTCTCCTTGAATGCAGTCTGACCCAGACCCTCCTGGCCGGGAGGCGACATGAAGGATGCGTTGTTGTTGTGGTAGATGGCACGAGAGAGATCCAGAACGTTCAGGGCCTTTTCCATTTGAGCCTTGTCGTTGAGGAAGAGCGTGATCTCGCCGTCATCGTTGGTATTGTTGATGTAACGGAGGTCAGAACCGATGAAGAAGGTGTTGCCGTACTCCCAGGTGTTGATGAAACCGTAGGTGTCCAGCTCGTCCCACTTGCCGTCACCGTTATCGGCGGAGATACCCTGGATAACACCGTTGAAGTATTCCAGAGTCCACTCACCATCGCGGGCGGTCTGATAGGGGTTCGGAACCGAGTTCTGGTAGGTCTTTTGCATGTCCTTGTTGAAGATCAGAACGTAGGTCACGCCGTCGTCACCGAAGTTCAGAGAACCGGACATGAAGTACACGCCGCCGGCCAGAACGAACTCGGCTGTGCCGCTGTCCCACCACTCGCCTTCAAAGTCCATACCCAGATCAACAAGATCGTAGAGGTATCCGCCGGTTGCCAGGGTTGCACTGTCACCCAAACGGTGATCGATGAAGTAGAAGTCACCGGTACCGGTGGAAGCTTCCTTCTGGACCGCAGAGTTCATGTCGGAGGCCTCAACGGTGGACCACACGAGGTTGCAACGATCCTCAAAAAGGGAATTGCGGTTGTAGACAGCATCGTTGATGACTTGGCTGGAGCCGCCTTCCTTATCCACTACACCGTTCTCGCCGTAGACCTCGTTTTTGAAGCTTCCGAGGTACAGGACTGCGAATTCCTCGCCGCCCCAGTCGATCTCACCCAGCTCATCCAAGGCAACCTGGGTGGGGTCTTCGGTTGCGGCTTCAGTTGCGTCCTCGCCGACGGTGGATTCACCCTCAGGCGTCTCCACGGGGTCGCTGCACGCGACAAAGGTGGAAAGCAACATAACGGTAGCCAGAAGAAGAGCCAGAATTCTCATTGTGACTGATTTCATATGATCAGCCTCCCTTCCTATATAATTGATTACAATTATACAATAAATCTCATCCGCCTTGCTGTTTCATCACATTTTGTGATGGTAAATAATATATAAAGGAGAGAGCAACAGGAATTTGGTTAGGAATCCCACCGAAATTTGCAAATCCTATTGACAGATTTCCCGTCCTGTTGTACAATATAAGAAACAAGCCCCGATCGCGTGTAAAGTCGCGAAATTTATAAAATAACGGAGAATTTGTGTATGTATCGCATTGGTATCGACCTGGGTGGCACCAACATCGCCGCCGGTATCGTCAACGAGAATTTTGAGATCGTCTGTAAGGCCAGTATCCCCACGGGCGCCGAGCGTCCCGCCGCTGAGATCGCCGCCGACATGGCCGCTATCTGCCATACCGTCTGTGAGAAGGCGGGCATTGCTCCCTCCGAGATCGCCTCGGTGGGTATTGCCTCTCCCGGTATCGCCAACCATGACGCAGGCGTGGTCGAGTACTGTTGCAATATCCCCTCCTTCAATCAGTTCAACGTCTGTGAGGCCGTGAAGGCAGGCTTCCCCGTGGAGAACGTCTTCGTGGAGAACGACGCCAACGCCGCCGCATGGGGCGAAGCCATTGCCGGCGCCGCTAAGGGCACCGCATCCTCCATCATGATCACTCTGGGTACGGGTGTCGGCGGAGGCATCATCATCGACGGTAAGGTCATCTCGGGCTTCAACTACGCAGGCGCCGAGCTGGGTCACATCGTCATCGAGGTGGACGGCGTCCAGTGCGGCTGTGGCCGTAAGGGCTGCTGGGAGGCCTACAGCTCCGCCACCGCTCTGATCCGCATGACCTCCGAAAAGCTGGCCGAGTGCGAGGCTTCCGGCCGCAAGACCATCATGACCGACATGGTGGAGAAGGCAGGCAAGGTGTCGGGCCGCACCGCCTTTGACGCCAAGCGCGCAGGCGACGAGGCCGGTGCTGAGGTGGTCGCCAAGTACGTCCACTATCTCGCTCAGGGTCTGGCCAACATCATCAACATCTTCCAGCCCGAAGTGCTGTCCATCGGCGGCGGCGTGTCGGGTGAGGGCGATTACCTTTTGGATATGCTGGTACCCCTGGTGCGCGCCGAGGCCTACGGTCAGGGCATCGTCAAGGGCACCGACATCCGCATCGCGTCTCTCGGCAACGACGCCGGTATCATCGGCGGCGCCGTGCTGGGGTTGAAGTAATCTCGAAAATATCGTTTGTGAAAAGGGGCATCTGTCGAAGATGTCCCTTTTTGTTTGTGTGGATATGCACAACCTCCTGCATTTCGGCATATTTTCTGTAAATAAACACCACGCCGTCAAATATTCGGGACGGCACCGTGCTATACTGTTTCTATACAACTACAACCGCTCATCGGAAAGGAACTTGGAGTTTATGGGAAAATACTTTGGTACAGACGGCTTCCGCGGGGAAGCCAACGTCACCCTCACCGCCGACCACGCCTATCGCTTGGGGCGATTTTTGGGCTGGTACTGCCGCGAGCACGACTTGAGTCAGCCCGCCACTCAAGGGATAGCGGCGCACCGCCCCCGCGTTGTGGTGGGGAAGGATACCCGCCGCTCCAGCTATATGTTCGAGTACGCCATCGCGGCGGGGCTGACCGCCTCGGGAGCAGATCCCTACATGCTCCACGTCACCACCACTCCCAGCGTGTCCTTCGTCACCGCGCGGGAGGATTTCGACTGCGGCATCATGATCTCGGCCTCCCACAATCCCTTCACCGACAACGGCATCAAGCTGGTCAACCGCCGCGGGGAGAAGATCGACGACGACACCATCGAGGTCATCGAGCAATACTTGGACGGAGAGGATGATCTGCCCCTTGCCACGGGCGCGGATATCGGGCGCATCATCGACTACGCCGCGGGGCGCAACCGCTACGTGGGGTATCTGATCTCTCTGGCCGCCAACTCCTACAAGGACTTTCGTGTGGGACTGGACTGCGCCAACGGCGCGGCCTGGATGATCGGGCGGGCGGTCTTTGAGGCGCTGGGCGCCAAGACCTTTGTCACAGGCGTCGAGCCCGACGGCCTGAACATCAACGTGGACTGCGGCTCCACCCACATCGACCGCCTGAAAAAGCTGGTGGTGGAGCATCACTTGGACGTGGGCTTCGCCTTTGACGGCGACGCCGACCGCTGTATCGCCGTGGACGAGAAGGGGAACGAGGTCAACGGCGACCATATTCTCTATATCCTCGGCAAGGCCATGAAGGAGCAGGGAAGCTTGGCCAATAACACCGTCGTTACCACCATTATGTCCAATATGGGTCTATACTCTGCCCTGATCGACGGGGGCATCGACTACGTCCAGACCACCGTGGGTGACCGTTTCGTTTACGAGAACATGGTGGAGAACGGCCACGTCATCGGCGGGGAACAGTCGGGGCATATCATCCTCCGCAAGTACGCCACCACGGGGGACGGTATTCTCACCGCCATCATGGTCATGGAGCGGATCGTGGAGAGCAAGCTCCCCCTTTCCAAGCTGGCCGAGCCCGTGGTCATGTACCCCCAGGTCACGGTCAACCTCCGCGTGCCCGACAAAGACGCGGTGCTGAAAAATCCCATGGTCAAAGCCAAACTGGCCGATTGCAATACCCGCCTGGGCGGGGGAGGCCGTATGCTCCTCCGCAAGAGCGGTACCGAGCCCGTAGTGCGGGTCATGGTGGAGGCGGCGGACGAAGAGACCTGCGAGGCGTATGTGACGGAAATGGTGGCGGTGATTCAGGGGGAGGGATTGACCTGCTAAATTGGGGGTTATCGAGCAGGGGCTTCACCCCTGCA
>JAZRIF010000207.1:0-3460 GCA_045645165.1 Eubacteriales bacterium
CCTGACTCTGCAGGAGTTCTTCGAGAAGCTCAAGAACGAGCCCGCCCGCTGGGGCAAGCCCTTCGCCGCTCTGCTGGGCGCCATGGATGCCCAGATCGAGCTGGGCGCCGCCGCCATCGGCGGTAAGGACTCCATGTCCGGTTCCTTCCTGGATATGGACGTGCCTCCCACGCTGATCTCCTTCGCCATCGCTCCCATCAAGGCCAGCGAGGTGCTGACTCCCGAATTCAAGGAGGCAGGCCATCCCGTGTACCTGTTCGCTCCCGTGGACGAGACCGCCGAGTCGGTCAAGGAGACCTGGGAGACCTTCCACACTCTCTGCGCCGAGGGCAAGGTCAAGGCCGCCTGGGCGGTTGAGAACGGTCTTGCCGAGGCCGTCATGAAGATGTCCTTCGGTAACGAGATCGGCTTCAAGGCATCTGCTAAGCTGAATCCCGCCGACTGGCACCTGCCCTTCTACGGTTACATCGTGGCAGAGCTGACCGAGGACGTGGCTATCCGCGGCACTCTGAAGCTGGGTGAGACCACCGCCGAGCCCGTCATCGAGCTGGAGAAGGACAAGGCTACCATCGCCGAGCTGCTGGCTCTCAACGAGGCCACTCTGGAGGGTGTATATCCCACCACCGCTCCCGCAACCGGTGAGCTTCCCGTGTTCGCTTTTAACGGCGGCTCCACCGCGGCTCCTGCCGTAAAATGTGCTCGTCCCAAGGCTCTGATTCCCGTATTCCCCGGCACCAACTGCGAGTACGACTCCGCCAAGGCTCTGGAGCGCGCAGGAGCAGATCCCGAGATCGTGGTCATCCGCAACCTGACCGCCGACGACGTGGCCAAGAGTGTCGAGACCGTAGCTTCCAAGCTGGCGCAGTCCAATCTGGTGTTCATCCCCGGTGGTTTCTCGGGCGGTGACGAGCCCGACGGCTCCGCCAAGTTCATTACCGCATTCTTCCGCAACCCCGCCATCAAGGCTCAGGTGGCTGACCTTCTGGACAACCGCGACGGTCTGATGCTGGGTATCTGCAACGGCTTCCAGGCGCTCATCAAGCTGGGTCTGGTGCCCTTCGGTAAGATCATCGATACCGACGAGACCTGCCCCACCCTGACCTACAACATCATCGGCCGCCACCAGTCCAAGCTGGTGCGCACCCGTGTCTGCACCAACAAGTCTCCTTGGCTGGCAGGTGCCAATGTGGGTGACATTTACACCGTGCCGATCTCCCACGGCGAGGGTCGCTTCCTCTGCTCGGACGAGCTGGTTCGCAAGCTGGCCGAGAACGGTCAGATCGCCACCCAGTACGTGGATCTGGCGGGCGCTCCCTCCATGGATACCGCCTTCAACCCCAACGGCTCCGTCTGTGCCATCGAGGGTATCACCTCTCCCGACGGCCGTGTGCTGGGTAAGATGGGTCACTCCGAGCGTATCGGTAAGAACCTCTACCGCAACGTCATCGGTGAGTACGATATGAAGTTGTTTGAGTCGGCTGTCAAGTATTTTAAGGGTTAATATAGAGAACGGGGGACGAGGGGCTTTGCCCCTTGACCCCCGCCAAAACCCTTTTTGGAAAAAGGGTTTTGGATTCCCAAAAACTTTCTTTCAAGAACGTTTTTGGCAGGGTTTGGGGCGGCGCCCCAAATACAAAAAAATGAAAAGATAAAGGAGAATGATCCCATGGCTTTTCTGTCCGATATCGAAATCGCTCAGTCCACTCCCATGCAGCCCATTACCGAGATCGCCAAGGTCGCCGGTGTGGACGACGCATATCTGGAGCAGTACGGTAAGTACAAGGCAAAAGTGGACTACAATCTGCTCAAGGCATCTGACCGGGGTAACGGTAAGCTGATCCTGGTCACCGCCATCACCCCCACCCCCGCGGGCGAGGGTAAGACCACCACCACCATCGGTCTGGCCGACGGCCTCAAGCGCATCGGCAAGAACGTGGTCGTGGCTCTCCGCGAGCCTTCTCTGGGCCCCGTGTTCGGTGTCAAGGGCGGCGCGGCCGGCGGCGGTTACGCCCAGGTCGTCCCCATGGAGGACATCAACCTCCACTTCACCGGTGACTTCCACGCCATCGGCGCCGCCAACAACCTGCTGGCCGCCATGCTGGACAACCACATCTACCAGGGCAACCAGCTGAACATCGACCCCCGCCGCATCACCTGGAAGCGTTGCGTGGACATGAACGACCGCCAGCTCCGCTTCGTTACCGACGGTCTGGGCGGCCGCGTCAACGGCGTGCCCCGTGAGGACGGCTACGACATCACCGTTGCCTCCGAGATCATGGCCGTTTTCTGTCTGGCTTCCTCCATTACCGACCTGAAGGAGCGTCTGTCCCGCATCGTGGTGGGCTACACCTACGACGAAAAGCCCGTCACCGCAGGTGATCTGGGTGCCGTGGGTGCCATGGCCGCCCTTCTGAAGGACGCTCTGAAGCCCAATCTCGTGCAGACCCTCGAGGGCACTCCCGCCTTCGTCCACGGCGGCCCCTTCGCCAACATCGCCCACGGCTGTAACTCGGTCATCGCCACCAAGATGGCCATGAAGCTGGGTGACTACGCCGTTACCGAGGCAGGTTTTGGCGCGGACCTCGGTGCCGAGAAGTTCCTCGACATCAAGTGCCGCATGGCAGGTCTCAACCCCGACGCCGTGGTCATGGTCGCCACCGTCCGCGCCCTCAAGATGCACGGCGGCATGGCCAAGACTGAGCTGGGTCAGGAGAATCTCCCTGCTCTGGAGGCCGGTATCCCCAACCTGCTCCGCCACGTGGCCAACATCAAGGACGTCTACAAGCTCCCCTGCGTGGTAGCCGTCAACCGTTTCCCCACCGACACCGATGCCGAGATCAACCTCGTCATTGAGAAGTGCAAGGCTCTGGGCGTGAACGTGGTTCTGTCCACCGTCTGGGCTGAGGGCGGCAAGGGCGGTATGGCTCTGGCCGAGGAGGTCGTCCGCCTCTGCGAGCAGGAGAATGACTTCTCCTTCAGCTACGAGTTGGATGGTACCATTGAGGAGAAGATCGAGGCCATCGTCCGCCGCGTTTACCGCGGTGATGCCGTGAACTTCACCCCCGCCGCCAAGAAGGAGATCGCCAAGCTGGCTTCTCTGGGCTACGACAAGATGCCCGTCTGCATGGCCAAGACCCAGTACAGCTTCTCGGACGATATGACCAAGCTGGGTGCGCCCGAGGGCTTTACCGTCACCGTCCGCAACGTCAAGGTCTCCGCAGGTGCCGGCTTCATCGTCGCCCTGACCGGTGACATCATGACCATGCCCGGCCTGCCCAAGTCCCCTGCCGCTCTCCGCATCGACGTGGATGAGGATGGCAAGATCACGGGGTTGTTCTGATTCGTAATTTGACAATATGTACAAGCACCGCTTGGCCTTCGGGTCGGGCGGTGCTTTGCGATGCTTTCAAATTTGGGTTTGCAGTGCAGGGGCTTCACCCCTGCACCCCACCAAGAACCT
>JAZRIF010000208.1:0-20486 GCA_045645165.1 Eubacteriales bacterium
CCCTGGGCTACGGTACACATGTTCTGAACCTCATGGCTCATTGCGTACTCGCACTTGTACTCATTGCTCATGATTTTTTATCTCCTTTAATAAATTTGCTTGAAATATTGCCCCATAGGGGGCGCCCTGAAATCAGGGGTAGGGAACGACGGCTGTGATCCTAACCAACCCTGACGGATCAGTCTTCTTCTTTAGATAGAAGCTCGATCAGCGGAGCAATCGCTCTCAGATACGCCTCTCCGATGTAGCAGGCACCGTCGGGCGTGGGGTGAACACCGTCGGCAGAGTAGTAGGCGGAGTCCTCGTCGGTCTCGGTGTGAAGCACCGTATCAAGGGCGAGATATCCATCGGCATACTCAGCCGCCAGCTTTTCGATGATGTTTTGTTTGCGCGCAAGCTCCTCGCAGAGCTCCTGCTTGGCAGGGTCAACGGTTTCCAGCAGGAAAGGCTGGATCATCAGAATGCGCGCGTTGGTGCGGGACTTGATGGCGTCCAATACACAGCGATAATTCGCTTCAAATTGCTCGTCGGTGGTCTCCACGAACTCAAAGGCATAGTGATGCCACACATCGTTGACGCCGATGAGAATGGATACGATATCGGGTTGGATCTCAATAAAATCCGACTCGAGTCTTGCCACGAGATGCTCGGTGCGGTTGCCGCTGATACCCAGATTGACGAATTCGAAGTCAATATCGGGGTAAGAATCCTGGATCATAGCCGAGGCGTATCGGGGATAGCCGTCACCCATATCGGTGGGGTTACTTCGATCCCGTCCCGCGTCGGTCACACTGTCGCCTTGAAAAAGAATCTTCATGGTGGTGGGGTGTTACCTTCCGAAATTATGTTTTTGGGATTTGCGTGGGTTTCTTGCGAATTACTGCACGACTCAGTCGTGGACGATCTCGCCGTAGATCTCGCCGAAAGCGGCGGCGGCGTTGCACTCGTCGGTGTCGATGTGCATAGCCAGAGCGTAGCTGGGGCTAACGCGAACGACCACGTCGTCGAAAATGGTGGTTCGCTCGGACTTGACCAGAACCTTGACCACCTCACCGTTGGTGACACCCAGACCCTCAGCGTCGGCAGGAGTCATGTGAATGTGGCGCTTGGCGATGATAGCGCCCTCGGAGACCTCAATCTCACCGGCGGGGCCGACCATCTTCAGACCGGGGGTACCGGCTACGTCACCGCTCTCACGAACGGGAACACCCTTCAGACCCAGAGCGCGAGCATCGGTGAAGGACAGCTCGATCTGGTTAGCGGAACGGGTGGGACCCAGCACGCTGACCATCATCTCGCCCTTGGGGCCGACCAGCCTGATCTTCTCGTTACCGGTGACAAACTGACCGGGCTGGCTCAGCATCTTCTTGACGGTGAGCTCTGCGCCTGCACCGTAGAGAGCCTCAACGGCCTCCTTGGTCAGGTGGATGTGCCGTGCGGAGGTTTCAACAAGAATTTTGTTTTCCATACTGCATTTCCTCTTTCTATTGAAAATTTATGACATTTTAATGCATAAATCGCATTCTTAATTATTATAGCATAAAAGTGTCGAAAAGTAAAGTGTTATTTTGAAATATTTGCGGACGTATATCGAAAAAGTTTTTGGGAATAATGATGTAGAGTCATAGACAAAAGCAAAGGAGGGAAGCTATGAAGAATCAAGATCGTTCTGCGCCGCTTACCGAGACGGACAAACAGAACCAAGAAACCGAGACGGTACTCGATAACATCGAAAAATCCTCATCGGTAGCAGTAAAAAGCGGAGAGGCGTCCATATATTGCCTGTCCATCATCGGCCAGATCGAGGGGCACTATATTCTCCCTGATGGGCAGAAAGCGACGAAGTATGAGCAACTGATTCCGCTCTTGGTATCCGTCGAGGAAAACAGTGATTTTGACGGCCTTTTGGTCATTCTGAACACCATGGGCGGTGACGTGGAGGCAGGCCTTGCTTTGGCAGAACTCATTGCGTCTATGAGTAAGCCTACCGTAACCATGGTGCTGGGTGGAGGGCATTCCATCGGTGTTCCGCTTGCCGTGGCAGGGAAACATTCATTGATCGTACCCAGTGCCACTATGACGGTCCACCCTGTCCGTATCAGTGGCACCGTCATCGGCGCTCCCCAGACTTACCGCTATTTCCACGATATGCAGGACCGCATCCTCTCATTCGTGTCTGCCCATAGTCGCGTGGACAAGGATACTCTGGCGGCCATGATGATGAAGCCTGATGAGATCGCCAACGATATCGGTAGCATTCTGGACGGAGAGGAGGCCGTACGAGTCGGTCTTATCGACGAGGTCGGTGGTTTGGATAAAGCGCTATCCTGCTTAAAGGATATGATCCGCAAGGGAAAGAACCAATAAAAAGAAGAAGGTGCAAGCCATGTGGCCTGCACCTTTTTCGGTGGAATTGAACATTATTCGGTTCTCAGAGCTACGACGGGGTCCTTGCGGGAAGCGCTCTTGGCGGGGATGAGACCCGAGATGAGGGTCATTACCGTAGATACACCGATAAGAATCAGAGCACCCTGCCAAGGAAGAACAGCGGCAATGGTGGGAATTCCCGTGAGGTACTGTACGATGGCCGAAGCGGGAATGCAGATCAGAACCGTCAGGACGATACCGATGATACCGGCGCACAGACCGATGATGAGGGTTTCTGCGTTGAACACGCGGCCGATATCCCGCTTGGATGCACCCATAGCGCGGAGAATACCGATCTCCTTGGTGCGCTCCAGTACCGAGATATAGGTGATGATGCCGATCATGATGGAGGAAACCACCAGAGAGATGGAAACGAAGGCGATCAGCACGTAGGAAATGGCGTTGATAATGGTTGTGATGCCCGACATGAGTACACCAACCACGTCGGTGTATTTGAGCTTATCGGCTTCTTCGACAGAATCGTTGTACTCGGTAATGAACAGCTCGATGGCATCCTTGGACTCGAAATCCTTGGCGTAGAAGTTGATGGAGGCGGGCTTGGCGGCCTCGGCATCGTCCAAGGTATCCAGCACGCTCTCATAGGTGGCGTCGATCTGGGGAGCCATGGAGTACAGAGTTTCCTCCAACTGGATGAAAGCTTCGTCGTCGGCGGTCAAGGTGCCGAGTACTGCCAGGAAAATTTCCTCGTTGACCGTCATGGATTTGATGCTTTCTGTCAACGCGGTGTAAATGCTCTGCATAGCCGTTTCGCCTGCCATCTCAATCAAACCGGCGACAGGGAAGGGCATCTGCTCCGACTGAGGAATGCCTGCCAGAGCGCCCAGTACGATCTGTGCGTCCAGAGCAGGGAGAAGTTTTACGAAATTCTCCGCCGTAATCGTAATACCGCCCGTGCCGAAGCTCAGCATGGTACAGAGCGTCGTCAACCCCTGCTCATTGGCAGGATTCGCTTTTGCGGCAGTCAGTACGGTTTGGAAAATCTGCGCCTGCTGCTCGGCGGGCAAAAGCATATACATGCCCAGGAAAGATTCCGTGTCATTGACTTGGATACGATCCGAGAAATCGGGGTTATTCAGAATCTGTTCGGTCATGTAGGCGTAGAACATATTCATGGTAGCAGTATCGATTTTGTCGATCAACTCATGAATGGTCTCGGGCGTGTAGTGGGTGCGCTCAAAAGCCAGACCCGTCAGAACGTTCGTCTCGGGGGTCTCCTTCTGTTGGGTAATTACGAGGCTCTCTGTGTTTTGCTCCAGGATATAGTTGGTGAATTCCTTGGTGTAACCAATGGCGCCCGACACGCTGGTAGCGGTGGCTCCTTCCTTGGGACGGATGATGCCCGCCACCTTGAGCTCTACACCGTGCTCCGTGATAAACTCTGCCTCTGTATCAGCATCGAATCCGGGGGTGTTACGAATATCCTTCCAAACGGGATAATCCTTTCCGTTGTAGGAATAGGGCTTTTTGAGGTCGTCCTCCACGAAGAAATCCTCGGTGCAGAGGAGCATAAAGCGGGTGTTCAAAATGTCCTCGAAGGAGTAGGGGGGCAGATCGCCGGACTCGTACTCTCCCTTCATCAGGGACTCGATCTCTCCCTTGATGTTATCGGGATCCAGAAGACCCAGCATGTAGAGGGTCATCTTGCTGATCTGGTTGTTAGAGCCAACCACCAGAACCACCTCGTTATAGGCAGTCGGCCAATTACCGGCAATGACGTCGTACTGCTGGTCCAGGAGCTCTTGGTTGTCGATCATTTCGGAGAGGACGTTCATCCCCATACCGCCGGTCATTTCCACCAGTTCGGTCATACCCGAGAAGGCGTCGCCCATGTTCTCGAAGATGACCTCCATGCCCAGCTTACGGGCTTCGGTGCCGTCATCGGTGGAGACCAGATTGTAGACCTGCAGATTGTAGTCGTAGGTGTACTGGATGGCGCTGATATAGGGAGCGAGCTCGTCGCGGTGAGCGTCAATATGCTTTTTGAATGCCTCCAGGTTATTCTCAACGGTAGCAGACATTGCACCCATCATGGTTCCCATGGAGTCATCGACATAGATGAATTCACTGTCGCGGTTGCCGCCTGCGTTGGTATCGGTTTGAGTCATAGCACCCAGCAGAGCTGAGGTATCTTGGGTTTGTTGTTGGATGGTAAGCGGGAAGGTGGACAGAGTGTCCTCCTGCACGGCGGCAATATAAATGTTGATACCATTTGACAGCGCAAGAATGAGAGCGATACCGATGATACCGATGGAGCCTGCGAAGGAGGTCATGAAGGTACGGCCCTTCTTGGTCATGAGGTTGTTGAGGGAAAGGGAAAGTGCAGTGAAGAAGGACATGGAGGTTTTCTTGCCCTTTTTGACAGACGTTTGGCGAATAATTTCGCTTTTTTCTCCAGGGGCTTCGAAGGGCATGGAATCGTCAATGACCTTACCGTCGCGGAGCTTGACGATACGGGTGGAGTATTCCTCGGCCAACTCGGGGTTGTGGGTGACCATGATGACCAGCTTATCCTTGGCGATCTCTTTGAGGATTTCCATGATCTGTACGCTGGTGGCGGTATCCAACGCACCTGTGGGCTCGTCGGCCAAAAGAATATCGGGATCGTTGACAATGGCGCGGGCGATGGCCACGCGCTGCATCTGACCGCCGGACATCTGGTTGGGCTTCTTCTTGAGCTGATCTCCCAAGCCTACCTTGATCAGCGCCTCGGTGGCTCGTCTGCGGCGTTCTGCCTTAGAAACGCCCGAAAGGGTCAGGGCTAACTCCACGTTGGCCAGAACCGTTTGGTGGGGGATGAGGTTATAGCTCTGAAATACGAAGCCTACGCTATGGTTGCGGTAGGTGTCCCAGTCGCGATCCTTGAAGTTCTTGGTGGAGCGTCCGTTAATGAGTAGATCTCCGTCCGAGTAGCGATCCAGACCGCCCACGATATTGAGCAGGGTGGTCTTACCGCATCCCGAGGGACCCAGGATCGACACGAATTCATTCTCTCTGAAGTCAATGCTGACTCCATCCAAAGCAGTTACGGGGGTGTCGGCTACATCATAGATCTTTTTAACGTTTTTTAGCTGAAGCAATTTCTTGCGCCTCCGATTCTATGCGGGATATCCGCAAAATTTTTGAGAATGTATATATTGAAAAAGATATTTCATTATATTCTACCACAAAAATATGAACTTATCATGAATCATAAACGGGATGAGAAGGGAAATAACTTGCTATTGCGAAAAATTCATAAAACCATCACATTCTTTTTGCTTCTGCATACTGAATAAACATTGCAAGATATATCTGTACGCTGAAGTCAAAGTTTTCCAAATGTAGCTACTGCATTATCTCCCAAGAGACAACGACCATATTCAGAAAGAAACACATCCAATCCATCCGGTACTTTGACTTGACCATATTCTGTTAGGAAGGAAAAACGTGTAGGTAAACGACTACTCGTATAATCGGAGAAGCATAAAAACAGATACCATATTGTTCCATGGTCAGTTTCCTCTATGTAGACAGAATTTTGCTCTCGATAGCCGACTTGTAAAAGCCGACGGCAGGAGATCAAAAGATTTTCTAAATTCGTGTATTGAACACAGAATCTTCTTTTTTGTGTTGTAAGAATAGAATTTTCACCTGAAAAATTTTGCTCCCCCGATATATCTATTTGATTTTGGTATATCTGTTCCAATAGCATCTTCTCTCCCTTACTTGAATTTTGAGCTTTGACCGATAGGCTCGATGTATGGATATCGGTACGTTCTTCTTTATCTACTCTATTCGCAGAACATGTAAGAGATGTGTGAGAAAAATTATCCAATTTCGTAACGAAAATCTCGCAACCACCCTCTTTGGATGTATACAGTTGGATGAAAAGACGTTTACCTTCGGTATCAAAACCGCTCTCGCCCCGGGCATCGTCGATAATGTGACGGAATGCTTCGTGTGTATGCGCATCTGCACAATTTATACAGGATGCTTTCAATTGGTAATGTTGCATATCGGGTTCTGTAAGCATAATCTTCAGCTTACTTTTACTGATAACGATCAGTTCCATAAAACAAGTTCCTTTCCAAAATACAAACCGTGAAATATTGCAGCACCGCGCTGTGTCGATACTCTATTATACTCCCGAAACGGAATTTTGTGTAGTCCTAAAAATTTGGTAATTTTAAAGAATCGCTATGCAGACGTTTTCTTTTCGCCTGAAATGCTTGACAATTCATTTGGACTTCGGTATAATAAAAAGTATCTAACAACATTTTAACCTTGCCCCAAATATCCATGGAGGTTTCACATGAAGTATCTACCCTACGTCAACGTAAAAATGGGAACCAAATCCCACCCCAGAAGATCCTACGGCAACACCCTTCCGCTTACCCAAATGCCCTTCGGCATGGCTTCCTTCTGTTTGCAGACAGAAGTGAAGCGCGCCTGGTTCTACCAACCTGACCATGAGTTTGCCGAGGGAATTCGTCTGACCCATCAGTTCAGCCCGTGGGTGGGGGATTACGGCGCGTTTTTGATGATGCCGCAGAATGATTGCATAGCCAATTCCGGAGATGGCGCCTGGTCAGGAATCCGAAAGCAGGAAACCGTTGAAGCTCCGGACTATTTCAAAGTCCATTTCCTGCGCTCGAACTGTATCTTTGAATTGACTCCCACCGAGCGCGGCGGAGCCATTCGGTTAACGTATCTGGATGCAAGACCTTCCTATCTGTCTTTTTTGCCGGTTCTCGGAAATTATTCCTATCGCATTGACCCCGAAACGGCTACCGTGTACGGCGTTACGGACGGCCATGCCCTGAGCCGGGCAGAAAATTTCCATACATACATGGCCATCCGATTTATGGGGGCTGCCTTGGATACAGATAGAACCGTTATCCATGGAGAGGGCGGAAGCACGTGCATTCACGTAGCCGTTAAAGAACGCGTGGTGGAGGCGAGGATCGGCATTTCTTACATCAGCGAGGAAATGGCTCTTGCCGCCCTGGAGCGGGAGTGCGGGGAAGCATCCTTCGAGGAGTTGCGTGCCCGCGCAGAGGAGAATTGGGAAGAAAAACTGAGTCGCATCGAAATCGAAGCCGCAAGCGAAACCCAAATGAAGACCTTTTACTCCTGCCTGTACCGCACGTTCCTGTTTCCTCGCAAGGCGTATGAATTGGATCAGAACGGCGAACCTGTCCATTACGTCCCCTACGACGGTAGCGTAAAGCCGGGTGTTCGCTATACCGATAATTGCTTCTGGGATACCTACCGAACGCTGTATCCGTTGTTTACGCTGATCGCCCGCGAGGAATTCGCAGAAATGTTGGAGGGATTCGTCGCCGACTACAAGGACGGTGGTTGGTTGCCGCGTTGTACCTCCATGGGCGAAGTCGGATGTATGCCCAGCACCCTGGTGGACGCTGTCATAGCCGAAGCCGCAACCAACGGGATCGGAACGAGAGAGGTGTTGGAAAAGGCCCTGGAAGGTATGCTGTACCATGCCAATCACGAAGCCGAGGATTCCAGATACGGCCGAAGCGGTGCGTTGTCTTTCCTGCGTTACGGCTACGTTCCCAGAACCGAGCATCGGGAATCTGTGAATCTGACTCAGGATTTCGCATACGGTGATTGGTGTATTGCCACCGTAGCCGAGGCGTTGGGACGAAAGGATATTGCAGAAGAATATAAGAAACACGCCCTGTACTACAAGAATCTGTTCGATCCGACCACCGGCTTCATGCGAGGGAAGGATGAAAACGGACAAATGGCCCCTGACTTCGATCCTTGCGTTTGGGGCGGGGAATATACGGAGGGCTCTGCTTGGCAGAATTCCTTTGCTGTCCCTCACGATATAGACGGTCTTGCAGAGATTCACGGCGGGAAAGAGAAGCTGGTAGAAAAGCTGGACGAGCTTTTTGCAACCCCGCCCCGATACCGAGTGATGGGGTATGGCTTTGAGATCCATGAAATGACCGAGATGGCTCTGGTGGATTTCGGGCAAATGGCCATTTCCAATCAGCCCTCCTTCCATATCCCCTTCATCTATGCGGCGCTGGGCGAGGTGGAAAAGACGGAGTATTGGGTGAAACGGCTGACGGAAGAAGCGTTTTTCCCCACAGATGACGGATTCCCCGGCGATGAGGATACGGGAACAACTTCGGCGTGGTATATTCTCTCCGTGCTGGGTATGTACCGTCTCTGTCCGGGCAAGGATGAGTGGATCAAGTTCCAACCGTCTGTAAAAAAAGCAAAAATTCTCGGAAAAGAGATTTGACGTCTCAAACATAAAAACGCAAACTCCGCGTGTTCGTCATGACACGCGGAGTTTGCGTTTCTTTATGGAAATATGAATTATGCAAGGGAAGCTTCAAGCCGCTCACGGATGGCGGCAATAAATTCCTTAGAATTGACAGCCTTGACACTGTCGCGTGCTTCGGGAATGACCAGACCGGTGAGATCCTTGGTCATGATGCCGTCGTCCAGAGTCTTGATGCAGGCGGCCTCCAGCTTGTCGGCAAAGGCCATGAGATCGGGGAGCTTATCCAGCTCGCCTCTCTTGCGCAGCGCCCCCGTCCAGGCATAGATGGTGGCCATGGGGTTGGTGGAGGTCTCCTCGCCGCGGAGATAGCGGTAGTAGTGCTGGGTGACGGTGCCGTGGGCGGCCTCGTACTCGTAATTGCCGTCGGGGGAGACCAGAACAGACGTCATCATGGCCAGGGAACCGAAAGCGGTGGAGACCATGTCGGACATGACGTCGCCGTCGTAGTTCTTGCAGGCCCAGATGAAGCCGCCCTCGCTGCGGATTACGCGGGCCACGGCGTCGTCAATGAGGGTGTAGAAGTAGCGGATACCCAACTCTTCGAACTTCTCCTTGTAGCACTCGTCGTAGATCTCCTGGAAAATGAGCTTGAAGGTCTGGTCGTACTGCTTGGAGATGGTATCCTTGGTGGAGAACCACAGCTCCTGCTTGGTATCAATAGCGTACTGGAAGCAGGAGTGAGCGAAGGAGCGGATGGAGGAATCCTTGTTGTAGGAGCCCTGCAGCACACCGGAGCACTCAAAATCGTAGATGGTCTTGCGGAAGGTCTCCTTGCCCTCAGCGTCGGTGAAGATCAGCTCGGCGCGGCCCTCGGCGGGAACGCGGTACTCGGTGCACTTGTAGACGTCACCGTAGGCGTGACGAGCGATGGTGATGGGCTTCTTCCAGTTGCGCACCACGGGGCGGATGGAGTCGATGAGAATGGGCGCGCGGAACACCGTGCCGTCCAGAATGGCGCGGATGGTGCCGTTGGGGGACTTCCACATCTCGGTAAGGTTGTACTCCTCCACTCTCTGCTTGTTGGGGGTGATGGTGGCGCACTTGACGGCCACACCGTACTTCTTGTTGGCGTTGGCGGCGTCAATGGTGATCTGATCCTTGGTCTCCTCGCGCTTGGGCAGGCCGAGGTCGTAGTATTCGGTCTTAAGATCCACGAAGGGAAGCAGGAGCTCGTCCTTGATGATCTGCCAGAGAATTCTGGTCATCTCGTCCCCGTCCATCTCGACGAGGGGGGTGGTCATAATGATCTTTTCCATGATTCAATACCTCCGAATTTTTGGAAAATTAAGTTGTTGTGTTTCAAATTTGGGGTTGCAGGAAAGTAAACAATCACACCTTGTAGGGGCGACCTGTGGTCGCCCGTGATATCAAGAAATTATTGATTGGTATGGCTTTTCAGATTGGCAGGCGACCATAGGTCGCCCCTACACTCCGTTCAATATATCCTCGACAAACTGCAATTTACATCTCAACGATCTCTCTCATCCGCTCCAGAGCGAATGCGTAAAACTTCTCATGCCCCATGGCCGCGTAGCCGTCGTGGGTATGTTTGTCGGGTTTATTGGAGAAGGTTAGCTCGCACATGAGGGGACCGTCGTAGTTTGTTTCTCGAATGCGGCGCATGATGTCCGTCCAGTCCGCGATGCCGTCTCCCATAACGAGGTGGAGATCGTCGGTCCAGAAAATATCCTCGCCCATCACACCCACGTTGTCGTTGAAATGGGTATGGCAAAGAGCGTGACCGTATTCCGCCAGCATATCCTTGCCACGGTTGTAGCACAGCTCGTGTCCTGTGTCGAAGCAGAAGCCGAGGGAGGGATGCCCTGCGTAGCGCGCAAAAATGGCCTGCAGGTACTCCTCGCCCTCTACGTTCTCAAAGCCGAGGCGCACACCGAGGGAGTCGGCGGCCTCGATGATCCTGCCAAAATTTGCAAGACCGACCTCGGTGGGATCATGCTCCTCAAAGCCGATAAAGGGGTGGATTACCATAACGGGTACGCTGTGTGCGGCGCAGTCGCGGACGCACTCGATCAGCTCTTCCGTGACCTGCTTACCCAGCTCCCCCTCGTTCCACAGGTAGCGGACTTGGGTGAAGGGGGCGTGGATGGACTGCCAGATCATGCCGTATTTCTCGGCGGCGGCGGCAAACTGCGGGAGCTTTTCGCGGTTCCAGCCCGTGAAAAAGCCGTCCCATCCGATGCGCTTGAGCATGGCAACGTGGTCGTCAACCGACAGACCCGAGCCGCCCATGAGGTTGATGCCGAGCTTGTATTGGCCGTTATACATGATGGTCTCCTTTCTGAAAGGGAGGGGTGGTCATACGCCGTATTCCGCGCGGAGGGCGGTTACGGTATCCAGAAGCTCCTTCTTGGCCGCGTGGTCTCCCTTGGGGAAATAACTGTATCGCACGATCAGAAGGTGGATGGAGGTGTACTCCACGTGGGCTCTCTGCTCCTCGGTCAGGGTCTCCAAGGCCAGCGCCTTATCGAACAGAGCCTGACTCTCGGCCAGGATCTCCTGCGAAACGTTGGTGCTGCCCCGCTGCTCGACCGTCTGGAAGAAGGTATACATGGGGGTGTACATATCGGTACAGGAAATACGCTCGCCATCACCGATGATCTTCAGATAGTCCATCATCATGGGGGCGGCGTCGCCGTACCAGTCGGTCATGAACTCGTCCATCAGGGCGTAGTATTCCGCCTCGGACATATGGGGGTTCCAGACCAGCTTGGTGCGGAGGTAGGCGCGGAGAAAATCGAACTCACCGCCCTTGGCGGTAATGCCCTCGGAGAGAATGCCGTTGACACCGCACTCGGTATAGAAGTGGAAGTTATCCCACATCACAAAGAGGTTGGGGTCGGGTAGGTAGTTGTCGCCGCAGTTGTAGGCGTACTCGTAGACGTACAGGTTGTCCGCCTTACAGAGCTTGACCCACTCCTTAAGCTCTGCCGCCACGGGGGTGTTCTTAGGGCAATTAGGGTCATTGAAGGCATGATTGTAGCAGGCGTCGTCAAAGCAGAAGTTGATGATGACGTTGTCCGATACGGTATAGCCGTTTTGGGGGATGCCGTGGGTGTACTGGTAGGAGTAGGTGATGATCTTTACTCCGCGGTTGGGGTAGAGAGCCGCGCACTCGTCAGCCAGACGGTTGATGAACAGAAACCACGTGGCGTTGTCGGTGCCGTACTCCTTGTGGATGGCGGAGCATCGCTCACAGCGACAGGGCTGACCGCCGTCTACCTGACCCACCTGAATGACGTTTTGGTCAAGGTTATTTTCCAGCTTCTTGACCACGCTCTTCAGCACGGTCTGATACACGGCCTCGTCTGTCAGGCAGGGCACCTGTCCCTCGCCGTCCACCTTGGCCAGATTGTCAATGGTGTGGTTGGAGTTGGCGCGGATGGGGTAGGTGTCACCCACCTTGGCCTTCTTGAGGCCGTCGGAGTTGTTGCGGAGAAACAGGACGTTGTCCAGCGGATCGGCGTACAGACCGTCCACCCAGATCCTGCGGGCATGGAAGGCGGGGCAAAAGACCTCCTTAAAGCCTTCTTCGAGGGAGACCGCCCCCTGATTGCGGATGTGGATATAGTCGCGGGCGTAGAGACGGACGCCCATGTAGTTTTCCAGAAGATCCGCCAGACCGTAGACCACACCTCTGCCCGTGGTGGCGCAGAGGTAGAGATGACCTCCGTCCACCACCATGGCGTACCCGTCGTCGGTGACCTCGGACAGAGCCTCGGTCAGAGCGGCGGACTTTCGATTGGTTACGCCGATGACGATCTCCCGCTCGGCGGTCTGGTCATCGGTTACGACGGGCAGGGTGATCCCCGTAGCGCGACGGATCTGCTCCACGAAAAGCTCCAGCGCGGTGATCTGCCCCTCGGGCATATCCGCCGAGCGGATGACCGTGAACTCCGAAAGCTCCGCACCGCCGATCCTCACTCCCTGCTCGGGAGCGGGGGGAGCGGTTTCGGCTTCGGTTTCGGTCTCGTTTTCCGAGGCGTCACCCGTTTCGGGGGTCTCGGTGTCGCCCCCGTCGTCGGGGAGGGTATTTGTGGGGGGATTGGTCAGGGTGGGCACCTCGGCGGTTCCTCCTCCGCAGGCGGTCAGGCAGGAAAAGCACAGAAGAAAAGGCAGTACGAGGCGTAGCGCTTTGATCAGATGCTTCATAAAATGATCCTTTCCGTGATTCAGAAGATTGGGGGAGACGGGATCAGTCCATTCTCTTGGCGTAGTAATTCATGAGACAGCCATCCAGGATGATCTCCTTCTCATCGGGCGTCAGACCCGCCAGATGCAGGGTGATATCCTCCACCGAGCCGTTAGCGCGGACGACCTTGGCAGGGATGGTCTCAATACCTTCCTCCACGGCTTTGCGGATGCCGGGGACAAAGACGCAGTCGCCCACTTCGTACTCGAAGGGGGTGTCCTTGTCGAGAGTGAAGGGAAGGATGCCCCAGTTGATGCAGTTGGAGCGATAACGCTTGGTTGCGAATTCGTAGCAGATGTTGGCGAAACCGCCCAGCACCTTCTGGCAAGAGGCGGCCTGCTCGCGGGCGGAGCCGTCACCGGGCTTGTTGGCGAAGACGCAGGAGCCGAACTGGGTGTTCTGCACCAGCTCATCGGCATTACCCACGGCAGACAGAACGGTACGGAGCTTGTCGGAGATTACACCCTCGCGGCGGTCGGCTTCTTGCTTCGCCACGGCCTTGGAGTTGCCTACGTAATCGGGGCAACGGCGGGACAGGGCGAATTCGGACAGGCGCAGGGGATTGGAACGGTAGGACGAGGTCTCACCCGAGGGAATCAGCTCGTCGGTGGTGGTGACGGGGTCGTGGATGACGGCCGCCAGCTCGACGAGAATGTTCTCGGTGAGCGCGTACTGCTTGGGCCAGTCGGTGATGTTGGGACCCATGATGAGATCAACGGAAGGATCGGCCTTGCCGAAGCCGTAGTAGAGTCTCTTCTCGTACACCTTTTTGTCGAAGTGGTACTCGTGAGGCGTATAGTCGTAGTCGATATCCGGAGCCGCGGTGATGATACCGCCGTTGCGGGCGGTAGCGGCGATGGAGCGGGCGTCCATGAGAGCCACGCCCGAAAGCTGACCCTCACCGGGCTTGGAGCCCTCGCGGTTGGGGAAGTTACGGGTGGTATGGCGGAGGGACAGGCCGTTGTTGGCAGGGACGTCACCTGCGCCGAAGCAGGGGCCGCAGAAGGAAGGCTTGATGACCGCGCCCGCAGACAGGAGGTCCGCGGTGACGCCGATCTTGGTCAGCTCCAGAGACACGGGGACAGAGGTGGGATATACGGACAGATTGAAGTAACCGTTGCCCGTATCGTGGTCGCGGAGGATGGAAGCGGCCTCGTCGATGGAATCGAACATACCGCCCGCGCAACCCGCGATGATGCCCTGGTCGGCCAGAACGGTGCCGTCGGCCTGTACCTTGCTCATAAGATCCAGCTTGGCCTTCTTGAACTTGGCGGCAGCCTCGGCCTCCACAGACGCGAGGATCTCCTTGGCGTTTGCCACGAAGTCGTGGATGGTGTAGACGTTGGAAGGATGGAAGGGAAGGGCGATCATGGATTCCATCTCGTCGAGGTCAATATCGATCATGGCGTCGTAGTAGGCCACGTCGGCGGGCTTGAGTTCCTTGTAGTCCTCAGGACGGCCGTGAGTCTCGAAATGCTTCTTGGTGACTTCATCGGTGACCCAGATGGAGGACAGGCAGGTGGTCTCGGTGGTCATGACGTCGATGCCGTTACGGAAGTCGATGGACAGACCGGTAACACCGGGGCCCACGAACTCCAGCACCTTGTTCTTGACGAATCCGTCACCGAAGGTCGCGCCGACGAGAGCCAGCGCCACGTCGTGAGGGCCGATACCGCGCTTGGGGGTGCCATGCAGGTAGACCATAACCACCTCGGGGCGGTTCACGTCGTATGTATTCTTGAGCAGCTGCTTGACCAGCTCGGGGCCGCCCTCACCGACACCCATGGTGCCCAGAGCGCCGTAGCGGGTGTGGGAATCCGAGCCGAGGATCATCTTGCCGCAACCGGCCAGCTCCTCACGGGCGTAGGAGTGGATGACCGACTGGTTGGCGGGGACGTAGATACCGCCGTACTTCTTGGCGGCGGACAGACCGAAGACGTGGTCGTCCTCGTTGATGGTGCCGCCCACGGCGCACAGGCTATTGTGGCAGTTGGTCATGGCGTAGGGAATGGGGAATTCCTTGAGTCCGCTGGCGCGGGCGGTCTGAATGATGCCGACGTAAGTGATATCATGGCTCACGAGAGCGTCAAATTTGATCTGAAGCTTATCCATATTGCCCGATACGTTGTGGGCAGAGAGAATGGAGTAAGCGATGGTGCCGCGGCGCGCCTCATCGGCGGATATTGCGGCGGTTTCTGCGGGTGTACCGTTTACAAGATACATGCCTTTATTGTACAGTTTAACTGCTTTCAAAATCATTACCTCCGATAGAAAAACAGATAATTTATTATACCACTTTTCAAAGATTTCGTCAAGGGGTTTTACGATTTTAGTTCGTTAAAATCACAACGAAAGGAGGATAAACGAGAAATGCCAATTAACAATTTCTTTACAAATAAAATGCTCCCCCTGGTTGACTCTGAAGAAGATTTGATGTATAATTATGGTATCTTGGGGAAGAAGGTTTTTGGATAGACCTCGCTTCCCGGGACGATTTGACTGAAAGGAAAAAGAGTTTCAATGTTGAGTTTTGAAAAGCAGGAAACCAAGGGGCGAGAGTCCATGATCGCCCTCTTTGATGCCGGCACCTTCGTAGAACTGGGCGCCTTCATTCGCCGCCGCGGTGAGGATCAGCCCTACGATGCGATCATTACGGGCTACGGCTCGGTGAACGGCAAGCTGGCTTTCGCTTTCGTACAGGACAGCGACCGCAAGGCAGGCGCCCTGGACGAGATCGGTGCCGAAAAGATCGAAAAATTGTACGCGCAGGCTTTGCGCGTCGGCGCACCCGTTATTGGCGTGTTTGACAGCGCGGGTGCCGTGGTCTGGGACGGTGCATCCGCCCTTTCGGCTTACGGCCGCGTCATGAAGTGCGTCTCCGACGCCTCGGGGATTATCCCCCAGATCGCCCTGGTCAGCGGTAGCTGCACCGGTATGGCCGCCGCCATCGCCGCCATGTTCGATCTCACCGTCGCTACGGGTGAGCAGGCCACCGACCTCACCGCTCTGGTGACCGAGGATCCCACAGCCGCCGTCCGCAACCTGGTGGAGCTCCTGCCCCGTAATAATAAAGATGTAAACGCCATCGATCCCACCGACGATATTGGCCGTCCCGTGGCTCTCGCAAACGGTGTGGAGACCCTGGCGGACAACGCCGCCCTCACGACCCTGTACGCAGATATGGGCAAGGAAGTCACCACAGCTCTTTGCCGTATGGGCGGCGAGACCGTGGGCATGGTTGCTCTGAACGGCAAGCTCACCGCCGATGGTGCCCGCAAGGCCGCTCATCTGGTGTCCTTCTGCGACAGCTTCTCCATCCCCGTAGTAACCCTGGTGGACTCCGAGGGCGTGGAGTACGCTGATGCCGCCAACGCATTCGCTAAGCTGGCCAAGGCTTACGTCACCGCCACCACCGCCAAGGTAACAGCTGTTACCGGCAAGGCCTACGGTGCCGCCTTCACCCTTATGGGCTCCCATGCTCTGGGCGCTGATCTGGCACTGGCGCTGGAGGGATCCGTGATCTCGGTTCTGGCTCCCGAGACCGCCGTGGCCTTCGCCATGAACGACAAGATCACCGCGAACAAGTCTCGCGCTGACGTGGAAGCCGAGTGGAAGGAAACCTACGCTTCCGCCCTGGCCGCCGCCGAGTCCGGCGATATTGATGATGTTATCCCCGAGGCCGAGCTTCGCGCCCGCATCATTTCCGCTCTCTACATGCTGGCCGAGAAGGCCGACGGTACCCCCGACCGCAAGCACGGCGTTCCCACGCTGTAAGGAGGTCGCTCCATGAAAAAAATCATCAGTCTAACCCTCGCGGCGCTGATGCTCGTCACCCTGCTTCTAACAGCGACATCCTGTGAGGTGTCCATGGAGGCCATGACGGGGTACACGCAGCTGAGGGATCACGTAACCGAAAAGGCCGACGAGAATGGCGAGATCCTTTTGGATGCAAGCCAGGTAGGCTTTTTCACGGTCAAATTATCCGCGCCTATAAAAAGAGGAGAGGATAAGCCTGAGGCCGTATATCTGATCGTTGAGGATGGAAACCAAGACTATCCGGAGCGTTTGACGCTGACGATGACGGGTTCTGCCGAAAAAGCGCATCTGTCCTATGAAAACGTTGATGCTGAGGGGACAAAGGTCGCCGCAGAAGCCACCATTCTGCTCACCCACTACACCGGTAACGAGCTTATTGAGTTTACCTCGGTAAAAAACATTGATCCTACTGCGGAACAGTTTTACCGCGAATCCGTAATGTCTCTGCTGAATACGGCTTTCTTAAAGCTGGACGTCTACACCACCAAGGAGTTGGATATGAACCTCCACGACTTGGGCTTCATCACGCTCTCGGACAAGTACATGGCCGATGTGGAACAGGTAGAGGTTGAGGAAGACCTGGGTGGCGCATTCTCCTCCGCCCGCCTCTCTAAGGCCGGACTCATGATCATTCAGGGCATGGGCATGGTGTTCCTGGTACTGGCCATTTTGTGGCTGGTGCTCCTGATCTTCAAGAAGGTATTCTATAAGGATCCCGCCAAGGAAGAGAAGAAGTCCAAGCCCGCTAAGGTAGAAGCTCCCGTTCCCTCGGCTGCTCCCGCGGTGGAAGCCCCCGTCGAGGTCTCTCCCGTTGTGGACGACGGTGCCCTGATTGCCGCTATTACCGCCGCCGTATCCGCTTATATCGAATCCGATCCCGCTCTTGCTTCGCAGTTTGCAGGCGGCTTCCGCGTGGTCTCCTTCAAGCCCACGACCAAGTCCCGCAACCGCTGATCACTTCATAAACGAAAGGAAATAACATCATGAAAAGATTTAACGTAACCGTGAACGGCGTCGCATACGACGTCACCGTAGAAGAGATCGGCGGCGCTACACCCGTCGTTGCTCCTGTAGCCCCTGCCGCTCGCGTGGCTGCTCCTGCTCCTGTTGCTGCCCCCGCAGCCGCTCCCGCTCCTAAGGCTGCTCCCGCCGGTGCTGCAGGCTCTGTCGAGGTCAAGGCTCCCCTGCAGGGTACCGTCATGAAGGTACTTGTTAAGCCCGGTGACTCTGTCAAGAAGGGTAGCCCCGTCTGCGTCATCGAGGCGCTGAAGATGGAGAACGATGTGCCCGCTCCCGCTGACGGCGTGGTGGCCTCGGTCAACGTCAAGAGCGGTGACAGCGTCAAGACCGACGAAGTGCTCCTGACTCTCAACTGATAAACCTATACCCTAAAAAACATTTGAAAGGAAGGTTTATCCATGTCCGATTTGATTCAAAGCTTACTCAACTTTCTGACGGGCACGGGTATCTGGAAAGTATTGTTTACACCCACCGGTGAAGGTCACGGTCTCTTTGATTTGGCAGACTCCGGTTGGGCGTTCAACCCCACAGCCTGGCAACTCCTGGTCATGTACGCTATCGTGGCTGCCCTGGTGTACCTGGCTATCGTCAAGAAGTTCGAGCCTCTGCTCCTGCTCCCCATCGCCGTGGGTATGCTGCTGACCAACATCCCCGGTGCCAACCTGTTCCATCTGGACTACTTCATTGCCGACAACATTGATTTCGGCTTCATTCTCCACCACGGCGGATTCCTGGATCTTCTGTATCTGGGCGTCAAGCTGGGTATCTACCCCTGTCTGATCTTCGTGGGTATCGGCGCTATGACCGACTTTACCCCCCTGATCTCCAACCCCAAGTCCCTGCTCATCGGCGCGGGCGCCCAGCTGGGCGTGTTCGTGGCCTTTGCCTTCGCCCTGATTTCCGGTGTGTTCTCCCCCAACGAGGCAGCCGCCATCGGTATCATCGGTGGTGCAGACGGCCCTACGGCCATTCTGGTGACCAAGACTCTGGCTCCCGCTCTCTTGGGTGCCATTGCCATCGCAGCCTACTCCTACATGGCGCTGATCCCCATGATTCAGCCTCCCTTCATGAAGATGCTGACCACTAACAAGGAGCGCACCATTAAGATGACAGCCTTGCGCCCCGTGTCCCAGACCGAGAAGATCCTGTTTCCCATCGTCGTTACCTTCGTGGTGGGTCTCATCGTCCCCGATGCGCTGGCTCTCATCGGCTGTCTCATGTTCGGTAACCTGCTCAACGTTTGCGGCGTCACTGACCGTCTGTCCAAGACCGCCCAGAACGAGCTCATGAACATCGTTACCATTTTCCTCGGTATCTCCGTCGGCGCAACCGCCTCTGCGGCCAACTTCCTGCGTCTGGAGACCATCCTCATCATCTTCTGCGGTCTGGCCGCCTTCTGCGTGTCCACCTGCGGCGGTCTGATCACGGCAAAGATCATGAACAAGCTCTGCGGAAATACCATCAACCCCCTGATCGGCTCTGCCGGCGTGTCCGCTGTGCCCATGGCCGCCCGTGTCTCCCAGATCGAGGGGCAGAAGTATGATCCCTCTAACTTCCTCCTCATGCACGCCATGGGTCCCAACGTGGCCGGTGTTATCGGTTCTGCCGTGGCCGCAGGCGTGTTCCTGTCCACTTTTGCAAAAAGAACGAGGGGCTCTGCCCCTGGCCCCCGCACGAAACCCTTTTTGAAACAAGGGTTTCGTGACTTCCCAAAAGCTTTCAAAAAGTATTTGGGTATTTACTGAAATTCTGAAAGGGAAATACTATGAGCAAGGTAAAAATTACCGAAACCGTTCTGCGTGACTCTCACCAGTCCCTCATCGCCACCCGTATGACCACCGAGGAGATGCTCCCCATCCTGTCCGCTATGGATGAGGTGGGCTACCACTCTCTGGAGGCATGGGGCGGCGCTACCTTCGACTCCTGCATGCGATTCCTCAACGAGGATCCTTGGGAGAGACTGCGCAAGATCCGCGCCGCTGTCAAGAACACCAAGCTGCAGATGCTGTTCCGTGGCCAGAACATTCTGGGCTATCGCCACTACGCAGACGACGTGGTTGCCTACTTCGTGCAGAAGTCCATCGCCAACGGTATCGACATCATCCGTATCTTCGACGCCCTGAACGATCCCCGTACCCTGAAAACCGCCATCGACGCCACCATCCGCGAGGGCGGACACGTGCAGGCGGCCTTCTCCTACACCACCGGTGCTGTGTACACCCTGGACTACTACGCCAAGTACGCCAAGCAGCTGGAGGACATGGGCGCGCACTCCATTTGTATCAAGGATATGTCGGGTCTTCTGAAGCCCTACGATGCCTATGAGCTGGTCAAGACCCTGAAGTCCAGCGTCAAGATTCCGATCCAGCTCCACACCCACTACACCGCAGGTCTGGCCTCTATGACCATCCTGAAGGCCGTTGAGGCAGGCGTGGACGTCATTGACACCGCCATCTCCCCCATGGCTCTGGGCACCTCCCAGCCCCCCACGGAGCCTATCGTGGCTACCCTCGCAGGCACCCCCTACGACACGGGTCTGGATCTGACCAAGCTGGATAAGATCACCAAGTACTTCACCCCTCTCCGCGAGAAGTACCTCAAGGAGGGTCTCATGGATCCCAAGGTGCTGAAGGTGGACGTCAACGCCCTCCTGTATCAGGTGCCCGGCGGTATGCTCTCCAACCTCATGTC
>JAZRIF010000209.1:0-11350 GCA_045645165.1 Eubacteriales bacterium
AAGTACATCCACGACTTCCGTACCGAGGACGAGGTCTACGGCGTCTGGCAGATGATCGCCCCCGGTAAGCGCGGGTGCGGCGAGGCCTCTCCCCTGTGGGGCTGTGCCAACGTCATCATGCCCTACTGGATGTACCGCTACTACGGCAACGACGGCATCGTGAGATCCCATTGGGACCAGATGGAAAAGTGGATGCAGCATGAGATCAACGACGCGAAAAACGACAAGTCCAAGTACGCGGACGAGCTGATCATCTCCCGCGGCCTGGGCGACTGGTGCCCGCCCACGGGCAACCGCGGCGACCGCCGTATCCCCGTCCCCGAGTCCTCCACCGCCATGTTCTACGAGACCGCCTGCCTCATGGACGAGCTTTCCCGTGAGCTGGGTCTGCCCACCGCCCTGGACTACGCCGAGCTGGCCGCCCGCATCAAGGAGACCTTCAACCGCCACTTCTGGATTCCCGAGAAGCACAGATACTCTACCTGGGGTACCTGCGGCGTGGCCCTCATGACGAACCTTTACCCCGAAGGCGAGAAGGAAGCCCTCCGCGAAGCCCTTCTGACCCTCATGGAGGAGGACGATTACGCCATGTCCACGGGTATTTACTGCAACAAGTACCTGGTTCCTGCGCTGTGTGAGGCAGGGAAGGGTGACGTGGCCATGAAGTTCCTGTTCAACCGTGACCACGACAGCTTCGGCACTATGATGGACAAGGGCGCCACCTCCCTGTGGGAGTGCCTCGAGCATGACTTCTCCCAGCCCCGCGCATTGGCCTCCTCCTCCTATAACCATCCTATGCACTCGGGCTTTGCCTATTTCCTGTACGCCTACGTGGGCGGTATTATCCCCGTGACTCCCGGTTTCCGCATCTTTGCCGTAGCCCCCGTCCCCTTCAAGGATATGAAGGAGGCCGAGGTTATTCACGAGTGCCCCTACGGTAAGATCCGCGTGGCCTTCCGTCCCGAGGGGGATGCCACCCGCTACGAGATCACGGTGCCTGCAGGTACCACCTGCGCCTTCGTTCCCACGGGCAAGACCCTGGGCTCGGGTGATCACGTCATTTTGGTGTGAGGTGATCCATGGAACTCAAGATCAAGAAACTGCATCCTGCTGCCATCCTGCCCACCTACGGGTCGGCAGGGGCGGCGGGGGCTGACCTCTACGCCCTCCCCAAGGGGGATCCCATCACCATTGCCCCCGGCGAGACCGTCATGATCCACACGGGGTTGTCTATGGCCATCCCGGAGGGGTACGTGGGACTCAACTTCGCCCGCAGCGGCCTGGCATCCAAGCGAGGTCTTGCTCCTGCCAACAAGGTGGGTGTCATTGACTCCGACTACCGCGGCGAGCTGATGGTCGCTCTCCACAACCATGGTTCTGTCCCTCAGACCATCGAACCGGGAGATCGTGTCGCCCAGTTCCTCATTATGCCCGTCATCACCGCGCAGTTTATCGAGGTGGATTTTTTGGATGAAACCGAGAGAGGCGCGGGGGGATTCGGTTCCACCGGAACCAAGTAAACCGACTTCACCCTTCAATATCGTACACATTGCCGACAAGGCATTGTAAATAAAAGGAGAAATAACATGAACAAGAAAAACCGCATTCTGACCGCCGTTGCGGCGATGCTCCTGTCCGGCGTCGTTGCCGTCGGTATGGCATCCTGCAATACCAACACCACTGAGCCCGACACTACTGTGGGCGAGGCCACCGTCGAGGTAACCGAGGCGTCCACCGAAACGCCTGACGAGCTCACAACCGAGGCTCCCGCTGAGGAAATCACCACCGAAGAAGTTACCACCGAAGAAGTCACCACCGAGGAGGAAACAACGTTGAGCATTCAGGACGAGCTGGGTCTGGACATCAAGGACGAGGACCTTAAGGAAGCCATGCAGAACATCTTTGCCGGCACCCAGTCGGTTAAGGAAACCGTTATGTTCCTGGACAAGGGCGACGTCAAGTCCCTGCTTTTCCCCATCGAGAGCATCATTTCCGTTACCTCCTACGACGGTAAGACCACTTACGAGGAGGGCAAGGACTACGTGATCGAGGACGGTAAGCTGAAGGTTACCGAGAACTCTTCCATCAAGGTCATCACCTCTGCTAAGTACTACAACCACGCAGGCTCCCTGATCAACACCAAGGATCCCTCCACGGGCAAGATGGTTCCTACCTTCTGGGGTGAGAGCCAGGTCAAGCAGTGGCAGGTATCCGTGACCTATACCCACGCCGAGGGCTGGGAGGGTTACGTCCAGGAGAGCCAGCTGGAGGTCTACAAGGATCTCGTAGCGAAGATGATCGCCGGTGAAGACGTCACCGTCTTCTTCTACGGCGACTCCATCACTTGGGGTGCTTGCTCCACCTTCCTGGAGGGTGTCCAGCCCAAGCAGGGTAACTACGCCATGCTCTTCACCGAGGCTTTGGCCGATCTCTTTGGCTATAAGGTCAAGTACGTAAACACCGGATTGTCTGCTGCCATGGCCTGCCATCCTGTTCCTACCACCGAGTACGTCGGCGGTGAGCGCGGCACCATCACCTACGTCAACACCGCGATCGGTGGCTGGACCTCTACCGACGGCGTGAACAATTTCGATAAGTTTGTCAAAGAGCAGGTGGAGAAGTACGGCTGTGATCTGTTCGTTCTGGGCTACGGTATGAACGATGGCGGCGTAGGCGCCAACACCACCAAGGCTAATGCCAAGAAGATGGTTGACGCTCTGCTGGAGATTAAGCCTGAGGTGTCCGTCATGCTGGTTTCTACCATGACCCCCCACACCGGCTCCAACTGGGATCACGCCTCCATCCAGCAGCAGGAGAAGCAGCTCCTCAGCCTGGCTAATTCTTACGTTAAGGACGGTAAGCCCGTGGCCGTGGCCTGCGTCAATTCCGTATCCAAAGCCATTCAGGAGCACAAGACCTTCAACGACTACTCCGGTAACAACATCAACCATCCCAACGACTGGTTCTACCGCGTTTACGCCCAGACTCTGCTCCAGACCCTCGTCGGTTACGAGAACATGAAGTAAGCTGTACGTAGGCAGAACGGAGATACCTATGAACACCAAACGATTCCTGATCCTCGTCGCCGCCCTGCTCGTAGCAGGGTTGGCGGTGAGTCTTGCGGCCTGTACCACTCCTGACGAGCCCGCCGTGACCGAGGAGGATACCACCTCCGCCATCGAAGTACCGACCGAAGCTCCCGACGAGTCTGCAACCGAAGCCCCTACTGAGGAAGCTATCACCGAAGAAGCTACTACCGAGGAGGAAACGACTATGGATCTCAAGGCTGAAATGAGTAAGCTGAACGACCTCATGCAACCCATCTTCGCGGGGAATACCGTGAAGAACGAGACTGTTATGTTCCTGGATAAGGGAGACGTCCGCTCCCTGCTCTATCCCATCCAAAGCGTGGCATCCGTGACCAACTACGACGGCACCGTGACCTATGAGGAAGGGAAGGACTACGTCATCGAGGACGGCAAGATCAAGATCACCGAGAATTCTTCCATTCCCGTCATTACCCGAGCTGTCTACTACAATTTCCCTGCTCATCCCCAGATCAACATTACCGCCAAGTACGAAGGCAAGAACGTCAACATCTACTGGGGCGAGGGTAAGCCCATGACCGACTACCAGGTGAACGTTACCTACACCCATGAGAATGTGTGGGAGGGCTTCGTCTCGGAGTCCAACGTGGATGTCTACGCGAAATTCATCCAAAAACTCATTGACGGCGAGGACGTTACACTGTTTTTCTACGGTGACTCCATCACCCACGGCGCCTCCGCCAGCTTCATTGATAACTACGCTCCCTACCAGTACAGCTACTCCCTGCTCTTTACTCAGGCTCTGGCTGATCTCTACGGCTACACTGTCAAGTTCGTGACCACGGGTATGCAGGGTGCGCCCATCCTTCCCAATGCCGATTACGTGGCGGGGGATCGCGGCACCATTACATACGTCAACCCCTCTGTGGGCGGTTGGACCTCCCAGAACGGTAAGGAAAACATCGATACCTACGTGACTCCCTTCGTGGAGAAGTACGGTTGCGATCTGTTCCTCATCGCCTACGGCATGAACGACGGCGTTACCTCCGCTCGTATCGTTGCCCGTAACATGGAGGCTGTTTTTGATGCGGTTCTGGAAAAGGATCCCGATTGCGCCCTCATGTTCGTGTCTACCATGGTGCCCAACCCCAACGCTACCAACGGTTGGTATGGCTACCAGGATAAGCAGGAGGCCGATCTGATCAAGAGCGCCGCCAAGTATGTCAAGAACGGTACGCCCTGTGCCGTGGCCTGTGTGACCTCCGCCTCCAAGGCCGTTCTGGAGCATAAGGAGTTCCAGGATTATTCCGGCAATAACATCAACCATCCCAACGATTTCTTCTGCCGCGTCTACGCCCAGGTCATTCTCCAGACCCTCATCGGTTACGAGAACATGAAATAATGTTGCGGGGTAAACCCAAGCGGATCCAAGAAAGAAAGCCCACGGCTGAGCCGTGGGCTTATCTATTACGGGAATCTTTTCAAAATAGCATGAAACAAAGTGAAAGTCAACTGTTTTGAAGCATTGGATGAGCATACGAAGGGAAGTAGATGTACGATGAATGATTCACAAAGATCGTGCCGGTGGGAGCCAAGGGATTCTGAACCCACACCTCGCTCTCGCGGCACTTCGTGCGCGCTCGCGCGAGCTGGTCAAACTGCGCTCCGCTCCTTGCGGCGCTACAGATTGAAAGTTTTTACACTTGCTTGCAGTTTGAACGGAGATCTCACCCCAAACACAATACAAACAAAAAGGATCAAGACACAAATCTTGATCCTTTTTGTTGGCACGGTGTAAGGGATTCTGAACCCACACCTCGCTCTCGCGGCGCTTCGTGCGCGCTCGCGCGAGCTGGTCAAACTGCGCTCCCCGCCTTGCGGCGCTACAGATTGAAAGTTTTTACACTTGCTTGCAGTTTGAACGGAGGTCTCGGCCCAAACACAGTACAAACAAAAAGGATCAAGACATAAGTCTTGATCCTTTTTGTTGGCACGGTGTAAGGGATTCGAACCCCCGACCTACTGGTTCGTAGCCAGGCACTCTATCCAGCTGAGCTAACACCGCATGTCGTATTGACGGCCTGTCGTCAACGACTTGTATATTATAACACAACCGAAGCGATTTGTCAAGCCTTTTTTGCATTTAAATTTCACGAGTTTTTCGGCCTTTTTCATGAAGTTTTTTGGTACAAATTCCCGAAAACGCATTGACAAACCCCCAAAATGCAGGTATAATATAAGCGCAAGCATTTGATCTTGCCCTATTTTGACATTTCTACCCCCGAAAGGAGTTTCATGATGGCAAACTACAAAAAGCAAGTCGCGGGCGGCCCTTTGATGGCCGTGGACGCCTTGGGCAGACCTACGCCCGATACCGCGAGCGGAGCTCCCGTGAACCGCGAGAATCGTTTGGTCGGTATGTTCTACTTCCTCTGGTTGGGTGAGCACGGCCGCCACAAGCCTTACGATATTTCCAAGATCGTCGCCGAGGATCCCGATATCGGCCATAAGCCCGCGTCTCCCCTGTGGGGCGGTCACGGCGTGTACCACCATTGGGGCGAGCCTTTCTACGGCTACTACTACTCCAACGACGAGTGGGTCGTCCGTAAGCACATGAAGCTCCTTATGCAGGCGGATATTGACTTTTTGTTCTTTGACACCACCAACGCCGCCATCTACCGAGATAACGCTAAGCTGGTCATGCGCGTACTGCAGGAGTATCACGACGAGGGTTGGAAGATCCCTCAGGTCATGTTCTACACCAACACCGCCTCGGGTCTGACGGTGCTGGATATCTACGACTCCATCTACAAGCCGGGCTACTGCAAGGACACCTGGTTCTGCATGGACGGAAAGCCCGTCATCATCGCCGTCAAGGAGGAATGCACCCCCGAATGCCGTGAGTTCTTCAACATCAAGATGTCCCAGTGGCCCAACGAGCCCGACAAGCTGGGCGGCTGGCCCTGGATGGACTTCACCCGTCCTCAGCGCGTCTTCGCCAATCTGGATGGTGTGGATGAGGTCATCAACGTTTCCATCGCCCAGCATAGCGGTAACATCCGCTTTGGCGATTCCGTCCTCTACGGCGAGACCTCCAACTGCGGCCGCGCCTTCCACAACGGCGCCAACGACCCCGATCCCGACGCATGGAAGCATGGATACAATTTCGCTGAGCAGTTCGACCGTGCCATCGAGACTGACCCGCCCATCGTGCTGATCACGGGCTGGAACGAGTGGATCGCAGGCTACTGGTCGGGTATCCCCGAGCGCCCCGTCATGTTCGTGGACGCCGCCAACTACGAGTACAGCCGTGATATCGAGATGATGCGCGGCGGCTACTTCGACAACTACTTCATGCAGCTGGTCAGCTACGTCCGCAAGTATAAGGGCACCGACGCCACCCCCGTGTATCCTGCCGTCAAGAGCGTGGGCGTGGAGTGGAGAAAGAGCTTTGACGCCTCTCCCGCCATCTACGACTGCTTCCTCGACGGGGATATGCACCGCCACGCCGAAGGTCAGGGCGGTGTGATCTACACCAACTTTACCGCTCGTAACGTCATGGATAAGATCGGTGTCATGCACGATAAGGACAGCATCACCTTCACCATCCGCACCAAGGATCTCGTTTCCGATCCTCTGGGAGCAGGCTCCTGGATGAAGATTTTCCTGAACGTCAAGGGCGGGGAGAGCTATCAGTACGTTCTCAACCACCACACCCGTAAGGACGGTACCACCACCCTCGGTAAGATCGTAGGCGTGGGCGACGACCTGACCTGCGTGGACGTACCGGATATGCTCCTGCGCTATGAGGTGCGCGGCGACGTTATGAAGATTAGTGTGCCCCGCGCCGTCATCGGTTTGGATCACGACAACTTCACTCTGTGGTTTAAAGTAGCCGACAGCCGTGAGAAGTACCACAACATCGAGGACTTCTACGACAAGGGCGACGTGGCGCCTCTGGGACGACTCAACTTCGTGTATCGCGGAGAATAAATCCACACAACAAAGGGAGAGGAATGGCCTCTCCCTTTTTGTGTGGAAACGAAAATTTGGTTTTGTCGGCAGGGTGGCACCCCATGTGTCGCTGTGGTTCGGTCACTACCGTGTCGTCGCTTCGCTACACCACCAGAGCTTTTTGCAAAAGGGTTCCGGACTCCCAAAAGCCTTTAATAAATCATTATTATTGAAAGTTTTTTGGTGGGGGTTCAAGGAGCAAATTCCCTTAATAAATTGCAATTTGAAATGGCTTTTGCCACCTTTTCCTGCACGCCCTTGTCGGCCTCGGCCAGGGGGAGGCGCACCTCGGCGGTGCAGAATCCACACATTTTCATGGCCACTTTAACGGGGATGGGGTTGACCTCGCAGAACAGGGCGTCGCACAGAGGGATGAGGGAAAGATGGAGGGTTTTGGCCTCGTCCGTCTTGCCCTCCCGCCACAGGCGGCAGAGGCTGCTGATAGCGGCAGGGTACAGGTTGGAGACTACCGAAATCACCCCTCGCCCGCCCAGAGAAAAGATGGGGAGGGTTTGGTCGTCGTTGCCTGCGTAAATGGGTAGTGCATCCCCGCAGAGAGAGGCCACGCGGGCAGTGAAGGACAGATCTCCTGTGGCATCCTTGAGGCCTGCGATGTGAGGGTGTTCAGAAAGGATTTTGCAGGTTGCGGGAGCCAGTTTACAGCCGGTGCGGGAGGGGACATGATAGAGAATGATGGGCAGGGAAGTAGCCTCCGCTACCGCCTCATAGTGCCCGATCAGCCCGGCCTCGGAGGCCTTGTTGTAGTAGGGCGTGACCACCAGAAGCCCGTCGCAGCCGCAGTCCTCGGCCATGCGTGCCAGTTCGCAGGCGCGGCGGGTGTTGTTGCTTCCCGTTCCGGCGATGACAGGAATTTTGCGTGAAGAGGACTCGATTTCTTTGACAGCTGCGGTGAACAGCCATTTCTTTTCTCCGTCGGTGAGGGTGGGGGATTCCCCCGTGGTGCCTGCCACCACCAGAGCATCGACACCGCCCTCAATCTGGTGGTGCAGGATGCGGAGAAAAGCAGTCTTGTCGAGTACGCCGTTTTTGAAGGGGGTCACCAGCGCAGTGGCACAGCCCTCAAATAGGAGAGGAGTATGTGGATTCATAGGCTGTCTCCTTTGGTTTGGATATGTAAATTTGGGTTTATCGTCCAGGGGCTTTGCCCCTGGACCCCACCAGAACCCTTTTTGAAAAAAGGGTTCTGGACTCCCCAAAACTTTCAAAAAACATTGATAAATAATTCATTTTTGAAAGTTCTTGAAGAGAGTCCAGAGAGGAACTTCTTTTAAGAAGTTCCTCTTTGGCGTTCTCCCGCTCCCCTATAAACCGCAATTTGAAAATCTTAAACAAAATCTTCAAAACCCGTTGCAATTTCCCGCGTTTTGGGGTATAATAAGAAATTGGGCATATATGGCGCGGAGGAAAGGGAAAAATCCCCCGGTTGCTGTCAGTATATGCAGAATCCGCGCGGAATGCGCCGCGCATATTGCGCCTGAAAGGAAACAACCATGAGCGAAACATTCATTATCAACGACCGCCCCAAAACTACCTTGCGGACGGCAGATTTCTTCTACCATCTTCCCGAGGAGCTAATCGCTCAGCACCCCATGGAGAAGCGGGACCACTCCCGCCTCATGGTGTTGGATCGGGATGGAAAAACCATTGAGCACAAACACTTTTTCGATATCCTTAACTACATAAACTCGAACGACGTCCTGGTTATCAATAACTCCAAGGTCATCCCCGCCCGACTCTACGGCCACGCCGAGGGCAGACCCGAAGCAGGGATCGAGCTGCTGCTCCTGCGCCAGCGCGCCGCCGACACCTGGGAGTGCCTGGTCAAGCCCGGCAAGCGCGCCCGCCTCGGCCACCGCATGGTCTTTGGGGAAGGGATGCTGACGGGCGAGGTTGTAGACATGGTGGAGGAGGGAAACCGCCTCATCCGCTTTGACTTCGACCGTGAGAAGTACGAGAACATCTACAACATCCTCCACGAGATCGGCCTCATGCCCCTGCCCCCCTACATCACCGAGCGCCTGGCCGACCGCGACCGCTACCAGACTGTCTACGCCAAGACCGAGGGCTCTGCCGCCGCCCCCACGGCAGGACTCCACTTCACTCCCGAGCTTCTGCAGGCGCTCCGTGATAAGGGCGTAGCCATCGCCCCCGTCATGCTCCACGTGGGGTTGGGTACCTACCGCCCCGTCAAGGAGGACGCCATCACCGACCACGTCATGCACACCGAGTTCTTCTCGGTGCCTGCCGAGTCGGCTAAGCTCATCAACGAGAGACGCGCCGCAGGCGGCCGCGTCATCTGCGTGGGCACCACCTCTTGCCGCACTCTGGAGAGCGCCTCCGACGAGCAGGGTATCGTCCACGCCATGGACGCCGATACGGGTATTTTCATCTATCCCGGCTACAAGTTCAAGGCCGTGGATGCCCTCATCACCAATTTCCATTTGCCCGAGTCTACCCTGCTCATGCTGGTCTCGGCGTTCTACGACAGAGAGAACGTCATGAAGGCCTATGAGACGGCAGTGGAGGAGAAGTATCGGTTCTTCTCCTTTGGGGATGCGATGCTGATACAATAATAGAAAACCAACATGGTAGGGGCGATTCATGAATCGCCCCTACGGAAGAAATTTCAAGATGTCTGAGCAACGTAAGTGCCTATTATCCCATACAAATCGAAGATGCGGTGTTTTTCAATCATGTCTCATTTTCTCATCGTAGGGAGGGGATTCCTCTTCCCGTTGTGGCGTCATCATGTTTAATAATTTGAAAATAAGGCGGGGTTATCCCGCCTTATTTTGTATCGGTTACATTTTGTGAAACCCACATTCTGTTTTTAATTCGCGCTTGCAAGCGAGCTGATAAAATCTTCTTGCCTTCGAGCTTGCTTGGCTCTCGCCGCACGATGAGCTTTTTGAGATGCCCTATAGTCTTTTTACCACCTTTAAAAGCGCCTCTGCGTCCCGCTCCCTTGACCCCCAGCCGAAGCTGACCCGCACCGCGCCGCCATCGGGGGTGTGGAGAGTCCGATGCCCCAGAGCCGAGCAATGGAAACCCGCCCGCACGCAGATCCCCTCGGCATCCAGGATACGTCCTACCTCGTTGGAGGTGTAGCCATCCACCGAAAACAGCACCACACCGCCCTCGTGTCGGGGAGCGTAGACTGTGACCTTGGGCAACTCCAGCAGGCGATCCCGCAATTTTGTTCCCAAGCGCCGCTCGTGGGCGCCGATATTCTCCACACCCACCGATCTCACAAACTCCAACCCCGCCCGCAGACCCGCGATGGCAGGGGTCTGGAGAGTACCGGGCTCGTAACGCTCGGGGGCGTCCTCAGACATCTCCCCGCGCAGGGAATCCATGCCGTTGCCACCTTCCATGAGGGTGTCCAGCGTGACCCCTTTCCCCAGAATGAGCATCCCCGTCCCTTGAGGCCCCAGGAGTCCCTTGTGGCCGGGCAGGCAGAGAACGTCGATATTCATGCGCTCCACGTCGATGCCCATAGCCCCCGCCGATTGGGCGGCGTCCACGATGAACAGGATCCCCATCCGACGGCACAGGGAACCAATCCTGGCAATGGGTAATGTGGCGGAGCAGATATTGGAGGCGTGAGCGCAGATCACCGCCTTGGTGTCGGGGCGGAGCCTTGTCACCAGGGAAGAAAGGATTCTGTCATCGGTACGGACGGGGGCGGTGGGGAAGGTGTCGAACACGTCGAAATCAATGATCCCATCCCGCGCCAGGCGATACAGGGGGCGGTAGACCGAATTATGCTCCATATCGGAGCAGAGGGCGTGGCCGCCTCGCCCCAATATCCCTTTGATGGCCAGATTCAGGGCATGGGTGGTGTTGAGCGTGAAGATCACTCGATCGGGCTCTGCGCCGAACATACGGGCGGCCAGTTCGCGGCAGGCATAGATTTCCTTGGCCGCCGCCAAAGCCGATCTGTGGGAGCTCCGCCCCGGGTTGCCGCCGCTGTGCTTCATGCATTCCGTGACCGCAGACAGTACGGCGGGCGGCTTGGGATAGGACGTGGCGGCGTGGTCGAGGTAAACGGTTTTGGCATTGGACATGGTTGGTTCCTCCGTGGTTTGATGTGTGTAACTTTGGGTTTATCGGGGAGTTCTTTCTCTGTACTTTTCTGTCAACAGTGACATGAAAAGAGAAGTGCTACGCACTTCGCAAAAGAACACTGCCCAAGGAAGGTACCCACGGTACCTTCCTTGGTGAACCATCCCCCTCCTCAGTAGTAGGAGGCCAAGCGGGCTTAGGAA
>JAZRIF010000210.1:0-2160 GCA_045645165.1 Eubacteriales bacterium
GTGGCCGCGAGCCTTGATCTCACGGACGATGGAGGGGCCCTCGGCGTAGTACAGCTCCATGCCGATCTTTACGAAGGGCTTTCTGTCCAGACCCTCGAAGAGATCGAGGAATGCAAATACCTTTTCTGCGCTGTCAAAATCGCAGGCTACGATGACGTCTTTTCCCATTTTTTGGTTCTCCTTGTATATGCAGTTATTTTTATCTTTTTAATACGCGGGAGGGGCGACCCCTTCCCTACATCTGTGCGGCGGGTGCAATCCCCCGCTCTACAGGTGTTATTTACAGAGCTTCTCCGCCCAGTAAGCCGCCATCTCCACCCATCTGGCGATCATGGGATCGTTCCACTTGGGGTTACCCATATCGGTAATGGCGTTGCCCAGAGCGCAACCGTGCTGGGCGTGGGGGAAGATGTGAAGCTCATAGGGAACGCCCGCGTTGGCGTAAGCCATGGCGAAGTCCAGAGAGTTGCGGGCATCCACCAGTTCGTCGTCAGCACTGTGGACGATGAACACGGGGGAGCTGTCGGCGGTCACGTGCTGATCCACGCTGACGTAATCCGTCTCGGCCTCGGTGGGATCGTCCTTGCAGAGCAGATTCTTGATGCTGAAGCCGTGTCCCTTCATGCTGATGACGGGGTAGATGGGCATGATGCCGCGGGGCTTGTTGTAGCCGTAGGGGATATCCAAACCCTCGGTGGCCTCGGGTCTGTTCCAGAACACGCCCGCGCAGGCCGTCAGATGTCCGCCCGCGGAAAAGCCCGTCACGAAGAGCTGATCGGGGTCGATGCCGTACTGGTCGGCGTTGTCCTTGATGTGCTTGATAGCCAGGGTGACCTCGCGAAGCTGGGCGGGGTAAGGCTCCTTGCGCCCCACCGTATAGTGAAGCACGAAGCCGTTGTAGCCGTAAGGCATGAAGGCCATGGCGATGGGCTCGCCCTCGCGGTCGGCGCAGACGCCGCCGTAGCCGCCACCGGGGATGACCAGAATGGCCTTGCGGCGCTTCCCTCCCACGGGCTCGGCGATGTAGGTCTCCAGAAATACGTCGGGACGGTTCTCCCGCAGGTCGATTCTACCGTACGTCATAACATTCCCTTTCCTTTCTGTTCCCTATGGGTTTATGCCTGTCCGATGATGTCGGACAGCTTCTCAATGCCGTACTTCTCCATGACGCGAGGCAGGTCGTTTACGATGTCGCGGGAGGCGAAGGGGTTTACCAGATTGGCCGCGCCGACTTCCACGGCAGTAGCACCCGCCAGCATCAGCTCGATGACATCCTCGGCGGAAGACACACCGCCCATACCCACCACGGGGATATTCACGGCGTGAGCCACCTGATAGACCATGCGAACCGCCACGGGGAAGATGGCCGCGCCCGAGAAACCGCCCATCTTGTTGGCGATGACGGGCTTCTTGGTGCGCAGATCAATGCGCATACCCAAGAGGGTATTGATGAGGCTGATGCCGTCAGCCCCTGCCTCCTCGCAGGCCTTGGCGATGGAGACGATATCGGTGACGTTGGGGGAAAGCTTGATAATAACGGGCTTGGTGGTCACGGCCTTCACCGCGCGGGTCACAGCTGCCGCGGCCTCGGGCTGGGTACCGAAGCTCATACCGCCGCCGTGGACGTTGGGGCAGGAGACGTTGACCTCCAGCCAACCCACCTGAGGCTCCTTGTCCAGCTTCTCGCAAGTGTAGGCGTAGTCCTCAATGGCAAAGCCGCTGACGTTGGCCATGACGGGCTTGTGGAAGCACTTGGCCAGACGGGGCAGTTCCTCGGAAATGACCTTCTCCACGCCGGGATTCTGCAGACCCACGGCGTTGATCATGCCACTTTGGCACTCCGCGATACGGGGAGTGGGGTTACCGAAGCGGGGATCCTTGGTGGTTCCCTTGAAGGAGAAGCTACCGAGGCAATTGATATCGTAGAGTTCAGCGAACTCGTAGCCGTAGCCGAAGGTGCCGCTGGCGGGGATGATGGGGTTGTCCATCTCGATGCCGCAGAGGGTCACTTTGGTGTTTACTTGTCCCATATGATATCCTCCTTGACCAATACCGGCCCTTCCTTGCAGATGCGCTTGTTGCCCGTGACGGTCTTGCAGGAGCAACCCATGCAAGCGCCAAATCCGCAGCCCATGCGCTCCTCAAAGCTAAGTCGGATCG
>JAZRIF010000211.1:0-5814 GCA_045645165.1 Eubacteriales bacterium
GGCCAGGGGCTTTGCCCCTGGACCCCACCAAAGAACTTTTTGAAAAAAGTTCTTTGGAATCTCAAAAACTTTCAAAAAGCATTCATAAATAATGATTTTTGAAAGTTCTTGAAGGGGGTCTGGGGGAAACTTCTTTTAAGAAGTTTCCTCCAGGCGTTCTCCAAGCCCCCTGGTAAACCCCAATTTAAACGCAATCCCATAAAACAGGACGCACAAAAATCCGATCGGAGCCCCGCCCACAGAGGCCCTTCCGATCGGGTTTTTCCTTCGCGGTTTGTGTAAATAATTTGTTAACAGTATCGGTGCCCACTTGCCAAAATTGCACAAATATGATATGATAATAATGACATATTAAACAGATATGACGAATAATTTTGTATAATTTTGGTTTTTCTTGCCGAAGACGCACGTCCTACGATCGCAAAAGCAATTGTTTGCGGGAATCATACGCGCTTTTCGGTTTTTCTGTCTGTTTCCGCTCTCCCTGACTTCCCCATTCACCCTCCCTCTCACACTCATCTCCTGTCTGTGGCCGTCCTTCGCGTCGGTCGCGATACATATATATACATGGAAAAACTGTACGTTCAAGGCGGTCGCCGACTCAACGGCACCATCCCCATCAGCGGTATGAAAAACGCGGCGCTCCCCATCCTGTTCGCCTGTGCTCTCAACCGCGAGACCTGTATCATCCATAACGTCCCCACCGTCAGCGACATCACCAATACCCTGGAGATCCTCGCGGCCATGGGTTGCGCTATCACCTATCCCTCTCCCAACACCGTAGAGATCAACGCCGCAGGCTTCCGCGTGGGTTCTTCCCCCGATCATCTGGTGGAAAAGATCCGCGCCTCCTCCTACCTCATGGGCGTGGAGCTGGGTCGCGAGGGTCGCACCCGCATTGCTTACCCCGGCGGATGCAAATTCGGCTCTGCCCGCCCCCTGAACTACCACACCCGCGCCTTTGAGATCATGGGCGCCGAGATGGAGGTCACGGGTCAGGGCTTCGTGGGCGAAGCGCCCGACGGTATGCACGAAGGCAAGATCATTTTGGATATGGCTTCGGTGGGCGCCACCGTCAACATCATTCTGGCCGCCGTCCTGACCCCCGGCACCACCGTCATCGGTAACGCCGCCCGCGAGCCTCACATCGTAGCGCTGGCGAATTTCCTGAATATGTGCGGCGGCAAAATTCTGGGCGCAGGTACCTCCGAGATCCGCATCGAGGGCGTACGCAAGCTCCATGGCTGTACCTACTCCGTCATCCCCGATATGATCGAGGCGGGCACCTACATGTGCGCCGTCGCAGGCACGGGTGGATGCGTGACCCTCACGAACGTGATCCCCAAGCATCTGGAATCCATCGTCAGCAAGCTTTCCGAAATGGGCGTGACCTTCACGGAAGGTGAGGACTCCATTACGGTCAGTTCCGACGGCGTCCTTCACGGCACCCAGATCACCACCGCCATCTATCCCGGCTTCCCCACCGATATGCAGCCTCAATTCGGCGTGCTTCTCTGCGTCGCTCAGGGCATGAGCACCATCAACGAGAAGATCTGGGACAACCGCTTCGCTTATTTGGATGAGCTCATCCGCATGGGCATCACGGTCACCCGCTCCTCCAACACCGCCTGGTTCCCCGGTAACCAGAACCTCATGGGTTCCTCGGTGGCCGCTACGGATCTGCGCGGCGGCGCGGCTATGGTCATCGCAGGCCTCATGGCCGAGGGTGTCACCGAGATCTCCCACCCCGAGTACATCGATCGCGGCTACGACGATCTCATCGGCAAGCTGAACAACGTAGGCGCTTGCATTGAACGCAGAGAGGTTTTTGACCAATGCGCTCCTTCTTTCGCCAACGCCCGGTCGTGAGCGCCGACTGCCAACCTCATAAAAACAAAAAGGTCATCCGACAAAATACCGTCGGATGACCTACTTTTTTGCAGGGATAGAAGTACGCCGGGGAAAATTTTTTGAAAACCTCCTCGCTTCGCTCGGTGCAAGCTTGCTTTCAGCAAACATTGCAAAGTTTTTCCTCGACCCCCTTTTCAAGAGCTTTCAAAAGAATTGTTTGATCCTAATTTTTAAAGTTCTTTGGAATCCAAAACCTTTCTTTCAAGAAAGGTTTTGGTGGGGTGCAAGGGTGAAGCCCCTGCAATTCTCCCATTCAAAATCCGACCCGCATCTGATACCAGACGTCACCGCCATGCTCCGAGGAGGACAAGCCCTCATTGACGAAGCCGTGCTTGGCGTAGTAGGCAAGCTTGGCTTGCTTGCAGGTCAGGACAAGGCCTGCGCGCCCCTCGCGGCGGCATTGGTCGATGGCGGTGTCCAGCAGCTTGCCCGCAAAGCCGCGTAGGCGGTAGGCAGGCAGGGTGGCCACGCCGAAGATCATTTGCCACTTCCCCGCAGGATTATGCAGAGCCGCATCGTGAAACATCTCGTCTCGCAGGTCATCCTCGTCGGACAGGCTCCCGTTGACCATGCTGACCAGCTCCCCATCCAGATACAAAAGCCAGAAGCGATCGGGGAAAGCATTCAAACGAGCCTCAAAGGATGCGTAGGGCGCGGCCTCGGCAGGGGGAAAGCAGGCGGCCTCCAGGGCGGTGATAGCGGCGCAATCGGCCGCCGTGGCGGTGCGGATCACAATTTCAGGTGAAGACATAGTGTTCGAAACCTCATTTCTTATTTCGCCATAGGGAAAATTTTGTGGGAACGGCAGATGCTCCCTTCCCGTCTCTCTCGTCAAAAGCCATCGTATTTTTCTGACTGCACCCCGCACGGCCTCCGCCGGCGCAAGCACAAGCACAGGCGCAAGCACAGGCACAGGCGCAACCGCCGCTTCGACCGCTCCTGTAGTGATATCTGCCGCTCGACGTACTGTGGGCAATGGAGGCCTTTTCATAATGGGGGTTGTTGTGGCCATACACGTGCAAACGGTGACCGTAGCCGCGGAGGAATCCTCTCCCCCGATGGTAGGAAACAAAGCAGTCCACAACATACACCTGCGGGATCACCAGAATAAGCGCAAGCATAGCGAAAACGACGCAGAACATGACCTTTGCGTCGGTCATACCGTTGTAGGCACCGCTCCCGTCAAAAGGCATATACACCGCAGGAGGGGTGCTCGGATTAAAGGAAGATTCAACGTAGCGAATTTGCATGGGGACATATCCGCCGCAGTCCAGACTTCCCCGCCAGACGGCGTACCCGTCCTCAGTGACAGGGGCATTGTGGGAGATAACGCCATTCGTCATCTGCCATTTAAAGGTATAGGACTCCACGGGGATCTGATTGAACCAGCCGGGTACGAACTCGTAGAAATAGCCATCCTCCGACAAAGTGAGCATATTCCGTGCATTGATGGTAAAGGAGAATTGCACGCTTTCACCGCCGATGTAGGAATCCTCAAAGTAGAAGCGCTGGGTACAGAAGAATCTATCCTCCTCGGTATAGCTGACGGTATCGGGCACCGAAGATTCAATCAAATAATAATCCGCATTCGGCATACCGATCTCCACCCAGGTCAGGGGTTCTTCCTCATCCAGAGCCGTCCAGGTAATGTCGTAGTGAATATCCAGCGTTCCGTTGGAGCAGGGCTCCACGATCACTTCGTAGTGGCGGATAATGTCCCGGGGCGTGGGTCTATACAGGATCATGGCCAGAATGGCAACAATCTGCAGGGAGATCAGAATACACATGCATACGATATCCTTTTTGGGAAGCGTACGTTTCTTTCGAATGGTCTCGGGAGTATAGTCGTCAATGACGACCGTCTTCCCGCTCTTACGTCGTTTCTTTTGATTCCCCATAACTCACACCTCCCCTCTCACTCTCATGCGGAAAGGACAAGCTAAGGCTTCTTTGTCGGTCATACTCCGCAGGCGTTTGCAGGAACCGTGATTCCATATATCTTTCCAGTTGTCTCGCAGAATGTGGCCGAGCCCTGCGTCTGTTCCCAGCCAACTCTGACAGGGCACCACCGTGCCGTCGGGAGCGATGGCCATATTGGAAAGGCACGCGCCGCAGGCCGGGATATTCATGCCCAGAGAATCCAGCTTTTCGGCGGGAATAAGGCCGGGAGAGGTGAAATCCATCTCCATATCATGGGCATCGCAGAATGCCTTGGCGTTTTTTACGATCTCAAAAAGCTCGTCGGCGGTCAGATCGTTGGCCGTTTGCTTTCCTGCCGCGCCACCGGTGCAGATGAGTCCGCTGACTGTAATAAAGCGCACGCCGAGACTATGGATCAGGGCCAGGGTGGATGCATAGTCGGCATTACTGCGGCACAGAGGGGTATTGACACTCACATCCAGCCCTGCCTCCACGGCGCGGCGGATGCCCGCAACCGTATCGGCGTGATGCTCTGCGCCTGTCAGCTCGTTGTGTACAGCTGGATCGGCGGAGTAGAGGGTCACCTGCAGGCTATCCAAACTGGCCGCCTTCAAGCCCTTCACCAGCTCGTCGGTCAGGGCTACACCGTTGGTATTGAGCCTTGTCACGAACCACTTGGCGTGATCCACCAACTCCAGAATATCGGCGCGCAGGGTGGGCTCGCCGCCCGTAAAGGTAACCATGGGCACGCGGGCCTGCTTCAAGCGATCCAAGGCGGTTTTCCACTCGTCGGTCGTCATCTCGGAGGACTTGCCGAGGGTCTGTCCCGCCGCATAGCAGAAGCGGCACTTCTGGTTGCATTGCCACTTCCCATTCTTGTCGGTCATGGCAGATACCATGAGATCCACGCGGTGGGGGGCGGCCATGTTGGGCGCATAGGCACGAACCGACATTTTCTCGATATACACCGACGGCTTGCCACCGCGTGCAATCTCGAAAAGGATGTCCAAAAGATCCTCCAGATCGTCCGCGATGGCCTCTCGGTCAACGTGGGGATAAATTTTGGATACAGTTCGGACGGAATTTTCGAAAATGGTATGTCCTTCCCCTTCCGAGATGGGCTTTCCGTCGTAGGCGTTGACCTCGTCGATGAAGGAGGAGAGAAGCTGTGCCAGCGTGTAGCCCAGCGGGAGCATGTAGTAGCCGTTTAAGATCGCCAAAGAGTCAGCCTTCTTGAAAGGATGATAAATGGGTGGGATGAGGTGGATACGTACCACACCGGGACCTTCGGGGTCAAAGGTGCAATGCTTCACGCCACCCTCCCACGCCGCGCGGCGAGCGCGGTTGCTTTTCAGGCTCATAGGAGCACCTCGATTCTATTGGGATAGTTATATTATACATGTTTTGGCGTAAAATGTCAAGGCTTGAACATATAGGAAAACTCCCGAAGCCTAGGCTTCGGGAGTAGAAGACATGATATTACTGAATGGGCTCAAAATCCTGCACGCCGTGCTTGCACAGGGGGCAGATGAAGTCCCCGGGGAGCTCCTCGCCCTCGTAAACGTAGCCGCAGATCTTGCAGACGTAACCCTTCTTGCCATCGGTTTCAGGCTTGGGCTTGACGTTTGCATGGTAGTAGGCGTAGGTCATGGTCTCCACGTCGGAGATGACGCGAGCCTCGGTGACCGAGCAGATGAACATACCGTGGCTGTCCAGATCCACGTACTGCTCCACCTTCAGGGACATGAAGGCGTTGATATAGCGGGGCAGGAAGACCAGGCCGTTATCCGAGCGCAGGGGGGTGCAATCGGCGAACTTGTCCACGTTACGGCCGCTTCTAAAGCCGAAGGCCTCAAAGACCTTGAAGGGGGCTTCTACGGTGAGGCAGTTGACGTTCATAACGCCGGTCTGCTTGATGACGTGGTGGGAGTAGTTGGCCTTATTGATGGTAACGGCGATCTTGGTGGGATTTTCCGCTACCTG
>JAZRIF010000212.1:0-90495 GCA_045645165.1 Eubacteriales bacterium
GGGGGAAACTTCTTTTAAGAAGTTTCCCCCAGGCGTCCTCCCGCCCCCTCGATAAACCCAAATTTGAATCATTTTGCAATCGGCTATCAAACAATTATGTGAAGGAGAAAAAACGAAGCCTGATCAGGCTTCGCCAATGAATTGTATGGACGAAACAATGAAGAACAGTATCCATATCGAGCCTGCCGTAAAGGTGGAGGCGGCGGATGAATGGAGCAGACTTTTTGAGAGATACGATGTGACCGAAACCGCGTGGATCGGGGCCGACGGGATCTACTCCTTTGCGCTGGATGGAAACGATGCTTTTGCAAGTGCCGCCGAAAGCACGCAAACCTTTTTTATTTTCAGCGATACGCTGTTCGGTACTACGAGCAAGGACGGAAGAAAAGCGGTGCGAGAGGCTATGCCCAACCATACCTCCGCGATCCTTGAGGGAAACAAGCCCGATGCCGCGAAGCGTAGATTTGTCTGGGGAAAGGGCGGCAGCTGCACCCTTGATATGCATGATCTTGACGACAATGAGAAGAAAAATCTTGTGGGCGCTTCGAAATGGTTCACAGACGGTCTTGTGCTGGGGGATAAGCTGTATCTGTTCTGCTATACCCCCATCGGACTCGTCAATGACAGGGTGGACATGGCCGTGTTCCCGATCATGGAGGGCAACGTTGATTATCAGCATTATTCCCTCATCGAACCTATACCTCAGTTGTGTATGCTGACCCCACAGGGTGAGCTGGCCATTGACTACGGATACGCCGTCCACGTAAATACCAAAGAAGCGGGAGCGCCCGACCCTGACGGATATATCTACATCTACGGTGGCGGTCGCGGTTACAGCGGTTACGTTTCCCGCATCAAGGCCGAGGATTTTCCCGATTTTTCCAAGCTGAGATACTATGACGGAAGCGGATGGAGCATGAATCTGGCCGATTCCGCCTCCGTGATCCGGGGCATATCCCGCGAATACAGTGTGACGCCCATTCCCGTAGGCCCAAAGGCCGGGAAATACATAGCCGTATTCATGGATCAATGCGTTTCCGGTGATATTGCCTATGCCATCGCAGACACGCCGTACGGGCCTTTTGGCGAGGCCGTCCGTTTTTACCGCGTGCCCGAGGCTGGTGAGAAAGTGCTGGACGCGGAAGGCAAGGAGGATACGGTATTTACGTATAACGCCAAGGCACATCCCCATCTGTCGGAGGGAAGCCGTTTACTGATCAGCTATAATACGAACGTGTGGAACGGCGACAACACACCCTACTGCTATCACCCTAGATTCATTTGGCTTGACCTCAAAACGATTTGAGCCGTCTGAATGTCTCATGGGTATATCTCCTGCCTCCATATAATCGAACAAAAGTACGTACGGATTCCTTTGGGACTATAAGGGTGTTCAACATATTCGAGTAATGGCTCACCAAAAACAGTCTATGTTGAACAAAGTTTGACATAGACTGTTTTTCTTTATCCGTTTCGGTATGAGAAGCCTGCAAGTTGCAAGCAAATTTTCCGCTTCTACTTTCTTGGTGCAACTTGCCCCGAGCGCAGCTAGGATTTCAATCTCCCGTACGGGTCACCATTGCCAACCTAAATTGAACCCTTCAATTTAGGTTGGTTTTTTCTTTTCAAAAAGCAGAAAGGCGCGCAGCTCGAAAATGAGTTGCGCGCCCTGTTTTTATTTGATAAAACTATATCCGTTAGATCTCGATACGGCGAACCGGACTTGCCGTACTAATTCTTACCGATCCGCTACTCATCAAAATCAGAAAAGGTACTGCGGTCGCAGTACCTTTTCTGATTTTAGAGATTTACTTCGGTTCGAAGAAACAACCGTCTGACACGTCTTTTTACGCTTCCCCAAATATCAAAGACCTGAGACGATTCACAAAGTAGCGATAGTCCTCAAAGGACACCTCCGGAGGAATGAGATGATCCAACGCAGGAATATAGCCGGGCTTACCCAGCAGAGGGCGAATGCGCTCCAGCTCGCGGTCGATGGCCTCGGGTCCCTTGCCGATCTCATTCTTATCAATGCCGCCCAGCATAGCCATGTAGGGGAATTTTTCCCGCAGGACGTTCACGTCGCTTCCCGCCTTGACCTCGAAGGGGAGCATCATATTGATGCCCGCCTCATGGAACAGGGGGATCAGCTCTTCGCAGTTACCATCGGTATCCACCACGATAATGGGAATATCGTGGGCGTCCGCAAATTCACGGATGCGCTTGTAGTTGGGGAGCATGAACTCACGGATGAAGGCGGGGGAGATGAGGGAGCCTTGCTTGCCCGACATATCCTCCCAGATGTGGATCATGTCCACCTGCACGTCACGGGTGATCCTCTCAAAGATACGGAGCCAAAAGTCGGTAAGATCGTCCATAATAGTCTTGACCAGCTCGGGCTCGTCGTAGAAAGCGATCAGACAGCCCTCTACGCCCATGAGGTCTCGGAGGGTACCGAACAGACCGCAGGGGAAGGCACCGATCTGGATAGGGGCATCAACGGTCTTCCACGACTCCACCAGTTCGTCCCAATTCGCAGGGAAACGGCGGGGATCGTCGGGATCCAACCGCTCCTTTTTGATCCGCTCCCAGTCCTCGGCGCAAGTCACGGGGGACTGCAGGATATGGGGAATACCCTCCTTCCCTTCCACGCATTGAACGATTTGACCGAGATGATCCTGCATGATGAGGATGTTCCCCTTTTTCTCCAATACCTTGGGCTCGTAGGGCGGTGAGTACAGATGATTGACCACACCGCTGAGCATGAGGATACCTGGATCGAAGTCGAATCCCGTGAGCCACGCACTACCGGGATCCTCTACTCCCTCCGCCGCCCACTTCTGCACCGTCGTGCCCCACGGGCCGAAGTAGAAGGTAAAAGGGGTACGGTCGATCTCCTGCCCCAGTACGCAACGGATAAAACGCTCCTTATTCGTCATACGATTACTTCCTTTTCAAAACAGAATGGGCACTTCAACCGTCAGCCACGCCCAGTTGGCATCGCCGCAGGTCTCGGTGGGGATGGTATAGCTCACGCCGTTCAGGGTCACGGCGGCTGTATCTGTCTCCTGCGTGAAGGGGCCGAAGCGGACACGGGCGGTGTGGGCTCCGCAATCTCCCTTCAGGCGAAGAGTCATGGACTGGGTATTCCCCACGGGATAGGCCGTCTCCATATCCACCGTTGCGGACGTGTTAATAAGAGGATAGTCTTTGATCGACACATGCCAGCCCTTGGGGAGGCGGGGCAGGAGCTTGACCGTATCCCCCCACAGGGGAGACACACCCACCACCAGATGGTAGCACTTCATGGCCTCGGCCAACTGCACCAGATTTCCAAGGTCTCCCTGACGGCGGAAGACCCCCTTGACGGCGTCGATGGACATGCCCTCGGGAACCAGGTAGGGTTCAGGAAGACGGGGGGCGTAGCAGATCCGACAAAGGGAGTTGACCAGTTCATCGGCGTCTGCCGTCTGATCCAGAAGCAGAGCGTTCTGGGTTATCATGGAGTGATCGTAGCCGATGCCGCCTCGCACGCCGTACCAGCCGAAATCCACGGTTTTGGCCAGGTCGGCAGGGTAGACCTCACGGGAGCGAGCCACCCACTCGGCAGGCATATCAGCGGTATCATATCCATAGGTGTCTGCCAACATGGTCACCACGGGATCATGACTGAAGCCGCATTTTTCAAGCAACCAACCGTCGCCTCGGGTCAGCCCTTTGTCAATGCCGCTTTGCAGACGGTCGGCATAGGTCTGCCACAGGGTAGCTTCCTCCACGTATCCGGCGGTCTTGGCCATCTCAATGTAGCCGAGAAGTCCGAGATAGCAGGGGATATTGGCGTAGAGGGTATAGTCGTTCATGGCTGCCTCGGTCTCGCCGTAGAGCAAGTCGTCTTTCATGAAAGAAAGTTCGGGATGGTCAAAGCACCACAGGATCCAAACCGCGCACTCCTTGATATACGCCCAATTTTCTCGAACATAGTCCACGCTTCTGCCGTGGGCGCACCATGCGGCAAAGTTCGCCATCATCATGAGGCCGTGGCCGTCGGTTTCTTGATTGCCGAGGTTGCCGCATTCCTCACCGAATCGCTCTGGCGTATACTGTGTCGGCCAGCCGTGATGAATGAGGAGCTGTGAGTAGATGTAGGGCTTGTTGCACATGACGCTGAAATGACCGGGGACGGGGATGCCGCCGAGGGTCACGCCGTCACGGGGGTAGGCCATCATGAACTCGTTGCCGAGGTTGCAGGAGGCCATTGCCTTTCCGTTCTCGCCAAAGGCATTCAGGGTCAGAATGGCGCGAGCGCAATCACGAGCGTAGTAGGCGTCATAGTAGGAATTGGCCTTTGCGACGTAAGGACCGAAACCGTCGTAGCGCCAAGAAGGGGCATCCTTGTAGGAAGTATGGATAAAGCCGTCGTCATCGGTGCGTTCGCAGAGATTGCGCATGTTGTGATACACCGCGCCCGTGGCGATCTCGGCCAAGGGCGTGCCCGTAAAGGTCACACGCCACGGATGGAAGGAATCGGGAAGCGTGAAGGTAGGCGCGCTTTCAAAATCGCCATCGAAGGTATGGAGGGCATGGCAGACGGCATCAAGATTCTCCCGAACACGCTCCAAGGGCAGGGCGGCGGGGTCTACCGTGTGGGTTGCGAAAAAGGCGGAGGCATCTTCCCCGAGCATGGGCAGGGTCTCGTCATCGGTGACGTAAGCCTCGGCGAAGACGGGGGTTCCCTTCTTGAGGGGCTGATCCTCTACCGTGCCCCACGGAACTGTGTAGACCGACAGCACGGGGCGGGCGGGATTCTTGTCGGGATTGCCCACTACCTCAATGGAGGTAACGGCCATATCCCGCAGAGCCACGCGGAGCCACCAGCTTTCCCGTCTGTCCCACGCGCCGTACAGGCACAGAGACTCGAACAGACGGGAAGATAGGTCTTCATCCTTCCCTTCTCCCATGAAGGGAGCCGGGGTCTCCATCCATGTGGAGTGGAGCCACAGGGTGTATCCCAGGATCAACGGAACGGTATCCGTCGCACCGTCCTCATAGGTGATGAGAAGATCGCCCAGACAATCTCCGATGAAGCGGATGTCTGAGGGATCGGAAGTGCCCCAGGCGGGACAGCCCGTGTCGGTGGAATGGTAGCCGCCGACGGCATAGAGATACTTACCGCGCAGACCGATACCGTCGCAGTATGGAAGGGCCAAGGGTTGACTGGACATGTTTTTTACCTCCCGACAATTTGGATTAGGAGTGGTTTACCAAGAAATGCCGCCGTACACGGGGAAACGATTCGGAAGCAAAGGTTCTGTTCGGCGTAATCGTATGCTGAAACAGACGTCCAACCGAATCAACACGCAGATGCTTTCTTCCACGTTGGCACCACGGATTTGAAACCATTATATCACACATTTCAAATCGAGTCAATACACTTGAACAGATAATTTCTGACACGGCATATTATAGGAACCGGCTTGAACTTGATGATTCGTTGGATGCGCATTTCGGTTCAACACAGTTTGATTAAGACTCACCAAAATCAAAAAAGGTACTGTAATCGCAGTACCTTTTCTGATTTTCGGGATTTGCTTCGGTATGAGCTATATAGTCTTCCGCCTCAGCACAGAAATATGATTACTTCTTCTGCTGTTTACACCATATCTCCATAACAATACCATGGGGGAGATGCTTTGTGGCCAGCACCTGCATGCGAACGGGGAATCCGCATATCGATACATCCTTCCCTTTTTTCATATCGCGGAGAGCGCGTTTGATCACTTGCTCTGCAGTATAAAAGCGATTGTAATAGACGATGGTATCGTTATCCACCACGGCGCGGTCAAAGAAGTCCGTGCTGACCCAACCTGGACAAACCGCCATACAGCGGATACCGCGCTTTTGCTTTTGCAACTCCTTGTTCAGGGCACGAGAGAAGCTCAGCACGAAGGATTTGGATGCTCCGTATACGTTGATATAGGGGACAGGCTGGAAGGAAGAGAGACTGCCCAATTGATAGATACAGGAGTCCTCTTTCATGTAAGGTAGGGTAAGATAGGTCATGGACACCAACGCTTTGTCGTTCAGATCGATCATAGCCAATTGTTCCTCCAGCGTCAGATCGCTGAAAGCCTTAAACTTACCGAATCCGGCTGCATTAACCAGTACACGAACGTCCGGCTTTTCATCCTCCAGAAGCGCCTTATACTTGTCGATTTCAGCCTGAATACCCAGATCCAAGGAAATAGCGCGCACGGGAGCGCGGGTCTCAGAAGCCAATGCTTCCAATTTGTCGCGGCGGCGAGCGATGAGCCAAAGCTCATCAAACTCCTGTTCTTTATCCAATGCCAGGACAAACTCTCGTCCCATGCCCGAAGATGCGCCGGTAATAACGGCAATCTTTTTTCTTACAGTAGCATTTGTTTCACTCATGATGCTTTCCTCCTTATTTCTTTACTTTCTTAGGTTTGTATGGTTTTATCTTCTTGGCAGTCTTGATTTTATCGGCTTTTTTCAGGACATACAAACCCGTCTTGGGATCATATCCCTCTTTCTTAGCAACTTTGAATTTTTTCGCCTGCTTCTTCTTTGCCTTTTTCCGAGCTGCGGCAAATTTACCGACGAGATCGGTATAGATCTCAAGCCCTGACTTTTTCTCAGGGATAGCGGGATTCCCTGTTTTGGTCCCAAGAGTTGCTTCTACAGCGGCCTTGACAGCAGCCTCCTTCACTTCTTTCGGAATTTTGTATTCGCTCTTTCGGATAGATTTTTTGAATCCTCTATCCTTGGTCACCTCCTTCGTGATACGCTTTACTACCTTCTTTTGCTTTCGTTTCGGCAATCCGGAAATGGATACCACGATAGGCGCTTTTTCATTATTTTCCATGAATGATCTCCTTTGTGAAACTTGAATTACAATTCTCGAATGCAGTCCTCTTCAAAGAATCCGGCATTCTTGATGGCATCCGCGCCGCCCAGAATTGTCTTGATTCCCTTCCCTTGCTCCTTGAGCATACGAATCGTATCAGCGTACTCCTGAAAGTCTGCAGGATTTGTAGAAAGAATCGTCTCAATTTCAGCCTGACGATCGGCGGCCGTCATACCCACAAGGTAGCGTGCCAACGCGGCATGACCCAAATCAATGGGACTGCGAGGAGCAAAATAAGACGAGCCTACCGTGGAAACGATCATAGAATCGATCTCCTCCATGGAGGGCATATTGGCTTCGATCCAAGCCGGGACCCCGTCATAGACGGCATAGGTATCGCTTACACGAGGATCGCGATAGGAAACAAATCCTACGAGACCTTGGCGGAATCCCGCCGCAGATGCGCCGTAGGCGCCGCCCTTGGCGCGGATCTCATCCCAGAAATACTTGCTGTACAGGTGGGTGTGAATGACCGCCAGCTTGGGGCTGTGCTCACGGCCTGCATCGGCCAGGTCGAACATCTCGGCGCAGTAGTTGACCTCGCCGGGGATGGTGAGGGCGTAGCTCTTACGAGGCAGGAGAGACAGAGGGCAGACAGACTTAGGCCTAATATCGCTTCCAACGGTCAAGCCGGCAATGGCGGTCTTCCATGCGGCGTAGGCCTCTGCTTCACCCGTAAAGTAGGCGATGGGGGATACGTTCCGGGTCAGCTTCGTCCATACCTTTGCCATACCGGCCACCAGCGCATCGGCGTTGTCGTCAAAGCGGTTGGCCAGATCGGTCAAACGGCGGTATGCCGACTCGCCCGACAGGTACTCGTCGTACACGCCCGACAGGGACAGGGCTCTTGTGGCCAGGCGGAGGGCGGTCATATTACCGCGGCGGATCATCATGTTGCGGATGTTCGCGGCGTTGGAGAAAAGGCGGGAGAGGATGGTGCGGTCGAACACGGGGGCGGAGATATACTCATTCAGAAGCGACACAGCATCGGTCAGCTTCTCGGCGGGGGGATCCAGATTGATGGCCAGATAAGCGTCTCCCGTGGTCTCCACACGGAGACCAATGCCTGCATTGGTGTGGAGGCTGACCCACTTCTGCGTCAGCTCGGGAACGGTGTACTTCCCTGCGGGCAGGCTCATGAGAGCGTCGTGGAGGCAACGGACGTAGAACAGCTCGTCCTCGTCCAGGCCACAAAGGTCAAAAAGCAATCCTGCCATGACCATGCCGTTGGTGTCGGTAATATAGGAGAGGGACTTGGCGGCGCATCCACCCACCTGCGCCGTTTCTTCGGCGAGATCGCGGGCGTCCGACTTGGTATTGATGTCGGCGGGGGTGAGGTGAGGAACGGTGGCCTCGGCCTCGGGGGAGTCCGGGGCGGTCAGGTACTCGTTGAAGGCGGCCATCTTGGCTTCCAATGCGGCGTATCCGCCCTCGGTGGCATTTACGCGAGCGGCCTCGGCTTCAAAGCGGGCGGTCATCTTCTCACGCTTTTCCTGGGTGAGGGTACGGGAGGGGATACACTTGGTCAGCGCCCAGTGGTTGCTGTTCAGGATATATTTCTCAATGAGATGCTCGAAGTAGCGGTCATCGGCGGCCATGGCCTCACGGAGAACGGCCAGGTCGTTGACGGGATCGGCGTCGTCGAACTGAACGTGGGTGCGCAGGAAGGACTCCATGATGCGGAAGCCTGTCTTGACGCTGAGGGATGCGCGGCGGCAATCGGTCTCGTGACTATCCACCAGATCGCGGATGCGGTCGGTGTCCAGACCATTCTTTGCCAGATCTGCCAGGGTGTCGAAGATCACCTTGCGGAAGCCCTCGGCGCACTCGGGATCAGACTTGCCCAGAGTAAAGTAGAGCATGGGCTGACGGTAGTCGCCCTCACAGGCCATGCCGAAATCCTGTCCGACGCCGGCGTCCAGCACAGCCTTGGAGAGAGGGGATTCGGTATTCTCAGCCAGATAACGGGAGAGCAGGGCAAACGCCAACACCTCGGCGGACTTGTCCTCCCCCAAAACGTAGGTGAGCATGAGATGAGTATTGCCCGCAATTTCCTCGTTATCACCCAACTGATAGTATACCGTTCCATCGGGGCTGATTACGGGAGCCTGCAGAGGAGCGGGAGCGGGCTTTTCAAAGGCCGACACGCCCTTGGCAGTCAGAACCGCGTCGATATGCGCCAGCTCGGCCTCAATGCCCATATTACCCGACAGGTAGAAGATGGCGTTCTGGGTGGAATAGAAACGGTTATAGGTCTCCACGAACTGCTCGTAGGTAAGGTCGGGGATATACGCGGGGTCACCGCCCGAGTTGAAGCGGAAGAACAGATCCGGGAAGAGCTGCTTCTCGTTCTGCATCCACATGATGTAATCGGGCTGGTTATCGTTGCCCTGCATTTCGTTGAAGACCACGCCCGAAATGGCAACCTTGCCGTCCCCTGCGGGCTCGACATGCCATGCTTCCTTTTCGAAAATACGGCGATCCGTCAGGAGCAAAGGATTGAACACGGCATCCATGTAGACCGACATAAGATTCGTGTAATCCTGTTCGTTCGTCGAAATAAAATAGTAGATTGTCTTATCCTCATAGGTCATGGCGTTAAGATCCACCGCCATTGAGGTTTTGAGAAGATTGACGAAAGGTTCTTTCAGTTGATAGTTTTTAGAGCCGTCCAGACAGGAATGCTCCAAAATATGGAACACGCCTGTATCGTTCTCGGGAAGAGTACGGAATCCCACGGAAAAAACCAGTTGTCCGTCGTCTCGATCCGTGTAGTAAAGAGTTGCACCTGTCTTCACATGTTGGAGTTTCCAGTAGTGCGTATTCAGCATAGGCACTTCGCCGTCACGAATAACCAGAAAACCATTTATAACAGAACCGATATTTAACGCAAGCATGATTCTATCTCCTTACATTTTTATGTTACCGATATCAATTCGAATTTGAGCATTGCATGGATGAAAATATTTTCCATGATATATTCTTTTTGATTATACCATATTTTCATGCATATTGCAAGGGAAACGGTGGGATTCTAATAAAAAAATAATACACAAAAGTGTGAAGCGAGGGCATCATGAGTCAAGATATTCTTTTCACCACGTCGCATATTCTCTCTGCAGCCACCATAGTTGGTTGTAAGGAGCATCAAGGCCCTTTGAGCCACTGTTTCGATTTTTTCAATGACAGCGACCGTTTCGGTCAGGACACTTGGGAAAAAGCCGAATCTGAAATGCAACGTATGGCTCTATCAACAGCACTGGATAAAGCGGAAGTTACCCAAGATCAGATTGATATGCTTTTTGCAGGGGATCTTTTAAACCAATGTGTAAGCTCCTCCTACGGGCTTCTGTCCTATGATATTCCCTATTTTGGATTGTATGGCGCTTGCTCTACATCGGTGGAGGGGATCATGCTGGCGGCATCTATGATCAGCGGCGGACACGCCAAGTTGGCAGCGGCGGTAACATCCTCCCACAACGCAGCGGCCGAACGGCAATTTCGTACCCCTTTGGAATACGGTGGGCAGCGTCCGCCGACGGGTCAATGGACGGTGACGGGGGCGGGCGCGTTTATCCTTTGTGATTCGTCTCAATCGAAGGGACTCGAAATGGCGAAGGTGACCTGCGCCATGCCCGGCATTGTCGTTGACATGGGGATTTCTGATGCCAACAATATGGGAGCGGCTATGGCGCCTGCGGCGGCATCCACACTTCTGCGGTATTTTGAAAAGAGTGACACCTTCCCCAAGGATTACGATCTTATCGTTACCGGTGATCTTGGTTGGGAGGGGAGTCGCATTCTCTGCGATCTAATGATGGCCGCGGGACGGGATATCTCCGCCAACCACAACGATTGCGGAAAGCTCATCTTTTCCCGCAATACGCAGGATACCCACAGCGGCGGTTCGGGATGCGGTTGTGCCGCCGTTGTATTGGGGGGGTATCTGCTTCCTAAACTGCAAGTTGGAGAATTGAAGCGCATCCTTTTCATGGCAACGGGAGCCATGATGAGCCCCGATAGTGTAAAGCAAGGGCAAAGCATCCCGGGGGTGGCCCATCTGCTCTGCCTGGAAAGCCCGTTATACCGAAAGGAATCATAATTATGAATTGGAACTCTGTCATACAAGCAATCCTTCCCTATCTCCGCGCATTCATCGTGGGGGGCGCTTTTTGCCTGATCGCGCAAATACTCATTGACAAAACCAAGCTGACGCCTGCGCGAATTCTGGTGATCTACGTTGTCGCCGGCGTTGTATTGGGTGGAATCGGGGTATACCAATATATCGCGGATTTCGGTGGCGCCGGGGCAACAACTCCTTTGACGGGATTCGGATATCTGATTGCTAAGGGCGTCAAGAAGGCCGTACAGGAAAAGGGGCTTCTGGGATCCCTGACAGGCCCGCTGACAGCCGCGGCCGGTGGTACCGCCGCCGCATTGGTTTTTGGTTATACAGTAGCTTTGATCTGTAAAGGGAAACCTAAAAATTGATTATTCGTGAATTCCAAATCCATCCCGCAATTTTTCAATAGCGGCTTTTTCAATACGACTGACGTATGATCGAGAAATTCCCAATTTTACGGCAATCTCCCGCTGGGTGAGAGGGATCGTTCCATTCAAGCCAAATCGCAACGTAATTACCTGGCGTTCCCGCGGCTCCAGTCTGGTTTTAACCAGCATAAGCGCTCTCTCACCTTCCACACACCTCATAACATCTTCCGCCAAGTTTTCTTCGCTGGAAATAACATCGGTATACGTCAACGGATTTCCATCTCGGTCAACGTCTATTGTATCATTCATGGAAACCTCGGCATTGAGCTTTTTCTGTGAGCGGAAGTGCATGAGAATTTCATTTTGAATACACTTGGCCGCATAGGTCGCAAAACGTGCTCCATTATCGATCTTAAAACTGTCAACGGCTTTAACCAGTCCGATGGTTCCAATGGACACCAGATCTTCCTGATTTTTGGATGTAGCATAGTATTTTCGTACGATATGAGAAACCAAACGTAGGTTATGCAAAATCAATTTCTGTCTGGAATCTTCCGAGCCCGCACGGGCAAGTCGAAAGGCTTCCTCCTCTTCTTTGGTTTCCAAGGGTGGTGGAAAATGCTGGGCTGTACTGACACCGAGTACGATATGAAGAAATCTGAGAATAGGCGATAATGCAAAACCGATCATGGATGGCCTCCTTGCGTTTTTTTCATATTATGCTACAAGGGCTGTCCCACATGCAACGAAATGACCTCCTTCACATACCACGTACATTTGAGAGAATTATACAACTGTTCTCCTTGTCAAACGCGTGTATACGCAAAAAACGCACACCTCACGGCGTGCGTTTTTTGCGTATATGCCTTTATTACTCAGCGTCGGTTGCCTCAACCTCTACGGTCTCCTCAACGGTCTCAGCGGCCTTAGCCTCCTCGATGAGGGCGCGGATGGACAGGCTGACCTTCCGGTTCTCGTTGTCGATGTCGATGATTCTGGCATCAACGGTCTGACCAACCTCCAGAATGTCGGCAGGCTTGCCGATCTTGTGATCAGCGATCTGAGAAATGTGGATCAGGCCGTCCACACCGTCAACGATCTCAGCAAATGCGCCGAAGGGCATCAGGTTAACGATCTTAACGGATGCGGTATCACCCACAGCGTACTGAGAGGTGAAGATGAACCAAGGATTAGTAGCCTCGGTCTTGTAGCCCAGGGAGATGCGCTTCTTCTCTGCGTCGTAGCTCTTAACGAATACGGTGATCTCGTCGCCAATTGCCAGAACCTCTGCGGGAGACTTGATGCGCTTCCAGGACAGCTCAGTGCAGTGAACCATACCGTCCACACCGCCCAGGTCGACGAATGCGCCGTAGCTGGTCATGGACTTAACGGTACCGGTGTAGATCTTACCTTCCTCGATCTCCTCCCAGAAAGACTTCTCCTGAGCGCGCTTCTGATCGCGGAGGACGAGACGGATAGAGCCCTTAGCTCTCTTCTTCTCACCGATCTCCAGGATGCGGAGAGTCACGGTCTGGCCGACCAGGGTGGAGAGATCGCCCTCACGGGGAATACCGGTGTGGGCTGCGGGGATGAATACGCGGTTGTCGAAGCAGATAGCCTCAACGCCGCCCTTGTTAACGGAAATGACCTTACCCTCAATGTTCTCGCCGTTCTCGTAAGCAGCGACAACCTTGAGCCAGTTCTTGTCGGAATCGACACGCTTCTTGGAGAGCTCAGCGAAGCCGTCGCGGTCGCTGACACGGATCACGAATGCCTCCACCTCATCTCCGATTTTGAACATCTCGCTGAGTTTTGCGGAAGGATCATCGGTGATCTGCTCAAGCTTGATCACGCCGGTAACTTTGGCGCCGAGGTCAAGCTGGATCTCGCCTGCGCTAATGCTGGTAATAATACCGGTCACAGTGTCTCCTGTATTTAATGTCTTGAGGGAATCCTCAAGCAGTTCCGCGAAGTTTTCGTTTTGGATCTCGCTCATGTTGTTTGTTACCTCCTCAATAATGTCGTGGGGGGTTGATGCCCCTGCCACGATGCCTACCCGCTGGTAGGCTAACGGAATCTCCTTTGGCAATTCGTCGGCTTGCTCGACCCACACGGTGTCAGCACAAATGCTCTTACAGATCGAATAGAGTTTGGCAGAATTAGAACTGTCTCTGCCACCAATCACAATGACGTGATCGCATTTGCGTGCGAGCTCTGCGGCCTCTTTTTGCCTAGAGTCCGTAATACTGCAAATTGTATCATAAATATATGGACTGGGATAGTTTAAATTGTAAATTTTTTTTGTCTTTTCCCATTCTATCAAATTCTGTGTGGTTTGAGCCACCAGAATCGGGGTTACGGAGGGATCATTCGGCGCCCTTTGGTTCCGAATCATGTACTCGGCCTCGGCGGCATTTCGGAACACTACCTTCACACCGTCAAAGCGGCTCAAAAAGCCCACGACCTCAGGGTGATCGGCAGAACCCAAAACCGCGAGGAATCGGTCGTGCTTCCCTGTTTCCCGCAAGGCCTTTTGGTTCAGCTCGTTCTGTTCTGCGCAGATTCTGTGGATCTTTTTGACGAAGGAGCAGGTACAATCCACAAAGGAAAAAGACGGATATGCCTCGGCGCAACGGCGCAACAAATCTTCGGTTTCGACCGTCATACCGTGGGCGCGAACAAACACCTTGACGGGCGCTTCGGCGGTTGATTCGCGCGCCAACCGCTCGACATCATCTGCTGAAATGACGCGTACACCCTGCGAGGCAAGACGCTGATTATACGTCTCGTTATGGATAAGACGGCCCAAGGTATAGATACGCTCACCTTGCGGGCACGCCGCGATCTCCCGCTCAACGGCAGAGGTCGCGCGGGCGACACCGAAGCAAAAGCCTGCGTTTTTGGCTACGATGATCTCACGCATATCAGTCACCGAGCTCACATACCCGCTCAAAGAGCAGTTCCGCGATGCGCTGGTACTCGCCGGGAGCCTCAGGGTTATAGTTCATTTCCTCCGGAGAAATGGGTTTTCCCACGATCACTTCCTTTTTGCATAGGAAAAAGTGCTTGTTGTTCTTGACCTTGACGAACACGGGAAGAACCTGCACGCCTGCTTTCAGAGCGATCATAGCCGCGCCGGTTTTGATCGGCGTGGTGCGGGGATCCACGCCGTTGTAGCGGTGTCCCTGGGGGAACATACCCACGGCGGCTCCGCCCTTGAGCATTTCGATGGTGTGCTTGATGGCCCCCACGTCGGCACCGCCGCGGTTGACGGGGTAGGCACCAAGGGCACGGATGAGCAGATTCAAAAGGGGGATCTTGAACAGCTCTTTTTTGGCCATGAAGTGGGGCTGCTGATGCTTCAGAGCACAGCACAGGTAGATGGGATCCGCCCATGTGCGGTGGTTGGCTATGACCAGATAGGTACCCTGATCGGGGGTAGGCTCGTTCTCGGCCCCCTTCACCTTCATGTGGCAGAGGAAGCGGACGGGGTAGGTCAGGGTGAATTTCACAACCTTGTAGAGACCGCTGATGGGCTTTACGGGCTTTTTCTGCTTACTCATGGGATCAACTCCTTTATTCCTTCGACTGCAGAGCGTTGCGGATCACGGTCAGCAGGGCCTCACGGGCTTCGTCAAAGCCTTCATAGGAATTATCGAAATGAATGGCGTCAGGGGCGGCGATGGCGGGAGCAATATCGCGACTGCGATCCTGCTCGTCACGCTTGTTCATATCCGCCAGAACCTCCTCATAGGAGGCGGGCATTCCCTTCTCGGCCAGCTCCTTGACGCGGCGGCGGGCGCGCACTTCGTTGGAGGCGGTGAGGAAGATCTTGACGTCGGCGTTGGGCAGAATGACCGTACCGATGTCGCGGCCGTCCATGATGACGGAATTCTTGCGGGCGATGTCCTTCTGTGTATCCAGCAGGAAGGCGCGCACCTCGGGGATGGCAGAAACCTTGGAGGCGTACATGGAGATCTCGTTCTCACGGATGCGGTCACCCAGATTCTCGCCGTTGAGGTAAACGCACTGCACCTCGTTTTCGTAGCGGACTTCAATGCTAATCTCCCCCAGGAGAGGGACGAGGGCGGAGATATTGTCCAGGGCAATTCCCTTGGAGCGCGCGAAATAGCCCACCGTACGGTAGAGGGCGCCCGTATCTACGTAAATGATGCCCAAGGCCTTGGCAACAGCCTTGGAAAGAGAGGACTTACCGGCTCCGCTGGGGCCGTCGATGGCGATTTGAATGTGAGACATATCTTTAACTCCTTATCTGTTTCATTATGAGTTCCAGACCGCCGACTGGACTGCCAGACGCGCGGTGGAGAAAGCAATTTGCAAATTGAAGCCGCCCGTATAGGCATCCACGTCCAGGACCTCTCCTGCGAAGTACAAACCGTCCACCAGCTTGGACTGCATGGTTTTGGGGTCTACCTCGCTGACTTTAATGCCACCCTTGGTGACGATGGCCTCGGCGATGGGGCGGGGACGGATGGGCTTGACCTTGATGCAATGGAGGACGGTCACCAGCGCCTTGCGCTGTTCCTTGGTGATGGCGTTGACCTTCACGCGGGGGTCGATGCCCGACAGCTCCACCACGGGCTCGATGGCCTTTACGGGGAGCAGGTCGGAGAGGGCGTTGATGAAATCCTTATTGGCGTACTTCTTGAAATCCGCCAGGATGCGGGCATCCAGCTCGGCATCATCCAGAGCAGGCTTGAGATTGATGTGCAGCTCGTACTTGCCTGATTCCACGTCGGGAATGTGAGCGGAGGCCGAGAGGATCAGAGGACCCGTCACGCCGTAGTGGGTGAAGAGCATCTCCCCGAAGTCCTCGTACACGTACTTATTCTTGACGGTATCCAGCACGCGGAGATTCACGTTGCGCAGAGAAAGCCCCATCATGCGGGAACAGAGGTTCCCTTCGCAGACCAGCGGCACGAGGGAGGGGCGGGGAGTCACGACGGTATGCCCCAAGCGCTCGGCCAGCTTATAGCCGTTTCCGTCGGAGCCTGTGACAGGATAGGAGCAGCCGCCCGTACAGAGGATAGCGGCAGCCACGGGGATATCCTTCCCGCCCACGCGGAGGGAGGTCACGCGGGAGGCGCCGTCTGTCTCGGTATGGATGGCAGACACGCGGCCTTGCAGGGTCTTGACACCCAATTCACGGCAGCGGCGGACAAGGGCCTCCACCACGTCTCCTGCCTTGTCGGACACGGGAAACACCCGCTTGCCCCGCTCCACCTTGAGGGGGACACCGAGGGATTCAAAGTAGTCCTGGGTATCCTTGGTATCAAAGCCCGCCAACGCGGCGTATAGGAATCGGGGGTTGGTAGGGACGTTAGCCAAAAATTCATCCCGCTCACAGTCGTTGGTGAGGTTGCACCGTCCCTTACCCGTGATGCGGAGCTTTTTGCCCATGCGGTCGTTCTGCTCGATGAGCAGGATCTCGTCGGTATCGGGATCGCATATTTCAGCGGCGTAGGCGGCGGCCATGAGGCCTGCGGCGCCGCCGCCTATGATGGCTATGGTTCTTTTATCGGACATATGATTTAACCTTGATTCTTATCGTATACGTCGTACTCGTCCCAGATATGCTCCAGCTTTTCCAGGCGTGCTCTGACTTCGTCTTCATGAGCACGGGATACACCCACAATGATGGCATTGAGCAAAGACAGAGGGGCTACCAGGGAATCCACGTAGGAGGCCATATCACTCTGGGCGATCAGCACCTGCTGAGCGGAGGGTGCGATGGGGGATTCGGGGCTATCCGTCAGGGCGATGACGTCGGCACCTGCGCGGCGGGCGAATTCCACCGCTTTGATGACACGCTTAGAGTAGCGGGGGAAACTGATGGCCACAATGACGTCGCCCTCACCGATGGACATCATTTGCTGGAAAAGCTCACTTCCTGCCGTGGTGTCAATGAGGCGGACGTTATCAAAGATCATTTGCAAGCTGTAGCTGAGGAAATTCGCCAGCATGGCCGAGGAGCGCACGCCGATGATGTAGATATTCTTGGCTTTAACAATGGCGTTTACCGCGTCCTGAAAAGCGGCACGGCTGATGCAATCCAGAGTGTGGCGGATGTTATCCACATTGGTATTCAGTACCTTTTCCAGTACGTCGCCGTCACCGATAAGGTGATTGGTAACCTCCATGCGCTGGAAAGAAGTCAGCTTCGTGCGGATAAGCTCCTGGAGGGCTTTCTGGAATTCGGGGTAGCCGGCGTAGCCCAACTCCATAACAAAGCGCACCACAGTGGACTCGGATACGCTGACTTCGGCACCCAGCTTGGCTGCGGTCATATACGCGGCTTTATCGTAGTGGGCAAGGAGATAGCGGGCGATCTGGCGCTGACCCTTGGAGAAGCCGTCCATATTCTCTTCGATGATACGAAGGATGTCACGTTTCATATTATTTAGTCCGTCCTTTGATTGTTGAGTCTGAAAGTTCGGGGAATTCACATACAAAGTTTATTATAGCACACAAACGAAAAAAAGTCAACGGTTTTTGCAAGTCGAGAGCAAATATATTGCAAAAAAGAATGGTGTCCGAGTTGCGAAACGCAACTCAGACACCGCTTATCTTTACTTTTTCTCGGGTTCTCCGCCTGTAGAGGTAAATACGATACTTCCCTCCAGATCGGTGCGGTGGAGTTTCACATTCATGGCCTCATAGCGCACCAGAATCTCCTGGACGGGATGGCCGTAACTGTTGCCCTTACCTACCGAAATCACACCGTATTCAGGGGTTACGGCATTCAAAAACGCCTGACCCGATGATGTATCGGAGCCGTGGTGGCCCACCTTAATGAGATCACAGTCCAGCATACCGCCGGCCGATGCACCGTAGCGCTGAATCATTTCATTCTCCGAGAATACTTCCGCATCTCCCGTCAGCATCACAGAGGTTTCGCCGTAATCAACCCGCAGCACAATGCTGTAATCATTGAGTTCTTTGTATCCCGTACCGATGGGAGCAAGGATGGTGCATTTTAACTCACCGACTTTAAAGGTCTTATCCGCCTCCGCCTTGATAACCTCACAATTCTCCGCCTCGATGGCGTCCATCATATCGGTATAGGTCTTGGAAGTATGGGTCACGTCCGGAAGAATCACGCGCTTGATGTTATATGCTTTCAGAACATCGTCCGCACAGCCGATGTGATCCTCATGGGGATGGGTAAAGACGGCATATTCGATATCCTTGACACCCAAATTATCAAGATAAGCCAAAAGTTCGTCTTTTGCCTTCGCCGTACTGGCATCGATCAGCATATCTCCGTCGGGAGTACGGATCAGAATGGCATCACCTTGGCCAACGTCCATAAAATGAAACTGGACTTCATTCCCACTGACAGGTTCTACCGTCGGTTTATTCGTCAGGGCGTCTTTTCCAAAAATAAAACCGAGTATGGCTACTATAATGACTACAACGGTGATCGTGAAATTTTTAATCTTTCTGTATTTACGCTTGTACTTTTTCAGCTTGTTCTTATTCTTGGTTTCTCTTGCTTTGTCAGCGCTTTTTTGCTTGTCTTGTGCTGTTGCCATTGTTTTTTCTCCTTTCTCGGCTTAAAGCATGATTTCGATATATGCGGCGCAATTCCCTTCGGGGAATCTGACGGTCAGGTATCCGTCGTTCAGCGAGCAGGCATAGCCTGCGAGATCGGGATAGGTGCGGATCACGGTGGCATCATCCGAAACGTAGGGAGTCAGGTCGATCACGGTTTCTCTCTCCTCCGTGTTGATCTGCCAAACGGCCAGGAGAAGCTTCCCTGCCTCGCGGTTCACAAGGCCCAGGGCGGTATGTCCCTCATGGCTCATACGGGAGAGTCCCATGGGGTATACGGGAATCGATCGAGCCAGAATATCGCGGTTCTCCTTATAGATGGAGATCGCGTCGGCGATCAGCTTGCGGTTCAGTTCGTCGGCGTAGCAGATGCGACCCGACAGGTACATGGCGCCCATCATGCCGTTGACCATATTGAAAGCGGTCTGATTACCGTCAGCACAGCTTTCCACGGTGGCCTTGACGTTGTCTCCCACCACGGGATACACATCTCCCTGCTCGGGCATTTGGTGGAAGTCCACGGGGTAGGGGTACGCCCAGATACCCGCCCGCTCGGGAGGCATGCAAGCCACCATGCCCTGGATGATGGAGGGGTAGCGGTCGTAGTATTCCTGGTCGCTGGTGGATTGGATGTGGAAATGGGACAGGGTGGTGTGGTCGCACCGCATGGCACCCGATCCGCAGTTTTCGATCATGAGGCCGGGATGGGTGGAGATCACCTCGTCAACGAAATCATAGAATGCTTCGGTATGTTCCCGCAGAGCTTCGGCCATGGATTCGTCGGCGCCCTCCAAGGGGTCGATGCCGATGCCCGTGGAGTGATTGTAGTCGTTCTTGATGAAGCGCACACCCATATCGTACAGGTCGTCGAAGACCTTCATGAGGTGCTTCCGTACGACGGGCTTGCGGAAATCCACGAAGCATTGACCGCGGCCGATGGGATGACCGTGGCGGGTCAGGAGGGCTTCGGGGTGGGCCTTGGCAAAGTCGGAATTTGCATCGGCGGTCTCGATCTCCAGCCACACGCCGGGGAGCATGCCATGAAGTGCAATGTCGTCCAGAATCCCTTGCAGGCCGCCATCGCCGAACAGCTCGTCGTAGGGCTGCCAATCGCCGTTGTGCTTATACCACTCGCCCCGCTTACCGAACCAGCCTGCGTCGATGCAGAACACCTCACAACCTGCCTCGGAGGCCGCCTTGATCAGGGGCATGAGACGGTCACGGGAGGGCTGAGCCCACAGGCAGTTCATGTAGTCGTTGAAGCATACGGGGGTGTGTCCCATGGGGAAATCGGTATGATACGTAGTCCGCTTGCAGGCGGTCAGTTCGGCGATCGCTTCCTCAAAGCCACCCTTAACACAGCCGTACAGGGCAGGAGCGGCGGTATAGGTCTCACCGGGGGCCAGGATCTTATACCAACCTCCGTTCTTCTCGAAAGCGGCTGACATCATGACGCAGAGAGCGGAATTTTCCTTATAGCCCTTGGCGCTGACCTCTATGTACCAGTTAGAGCCCGTAAGAATTTCAAAATAGTGGGTCTCCTCCGTTTCGGTATCCTCGATGAGGATCATGGGGTAGTGGCGGAAGGTGGTCCAACTTCCCTGGGAGTAGAGACGGAATGTGGTCTGGTGGCCGTGATTATAGGTGGGATAAAGTCCCAGCTCCTCAATATCGGCGTGGCGCCATTGGCCTTCGCCCTGCCAGACCGAGTGGGCGTAGTGAATGACGAAGCGATGATCATACCATTTCTTCCCTTCGGCTCCGATACCCGTCATAAATGCGGAGGACAGACAATCCAGAAGAAGGGGCTCGGCGCCGTCGTTGCGGATGGACGTGGTCAGACGGGTGGCGCCGTCAAAGAGCTCGCGGGACTCGGTAACGGTGGCGTTGTGACCCGCCAGTTTCCAGACGGTATTGCCGCTTTTTCCGTCCCCCGATACCAGCTCGGCGCGGTCATTCGCCACGTCGTCGTTGTGGTAGGGGGCACAGCTCTCGGCGTTGAAATTGAGGTAAAAAGCAGGTGTGACAGACATGATCATTCTCCTTTTCGTAAGGCGTTCAGGTAAGCGAGGATACCGCAGAGATTGATGGCGCTCTCCCACGGGCGGTAGGGGCAGGAGGCTGCCGAGGGTTTACCGCTGCGGTAGTATTCGGTCCAGACCGCGCCCTTGACGCGGTCAGAAAGAAGCTCATCCAGAAGGTCGCGGTAAGCGGGGAGATCTTCCGACGGAAGGACGTGGGCGAGGGTATACAGGATGACACCGTACTCGTAGCCGACGGTATTTTCGGGATTGGCGGCGCCGAATCCGCTCTTTCGGATGGACTCCACCGAGCGGGTCAGGGCAGCTTGTAAAGTCATTTCGGGCAAGAGCTCACAGCCTGCAAAGACGGCCATCCACAGGGCGCAATCGGTACTGTACCGCTCGGTTGTCACGGGAGCGGGGGAGAGGCCGTAGCAGGCGGGACAGAGGTAGCCTCCCTCACCGTCGCGGATCAGGTTGGTCATCCACGAACAGCGGTGGCAGACGCCGTGGCGGTATTTTGGAGTCTCTCCCACCTTGGCACGATTGGGATTATTGATGTAGACGGTATCGCCCTCGGTGAAATTCTCGGCAAAGCGTGTGCGGGCGGTCTCCGCCGCGACACGATGGGTACCGATCTCGTCGGCATCCATCAAGCCATGCTTTTCGCAGGCATGCAACAGGCGGGTGGCCGAACCAATGTAGAGCGCCGTGGCCTCCATGGAGCCGTGGTCGATGCCGCTTCGGGGGAAAATGCCTCCCGCTATGTAGGTCTCGTCGCCGTTGAAGGGGATCATGCCGTTTTTCAGTTGGTTTTCCTGGGCGGTCAGCAAGAAACGGGCGTAATCCATGCGGTCACCAAGGAAATCGGTGTCCCCCGTCGTCTCGGCGTAATCCAACAGTTCCAGGAGGTAATACCCCGTTTGCTCTACGTCGTCGTTTTCATGGCGGTGGGAGCAGCTCATGCCCATGCCCGATGCGTTGGGCATATAGCCCTTTGCGCGGTATACGTTGCACATATATTCCACCATGCGGCGGGCGTAGTCGTAGAGGCCTAAAGCCATATATCCGCGAAACACGCCGTACATATCCCGCCCGTAGGCCAGATGGTAGAAGGCGCCTGCAATCACGCCGCCCTCGGCAGAGGTCTGGGTGATGAGGGCGGTTGCAACGGCCTCGATGAGCTCGTCGGCATCGGGAACGGAAGCCAAAGCGGCGCAATTTACCTTGATGGAATGAAAAATCTCCTGCCAATGGGCACGGAAGTCGTCGTAGATACGGTCAAAATCGGAGGAAATCAGGGTTTCGGACAGGGTCATGCAATTTGCAAAGCTATCCGTACCGCGCTCACCGTAGTCACCGCCCACAAAGATGAGATGGGACTGTCCTGCCGGGAAGGTGATGCTTCCCTCCTTTTCCGTACAGTTGGGAGAAAGAAGAAGCTGACAGATGGTCTCTTTGTCGGTTTTGGACTTGGAGAAGACCACGGTGCCGTCGGGGATCTCAAAGAGACGGGAAAGGGCGCGGCCGCTATACAGGTTATTCGTGTTGACCGCGCGGAATGGGGATTCAAACGTAAAAGTTACGGGATGCGCCAGGCTCAGGCGGCGAATGAACACGGGAAGGGTGGGATGGGTATAGTCGGTGATCTCGCCGACAAGTACGCCGTCAGCGGTCAGTTTGGTGACGTAGCCCGCCGAGCCTCGGATGCGGTAGCTTTCTGCTTTGATCGAGGCCTCATTCATGCGGAGCGTCATAACGCTCGGCATAGAGTAGCAGGGGGCGAAAAGCTGTAAAATATCGGCACCCTCGCCACCCATGGCGACACGACCGTTTCCGATAAAGTGGAGGGATTCAACAGGGATAAGCGTTTGCATAACGCGCTCCTTTCGGTCAGGGCTCAGTAGCCTGTTTCTTTTTGAAATTCAACTGGGACAGGACGATGCCCGCGAAAATGATGAGACAGCCCACGTAGCCGATGGGAAGGATTTCCTGGTCCATATGAAGATACTCGGGTGTGATCAGATTCCAAAGCAGACCGCCGATGGCGGCAAAGACCGACTCGGTAGAGAAAATAAGGGCGGCGTATGTTGGTTCCATGTGTTTTTGCGCCAGCACCTGCATGGTGTAGGCTACGCCCACGGACAAAACACCGCAGTAGAGAATCGCCCATTTTGCCTCCCAGACCCCTGCCCAGGTGATGTCCTCAAAGATCACACCCGCCAAAAGGCTCAGCGCACCGCACACAAAGAATTGCCCGGCGGAGAAACGCAACGGAGATACGTCGGCGATGACATGGTCCACCAAAAGGATGTGCCCTGCCCAAAAGACAGCGCTCAGCAGGAGCACCAGCTCCCCCAGACCAAACATGGTTCCCTCCCCATCGCGTACACAGAGAAGGTAGAGACCGACGGTGGCGAGGATACAGCCCAGCCAGGTGTTCCAGCCCGTTTTCTTGCGAAAAATCAAGAAGTAAAATACGGGAGTCAGTACCGAGTAAAGTCCTGTAATGAAACCACCCTTGCCGGGATCGCGGGTGAGTAATGCACCAAATTGCTGCAAGCCTGCGGCAATGAACAAGAACAGTCCGCCTAATAGGGCACACAAAGCGGTATGCTTATGCCGAGATCGACGCTCCACGGTGGTCAAATCCTGCTCTTTTTCAAAGATCGAGAATACGGGAATGAGGGAGACGGCGCCCAGCATGAAGCGGATGCCGTTGAAGGTAAAGGGTTCTACGTGATCACTCCCCAACACCTGGGCGACGAATGCGAAGCCCCAAATCATGGCGGTGAAGAAGAGCATAACGGAAGATGTGAATTTTGATTTCATAGGTTGGGTTCCTTTTTAGGGATCTTGATGGGTTCATGCAAACCATGTCTTTTTGGTAGTGACGGGGCATTGGATCCCTTGCTTTTTCATGGCATGGAGGATCCTTTCGGCAGAGCCGTCGTAGTGGTAGACGGCGGCATCCACCGTGATGGACCGTTTGCCTATGTAGATACTGTAGGAACCAAAATGCTTTTGTTTTCCGACGACACGCTCAAAACGGCTCGGTATCCGATCATCCTTGGGAGGATTTTTGGGCATACGGCGTTCAATTCCTGTGATGTCGGGATAGTAAACAGTGCGCGTACGGCGAAAGATATTGCGGTACACGATGTGGTCATCCTTGATTTCTATGCACCAGTTGAGAGCGATCAGGACAAGCCATCCTCCCCCAATGGCAAGAAGAGAAAATAGCGGGATCCCCAGCAGAAGATACAGGAACCTTGCTTCCTCCCAGTCCTCCGCGCTGAGCATTTCAATGATCATCCACACGGATGCTACGGGCGTTCCGATACCCAAGGCCGCCAAATAACGGGGAGCCCTCAGCATATTTCGCGGCACCCGCTTAGCATAATCCTCCTCAAAAGCCAATGTGACACAGAAAAGGATCCCCCATAGGATAATCCCAATTATTTCCGGTATCCGGTTCATTCCTTCACCTCAAAGTCCGCGATGGCCTTGAAGAAGGCCATATCCTCGGCGTATCTCGCCTCGTTCTTACTGCGGCCGCCCAGCGTGGGCAGGTGGAGGCAGATGATAGAGTTCTCGGGAAGAACCTGGGCGGCAGGGTTGTACTTGTAGAAATCGGTATCCTTCAGGGCGATGCCGAAACCGTCCTCCAGCGCGCCCGCAGGGAGGTTCCCATCGGTATAAATTTCCGAAAGGGGCTTCAAGCGGTGGGCGTCCCGCAGGGTAGCGTAGAGGTAGGGGCTGAGGATGTAGACCGAGGTCTCTCCCGTCATAGTGTACTGGGAAAAGTTCTTGTACTCGGTGATGTTGTACTGGCGGTTGATGTGGAAGGAGTCGGTTTCTCCCTCCTCGTTCGTCATGGCGGCGTACTCCTCACGGGCGGATTCGTATTCCTCCTCGGAGTAAACCTGATACTCCACGATATTCACCAACTTTTCTCCATCGCTGTTGAAGTCCTCCGGGCAGAATCGGGTGATGAGTTTTTCAAACTCGGCTCGTTCATCCTTATTCATACGGTAGGTGGAGCCGAAGACGATGGAGGTATCATAATCGGGACGACCCACGAACTGGAAGAGGCAAATAATGGCCACTGATACGAAAAAAGTCACGATAATGACTGTCCATTTATGGTGATACCAGAAATTATCCAATCGACGCAGCGTGGGAGAGGCGGCAACAATGTCACCTGCTTTCAGCTTGTCGCCCGAACCGAGATTCTCGTTCTGATCCTCGGGTTCGGGGGGGTCAATGGGATTCTGGCGATAGTTGACATGGTAATTGGACATGGGTTTTCCTTTCTGATCAAAACGAAGTGTACCGGGGATTTGCCCCCGATCACCTACCAAAGCCCTTCGTGAAAGAAAGATGTTGGATTCTAAAGAACTAAGAAATGAGTTATAAAAGTTTTGGGAGTTCCAAGAACCTTTTTTCAAAAAGGTTCTTGGCGGGGTACAGGGGCAGCGCCCCTGTATAATAAGTACAAAGAGAAGGAACCGGCCGCCGCGGCTCGCGATCTGCAGCCGATTGAGAGACGTCCAAGTTCCTTCCCTTTCAGATTAGTGGCCTGCGCGGGTGACTTCCTTCACCTCAAAGTGAAGCTCGCCTGCGGGCGCGGTAACGGTAACGCGGTCACCGGCCTTCTTACCCATAAGGGCGCGACCGATGGGAGACTGATCGGAGATCATATGCTCCAGAGGATCTGCCTGGTTGGAGCCGACGATGCTGTAAGTGATCTCCTCGTCGAAGTCTTCGTCGTAAAGCTTGACAACCGAACCAAGGCTGATGGAACGGGCGTCCATCATGCTCTCGTCGATGATCTCGGCGTTCTCAATGAGGGATTCCAACTCCTGGATGCGGGCTTCTACCTTGGCCTGCTCGTTTCTGGCCTCGTCGTACTCGGCGTTCTCGGAAAGGTCACCGAAGCCACGGGCAACGGCGATCTGCTCCTTGATTTCTTCACGGCGGGTCAGTTTCAGGTATTTCAGCTCGTCAACGAGATCCTGATAACCCTGTTTTGTATACTTCTGCTTGATGTTCTCTGCCATTGTTCTGGTCTCCTTATGTGCTGATATTATGCCGCTCTTGGGAGCGGACACCCAACGGAGCGGGCCATCACCCGCTCCGAGGGAATCCCCTTTAGGGGTTATTGCTTGATTTCATGGTTTTGATAGCTTCCGTAAGCTGGTTATCCAGCCCGTCGGGAAGCAGGTTGATGTTGTACTTGAGGGCTTCCTCGGAAAGCTCGACGGGGACGTCGGGCGTAATGCCGATGCCGTCATACCCTTCCCCACAGGGCGGGAAGTAGTGGGCGGTGGTGAGCTTCAGCGCGCCGTCGTAGCCATATCGGGCCAAAGAGAAGGTAGTCTGCATGGAGCCCTTACCATAGGTCTTGACGCCCACGATCTTGCCAAGCTTGTAATCCCGCATGTTGGCGGTGAAAAGCTCGGCGGCGGAGGCGGAATACTCGTTTACGATCAAAGAGAATTTGAGGTCACGGTACTTGCCGATATCTTCTTTCTTCAAAACACCGGATCCGCAAGTGACGACGCCCTCGGCGTTGACACCGATCTTGGTCACAGACTCCCGTCCGGAGGAATCTTTGGTGGAGATCACGGTATCGCCCTCCTGCAAGAACAGGATCAGCACGTCCTCCACCGAAGTGAGAAGACCGCCGGGATTATTCCGCAGATCGAAGACGAAATACTGACAGCCTTCTGCTTTCAGTGTTTCAACCGCATCGGTAAACTGTTCCAATGTGGTATTGTCAAAACTTAACATTTTAATAATACCCACGGTAGGATCCTCGGCGTGAACACGACCGATAACCGAGCGGGTGGTGAGCTTTTGGCGAATTGCCGTTATCTCAACTTCCTCATAATCCACGCTCTCAGCTGCACCGACGGGACGGCGGTAGACCGTAAAGGAGCACTCGCTTCCCTCCTCACCCTTCATGCGGTTGAGGGCTTCGGTATAGCCAATGTCGTGAACCAGCGTTTTATCTTCTCCAGTTCCGACGAACACAATATGGTCGCCGGGCAGTACGCCTGCGGCTTCTGCAGGAGAATCGGGATAGACGTTGGCAACCGTAATCACTTGATAGGAAATGCCACTGATCTCGATGGTTGCGTTTACCACGCTGATACCAACGCCACACATTTCGCCGTTTTGACTACTGGTCTGATCCTTAAACTCTTCCTCCGTGAAGTACTCGGCGTACAGATCGCCGGTAGCGGCTACGTAGCCCTTCAGAACCGAAGCAATGATGGCATCGTCGTCCAGTTCCTCCAGCATAGTAGCGGAACGGAAGAGACGGTCGATCACGTCAAGCTCAGCAAACAGATCCTCCTCTTCGCTCCCCTGCCCGGGTTGGATGACGTTAGGAACGTCATTTTTCATATAAGCGGTAGTCAAGGAGAAGGTCAACAGCACAGCGAGGACTACCGAGGTTATCACGGTGGAGATCGCGGCGGTCAGGCTGATCTTCTTTCCTTCCTTGGGAGCAGGAGAAGACACGAAGCGGTCAGGGTTCTTACTTTCGGTAACCATTTCGGAGAAGGGCTCACTCGAACGGGTGGAAAATGTTGGCGGCACATCCGAAACTTTGTCAACGGACAGAGCCGGAAGCATCAAATCCAGCCCTTTGGCTGTCATGATTCGTGTGAGATCACGCTCTGCAAAAGGAATAAATTCCTCTTCAATCGTCAAAATCAGCTGTGCGGATTCCGCATCGGTCACGGCTACATGAACGTTGCGTACACCGCGCAAGCTCTCGCACGATGCTGTCATTGCGGGAAGCATGGCTTCCGTAACCATGCCTTTTAATTGATAGGTAACTTGTTTCATACTTGGTTTTCAATCCTTTGGCGCGATGATTGCGAACAGGGCTACATACATTGTATGTCGACTCAATCCTATTTATGCACAGAGTGCTCCTGTACCGTCAACGTACCGTCTTTTGCTCAAAACTTGCCGGGCTTGGAGCTGAGGTACTTCTTAACCATCAAAGCGACCTTGAAGGTAATAGCGTGCTCGAATTCGCGCAGATCCAGACCGGTGAGCTTGCGGATCTTTTCCAGGCGGTACACCAGAGTATTGCGGTGCACGAAAAGCTTACGAGAGGTCTCGGAAACGTTGAGGTTGTTCTCAAAGAAGCACTGAATGGTCATGAGTGTCTCACGATCCAAGGATTCCAAGCTTCCCTTCTTGAAGACCTCCTGAAGGAACATTTCGCAAAGAGTGGTGGGAAGCTGGTAGATCAGACGGCCGATACCGAGGTTCTCATAGCTGACAACACTCTTCTCATTTTCAAAGACCTTACCAACATCCAGCGCAATCTGAGCCTCCTTGTATGCGCGAGCCAGATCCTTGATGTTCTCGACAATGGTAGAAACACCAACGGTTACCTTGGTGTAAAATTCGGAAGACATCGTATCTACGATGTTCGTAGCCACCTTCTCCATCTCTCTGTTCTCTGCACCGGGCTTAACTTCCTTGACCAAGACAATATCATGCTCACCAACGCTGATGACATAGTCACGAGCCTTGTCGGGGAACATATTCTGAAGCATCTCAAAGGGCATCATGTCGGTCTTGCCCGAGAACTTGACCAGGAACACCACGCGGGATTCCTCGGCGTTGAAATGCAGCTCCTTAGACTTGATGTAAATATCGGAAGGAAGGATGTTATCCAAAATGATATTCTTGATAAAGGAACCCTTGTCGTACTTCTCGTCATACAGGTTCTTGATATTTCCGAGAGCCACGCAGAGCAGGCGGGAGGTCTTATCGGCCTCAGAGTCTTCACCTTCTACGAAAACAACGTACTCGCGCTTGGTACCGCCGGACAGAGGACGATAGGTATATCCACCCGACACAACGATATCGGTGGTATACGCCAATTCATCCCGAATGGCCTGACGCACTTCGCCAATTTTAACGAGCTCGGAGCAGGCAATTACGACACCGGTCTCATCGATGACACCAATGGTACGGTCAACCGCTTCCTTCATTTGATGGATCACGCTTTGAAACAGTCTGTTAGACATAGACTTTTACCTCTCTTTGTTTATTTGCTTCATAAAATAAATATACATATCCGCCGCGCGGAATCGGGTACAGGAAAAAACAGGATTACAACTCCAAAGCATAAATAAGGCAGCTTAAGACGAATCCGGAAGCAGTTTCGGTTCGAAGGATTCGTTTGCCGAGCCCCGTCATACACGCATTCAGGTCACGGGCTGCACCAGCTTCCTCAGGTGAAAAGCCGCCCTCGCTGCCAACAAAAATAGCGATTTCGGGTTTTCTTCCATTCTGTTCCGCTTGCTCAAGAACAGGACGTGCTTGCGCCAACACCGACGGCAGAGGAGTCACGCCATCGCCTTCGTAGCAGAACAGAATCAAATCTTTTCCTTCTGCCATCCGAAGAGCCTGCTCGTACGTAACTATTGGTCTTACAACGGGGATGACCCCTCGCCCGCACTGCTTAGCTGCTTCCTCGGCAATACGGCATCGGCGCTCGGTTTTTCGCGCTTCTGCTTCGGGCTTGGCACGTACAATGCAACGACTGCTCTCAAAAGGGATTACCTCAGTAACGCCACACTCCACAGCTTTCTGGATGATCGTGTCCAGTTTGTCGCCCTTTGGAAGAGCTTGATAGAGGCAAGCGAGAAAAGGGGGCTCTGTATCCACAGGATTGGATGACAGGATCTGCGCCACAGCGGTTTCGCTATCGAAGGAAATCATTTCACACAGGTATGCGGTCTTCTGATCGCACACCTTGATCCTGTCTCCCGGAGCAAGCCGTAAAGAGTAGGATGCGTGGCGGGCATTATCGCCCGTCAAAATGATTCTGTCACCCTGTATAGCGGATGGCTCCACAAAAAAGCGAGGCATATTCCAACTCCTTCCCTTCAGATAACAGAAAAACCGACAGAAAACCCGACTTAACAAGCAAACGCGAGTAAAATCGGGAGGGGTTCAGTCAAATTGACAAGCCCTCTGTGAGGCATAGTAACAATTCACAAAGGTTTTGTTCATGTTTATGAAAATAATATACCACAAAATCACCAATTTGTCAACAGTCTTTTTGTGATTTTGGGCAAGAAAGGTGTCAATATTTACAATTTCTTCTTATTTACCCCGAGAGGCGGGGGCAAAAGTCCCAAAGTTGACGGTTGGTGATTTTGTGGTATGGCATGTATGGGATGTGCAAGTTGCCTCAATGAAGGAAAGTTATCAATATTTTTTCTTTGGCGGGAAAGGTCGATCGTTTCGCGGACCGTAGGGCTTACGGTCGCCATTTTTGAAATCCGGGCGTTTATCGGATTTACGGTCAAAAATCTCTTTAGCGGTACGCTGGCCTTCCGTGCGGGCCTCCGCCGGCTTGAAATACTCGTATAGGTAACATGGAAGCATGCCGTTGTAGAGCTTCTTCACCTTGTCAGCGCGCTGACCGTAGAGACGGTCGAAGCGGTCACAAGAAGTCAGAACGTAGATCTGCCAAGGATACAAGGCTTTGAATGATCCACCGAGCTGTTGGTACAGACGTTCTATCTCCTCCCGTTCACCCATGCGTTCGCCGTAAGGAGGATTGCAGACCACGGTTCCCTTTCGGTCTTCCTTCTTGATCTTGCGGGCATCGGCTTGGAAAATGTTGAGATATTCTTCCACCCCTGCACGCAGTGCATTTTCGTATGTGATGTCCAGGATGTCCTCATCGATATCCGAGGCGTAGACCTCAAACTTGCAGTCGGTGCGGATCTTTGCCTGTGCTTCCTCGCGGGCGGCATCCCAGAGGGGCTTGGGGATATTGGTAAATTCCTCTCCCGCAAAGCTCCGTCCCAGGCCGGGTGCACGGCCGCTGACAATCATGGCAGCTTCAATGGCGATGGTGCCCGAACCGCAGAAGGGATCCCAGAAGAGGATATCTTCGCGGGGACGGGCAGTCAGGGCCAATGCCGCCGCCAGCGTCTCGCGCAAGGGGGCAGCGCCTGCCTCGGGACGATAGCCGCGTTTGTGGAGAGCCACGCCCGATGTGTCGATCATAAGGGCGGCCACATCTTTAAAGATGAAGAATTCGATTTGATATTTTGCTCCCGTTTCTTCAAACCAGGAGATGCCGTACTTCTCGCGGAGGCGCTCCACCACGGCTTTCTTCACGATGCTCTGGCAATCGGGCAGAGAGGTCAGGCCGCTCTTGATGGAGTGACCCTTCACGGGGAAGGCGTCGGCACGTCCGATCCACTCCTCCCAAGGGAGAGCTTTTGTTCCGTCAAACAACTCGGTAAAACTGCGAGCCGGGAACAGGCCGAGACGGATAAACACGCGTTCCGCACAGCGCAGGGCGATGTTGGCGCGGGGGATGTCGATCTCCTCGCCTTCAAAGGTCACACGCCCGTCCATGGTGTCCAGGCGTTTCAGGCCAAGGGCGTCGATCTCCTCGCCGAGGAGCTTTTCCAGGCCGAACATACAGGTGGCTACAAGAGTCAGTTTCATTTCGTTTCCTTTCGGTTGTGGGAATTGAGTTGTATTCTTGAAAGATTCACAGAAATTTCATAAAAGTGCAAACAAATTGACTTTGGGATGACACAGAGAGGGTGTATACTGTATCATGCAAATCAGCTAAGGAAGTGCATCATGAAAAAAAACCTCCTCCGCGTCATCTGCGCCGCTCTGATCCTCTCAACAGCGGCTTCGGTCTCGGCTTGTCGAAGGGATCTAAGCGGTGATCCCGCCGATCCCCCGTCTCTTGGCGGCTCCGTCACGGTGGACGGCGTGGAGATCACCCCCTCAACGGGGAACGCCGACATGACCGCAGAACCTCAAACGGCCCCCGTCACCACTCCCGCCGAAGATCCCGCCGTGGGAGACTACACCCCCACGGGAGAAACGGTCATCGATCTGGGAGAGACCATTAATATTGAAGGGGACGGTGCGACCGTCGAAGGCACCACCGTCACCGTGACCCGCGCGGGAAGCTATCTGATCAGCGGTACGCTGGCCGACGGGCAGATCATCGTAGACACCGCCGACGAGAGCAAGGTGACCCTGATGCTCAACGGTGCTTCCCTGTCCTGCACCCACGGACCTGCGATCTACGTCAAATCCGCCCCCAAGAAGGTGGTGATCTTCACCGCAGAGAACTCGGTGAATATTCTTTCCGACGGCGTGGGCTACGTGATCCCCGACGAGGAGCAGGTGGAGGGCGAGGTCTACCCCAACGCCTGTATCTATTCCTGTGAGGATCTGGAGCTGAACGGCGGCGGCGAGCTTCACATCAAGGGCAACGCCGACAAGGGCATCAATACCAAGGACGATCTGAAGATCAAGAGCGGTACCGTTACCGTTACCTCGGTGGGTGCAGGCATCCGCGCCAACGATTCTTTGGAGATGAGCGGCGGCACCGTCACCGTCAACGCAGGCGGGGACGGCGTGAAGACCGCCAACACCGAAGCCACGGGCAAGGGTTATCTTACGGTAACCGACGGTGCCCTCTATATCACCGCCAAGGGTGACGGACTCTCGGCGGCTACCGACCTCACGGTCAGCGGTGGCAACATGGTGTTGACCACCACCGATACCGACGGAGTGGTGCTGAAGGAATTCGAAGGAAACCCCACAAGCGGCTCCATGGGCGGAGGCTTCGGCAGACCCGGCGGTATGATGGGGGAAAGCTCGGCTGACAAGGCCGCCATCAGCGCAAAGGGTCTGAAGGCCGCAGGGAATCTCACGGTCAGCGGCGGGAAGATCACCATTGTGGCGCAGGACGACGGCATTCACAGCGATACCAACGTGCATATTTCCAACGGTATGATCCACATCCGCGCCGCGGACGACGGCATTCATGCCGAGAAGGAGCTGACCGTCAGCGGCGGCGTACTGACCGTTGCCCAGAGCTTTGAGGGTCTGGAGGCTCTGCACATCAACGTTTTGGGCGGTACCAACCGCATCACGGCCTCCGACGACGGCGCGAACGCCACGAACGGCATGGGCGGTGGATTCGGCGGCCCCGGAGGAACACCTCCCGGAGGCTTCCCGGGCGGAAGACCTCGGAGCGGGGACACAGAGACCACCTCCACCGACACCCCTCTTTTGAACTTCGCAGGGGGCTACAACGTCTTCGACGCGGGCGGTGACGGCATTGACTCCAACGGAAACATTGTCATCACGGGGGGTACGGTGATCGTATACGGCCCCACCGACAACGGCAACGGTCCCATTGATTCGGGCGACGGAAATTACAGTGTCACCGTATCGGGCGGTATGCTACTCGCTGTTGGCAGCAGCGGCATGGCCGAGTCCGCCGAGAATGGGGGGCAAGCGGTGCTGGCTGCCTCTTGGCGCAGTACGGGGCTTTCTGCAGGCGAGATCGTCGGCATTGCGGACAAGGATGGCAACGTCATCGCGGCCTTTCAGTTGCCCAAGGCCATTTCCTCCATCGTCTTCAGCTCGGCTGATCTGACGGCGGGGGCTACCTACTCCATCGTGGGAGGCGGTTCGGCCACGGGGACGAATGCGGACGGCGTGATCGATCCTGCGACTTATACGGGGTATGAATCGATGGGTGAGATCGAGGCGTATTGATATAACTTTTTTCAGGGCGATCCCCGCGGGGATCGCCCTTTTTTCTATGTGGTTGGGATCAGCGGAACCACTTCCCGACCGCAACGCCGGCCTCATCGTGGAAGCCAATGCGCAGGATGCGGTACCATACCTCGTCCAGCGCACCGTCCTCGGGGAGAATGCCCAGTTTATCCCGCATAGCCTTGATGAGATACTCGGGATTGAGGTTTTCGGTGTTGCCAGCGCGGAGGGTGGCGCGGAGCTTGATGAGCCCGTCGGCGGCCACGGCCTTGACTGAATGGATCATGGGGAGGATGTTGACCTCCTTGTCACCCGACTTGGAACGCTTGGTCATGACGATGGGCTCTGCGTCGGGGGCGAAGATGCTATTGATGGAGCTTGCGATCTCAACGGGGTCACCGGGGGTCTTGATGGTCATTTGGTAGGTGCCCCACGCGATATCCGAGAAGGCGGTCTTGGGGATATAGACCTCGGAAACCTGCATTTCATCTGTCAGCTCGGCGTTGAGCTGAGCCTTGATCTCGGCGGGCGTGATCTCACGGTCGATACGGAGATCCACCATCTCCTCCATGCCCTCGGAGCCTACGGGCAGGGGCACGCCGAAAACGATCTTACTGTGGGGGTTAAAGCCCTGCGTATACCACATGGGGATGGAGGCGCGGACAAGGACTCTCTGCCACGTGCGCTGGAGGTCGAGGTGGGAGAAGTACTGGAGGTTGCCCGTCTTCCGGAATACCACACGCACCGTAATGGGCGCGTCCAGCATGGGGCGGTCAAACTTGGAAATACGGTTCAGTTTTTCTTGGGACAGCATGCGCGCTCACCTCCCATCTTATTGGCACCACAGCCCGAGCAGTTCTCGCGGCAGTTGGGGGTGGTGTTCCCCTCGTGAGCCTTGGCGTTTTCTCTCTGCAGGAATTTCTTGGTCACGCCGCAGTCGATGACATCCCAAGGCAGGACTTCATCCAGACCGTAGCGGCGGTTGGCATAGAAAGCGGGATCGATGCCGGTTTCAGCAAAGATCTCCATCCACCCCTCGTAGTTGAAGAACTCCGACCAAGCTTCGAACTTATAGCCACGGCGGCAGGCCTCCTCCAGAGCGGGAGCGAGGCGGCGGTCGCCGCGGGCAAAGACCGCCTCCAGATGGCAGGTCTTGGCGTTGTGGTAGTTGTACTTCACGCGGCGGTCGTGGACGCAGGAGCCCACGAAGGCCTGCTTGCGCTCCATCTCCTCAAGGGTATCCTGAGGTTCCCACTGGAAGGGGGTGAAGGGCTTGGGGATGAAGGGGGAGACACTGATGGTGACCTGGGCGTGCTGACCCTTGCGGCGGTTGGGATTCTGATAGTAAGCAGACACCACGCGGTGCGCCAACTCGGGAATTTCCGCCAGATCCTCGTCGGTTTCGGTGGGGTGACCCTGCATGAAGTAGAGCTTGACCTGATTCTTGCCCACGTCAAAGGCCACGTTGACGGCGCGCATGAGGTCTTCCTCGTAGAGGTTCTTGTTGATGACGTCGCGGAGTCTCTGGGAGCCTGCCTCGGGGGCGAAGGTGATGGTGGAATTGCGGATGGAGGCCACCTTATCCATGAGCTCGCGGGTGAAGGAGTCGGCGCGCAGAGAGGGCAGGGACAGGCTGACCATGTTGGGGTTCGACCAGGACAAGAGGCTGTCGGTCAGCTCGTTTACTTTGGTGTAGTCGCTGATGGACAGGGAGGACAAGGACATTTCCTCATAGCCCGAGGACTCGAAGATGGCGCGGCACTGGCAGTCCACCACCTCGGGGGACTTTTCGCGGACGGGGCGGTAGACCATACCCGCCTGACAGAAACGGCAGCCACGGATACAGCCGCGACCCACCTCTACGGTGATGCGATCCTGCACCGTCTCGATGTAGGGCATGACCACCTTGTCGGGGAAAGGCGTCTTGTCCAGATCCTCCACGATGCGCTTGGTGACCGTCTTGGGAATGTCGTCGTAAACGGGGGTGTATGCTTCGACGGTGCCGTCCTCGTTATAGGTGACGGTGTAGAGGGAGGGGACGTACACACCTCGGATGGTGCGGGCGGCCTCATGCAAGAAAGCGGCGCGGGTATAGGTTCCCTCTTCCTTCATCTTGATATAGAGGCGGACGATCTCGGGGAGCATTTCCTCACCCTCACCGATATTGAAAAGGTCGAAGAAGTCGGCCACGGGCTCGGGGTTGTAGGAGCAGGGGCCGCCGCCGATGACCAGGGGGCAATCCTCACCGCGGTCTGCTGCACGCAGGGGGATCTTCGAAAGCTCCAGCATATTCAGAACGGTGGTGTAGCACATCTCGTACTGGAGGGTAAAGCCGAGGAAGTCGAATTCGGAAACGGGGTCGCCGCTCTCCAGACAGGTGAGGGGCACGTTCTGCTCCTTCATTTTCTCCTGCATATCCACCCAGGGAGCGTAGGTTCGCTCACACCAGATGTCATCGTGGAGGTTGAGGCAATGGTAGAGGATACGGACGCCCAGATTAGACATACCGATCTCGTAGGAATCGGGGAAAGCAAAAGCAAATCGTGCCTTGACCGTGTTCTTATCCTTGATGATCTGACCGTACTCACCGCCCGCATAGCGTCCGGGGCGGGAGACAGAGGTCAGAAGCATGCGTTTTTCGTTTTGGTTCATATGCTATTATCCTTATTTGATCGTTCATCACGAACGACATACTTATTTTTTCTTTTTTTGTTTGAGCTTGGGCTCTTTCGCTTTTTTATCTTTTTCTGCATCACGGGCCGTATTCTTATGCCTGAAAGCGGTGCGGCTCACAAGATAAATCAGAGCTGCGTTCAGGAACTGCCATGCTGTCACAACGCCTGCCATAACATGTAAGTCACTTCCCAAACAAATGGTAAGCGCCGATAAGATCAACGTAACGGGAATACTCAGCCAACTGATCAGATGTCCTCGACGATACACTCGATCCATATCATGACAAGCGGTCAAAGGCTGTACGAGATCCATACTGCGTCCCGTTGCAATTAAACCACCGGAACGGATTCTTCGCACGGATTCATATCCGGTGGGGCGAATAACCTCCATAGGATAGTTCTTACGCAACCGATTGATCCCTTCCATATCGGGATTTACAAGCGGATCGAAAGCGGATATGGATATCCGATATCCCATGTCCGAAAGCGCCATAGCCACGTGGGCAAAGGTACGACCGACACGATATTCCACCGCGTATGCCAAATGGAAGCTACGATTGAAAGCCATATAGAGAACATGGCTTCCTTCACTCTTTTTATAACGTTGTTCCATATTGATCTTGGGCAATCGAATTCCGCTCCGTGTCAAAGCCTCATGGGAACCCATCATAATCTCTGTCGTGCGCTCTTTCCGATCGTCTATCAGATAGAGTCTGATAGAGTTCTCCTGAACTTCCGCGATGTCGATTCGGTAATCCTCCGCATAACCGTCACGAATAGCCGGCTCTACTGCGAGGGGCGTATTCAGCAAACGGAAAACCCAATCCGCCATACGGCGACATTCCTCGGAACGGTCATCTCCCCGCAGAGTAATATCCTTTCGATACAGGGATTTCAACGCATCTCCGTCCGGGAAAATCAAACAGGCGGGGTACTTCCCTGCGTATTCTGACGGAGCGGCAGAACCAATCACGGCAGAACCTTTTTTGCTGAGTACACCATTTACGTAAAACAGCGGATATGACATAGCCAGCAGGTATGCACCGGACAAGCAGGCCAAATACGTTGCTGTAAAAGTACGCACTCCATCCATCAGGAAACTTCCCTCCATGACCAGCTTGAAGCCTGCACACAGGATGGCGGCCAAAAGCGCTGCGGGAAGCAGATAATTCAGGTGCCCCATATACGGATTATATCGTTTGGTACGGGCAAAGTAATCGGCAATACGCCCCGCACGGACAACGGTCAGGATACGGTGCTTTTTGCCTCCGACCACTTTTTTGCGATTCTGATCCGCGTTGGAATTCTCCTCAAGGCGGTTCAGAGCAGCTGCTGCCGGCGTAATTTCACCGGTTAGTATATGGATCGGTTTTCCGCAGGACACTACGGTAAAGGCTCTGTGCTCTCCCTCCTTGACGAGATACTCGGAAACAGCGCCCAATAAGAGCATGAACAGTCCCGGGCTGCAGAAAAGCGGGAAAGTATACGGATCTCCCACCCAGCAGGCAATCCCGTTATGGATCAATGAGACGGCAACACTTATGGAAGCAACCGCATATTGATCCGGTTCAAAATCCAGCAGGCTCTTAAATCCTCTCGCCAAGCGAGTGACGAAAGGCAAACAGATACAAACCATCAATGAAAGCCCCGCAAGAGCTACCCATCGCAGATCCAGTCGTTCCGTCAATACATCCCTTGCAATCAAAAGAGGAATGAGGTCGTACACAAGAGCGAACAAAACACCCAGACCGGCCACCCAGAGCCTCGCCGTGTTTCTGTTTTTAGCTCGCACATAGGCTGCTTCCACACGATCGGTATCATCGCGTCCACGGTACTCATGACCGCCATTCTCCCAAAAGGATTTGTCAGAAGAAGACTCGCGATTCTCATGCGTTTTTTCGCTGATCTTATCGATCCGCGCTTGCTGTTCCGCGTGGTGCAAAGAAGCTTCATACCCGAGCTTCATGATCAGCTCAGTATCCCGCAACGTTTCTTCCGTTTCGTCGGACTGTGTCATTGCCTCTGTGTAGATCACACAGTTCCCTTCACCGGACTCATCAGCCACGGATGGATCCGCATCCCGGGCTTGCTCCTTAGGCAAAAGATCCGTATAGGGCGGAATGGGTGAAATATCATCCAAGCCCAATTGCAGCGAATCTTGGATATAGATATACGGTTTTCTCGCGCGGTCTGTCCGATGCTCTTCGCGAAGCTCCGGATCCGTTTCATCCGTTGCCGGAGAAACCTCACCACTTGAGAGACCGGCATGACTGCCTATTTCCCCTTTTGCGATTTCTTCTCCCGTGTTCCAGGACGATACAGATACATTTTCTTGCTCCAGCAATCGACTGTTTTGTTCATCCAGCATCCGCAAACGGTGACCGCCAACCATTTCGTTGGGCGACAAGCCATTTAAACGATCATCCGACAAGTAGTCCCGGATCGGACGTCGGTAATACATACCTACCCCTGACGGAGCACTCTGATCGACCGACGATGCCGCGATGGTCATATCATCCGTTTTTTCGTCATAGTCTTCAGATTCTTCTGCTTCGAAAATTTCGGACTCTTCTTCGGTATACTCCTCATACTCCTCCTCGGTATACTCCTCAGACTCTTCCTCAGTGTACTCCTCAGGCTCTTCCTCGATGTACTCCTCAGACTCTTCCTCGATGTACTCCTCAGACTCTTCCTCGGTGTACTCCTCAGACTCCTCCTCGGTGTACTCCTCAGACTCCTCCTCGATGTACTCCTCAGGCTCTTCCTCGGTGTACTCCTCGGACTCTTCCTCGATGTACTCCTCAGACTCTTCCTCGGTGTACTCCTCAGATTCTTCCTCGATGTATTCCTCAGACTCTTCCTCGGTGTACTCCTCAGGCTCTTCCTCAATGTACTCCTCAGACTCTTCCTCAATGTACTCCTCAGACTCTTCCTCGGTATACTCCTCGGACTCTTCCTCGGTGTACTCCTCGGGCTCTTCCTCGGTGTACTCCTCAGGCTCTTCCTCAATGTACTCCTCAGACTCTTCCTCGGTATACTCCTCGGACTCTTCCTCGGTGTACTCCTCGGGCTCTTCCTCGATGTACTCCTCGGGATCGTCTTCCCTGTAATCCTCTTCAAAATCCGATGTGTCTAAGGATTCCAACAAGGACGGTTTCGCAGAAGTCTTGCCCAACTGCGCACGAAGCAACGCAGCGAGGTCATCATCTGTAGCCATACTTTGAGTCGTACTCGATTCCTCGTAATCTTCATTCATGGAGGCCTTCAGCTTTTCTGCCCAGTCCACGGACGTATGTTCAGGCTTTTTTTTCGAATTTTTTCTCGGTTCGGACAAGTCAGTCCCTCCCTTCCTGATGAACTAAGGGGTCTGTTCGCTTATTCCTTATGGTGCTGACGGGCGATCTCTGCCAAGATAACAGAAGCGGCAGTGGAAACATTAAAGGAATTGACGTGCCCGTACATAGGAATGGACACGATACCGTCACAGGTCTCCTTGACCACGCGGGATACACCGTCCCCCTCACTGCCCATGACCAGCGCGCAGGGGCCTTCAAAATTAGTATTGTAATGAGCAGAACCGCCTGCTTCGGCTGCATAGACCCACACACCTGCCTTTTGCAGATCCAGAATGGTCTGGTGAACGTTGGCAACCTTTGCGACAGCCAGATGCTCCATAGCGCCCGCGGAGGACTTGGCAACCAACGCGGTCAAACCTACTGCACGACGGCGAGGAATGATCAGGCCGTGGGCACCGCAGCCCTCGGCACAGCGGATCAGTGCACCTAGATTGTAGGGATCGGTGATTCCGTCTGCAATGACGATGAAGGGCTTTTCACCGCGTTCGGCAGCGATTGCCAGAATGTCCTCTACGGTGCAATACTCTTTCTGAGCCACCATGGCGATAACACCCTGGTGAGGAACGAAACCGGCAAGACTATCCAGCTTGGCTTTATCCACTTCCACCACGGGAATTCCCTTCTCAACAGCTTCAGCTACCAGCACAACGATAGAACCTTCTCTATCGCCGCGGCGTACCAGAAGCTTGTCCACGGTACGGTCGGAGCGGAGCAGCTCGCGGACGGCGTTACGGCCGATCACCAGGCCCTCTGCTTCGGGATCGGGAGTGTTGCCATCTTCGTCGTAGTCACGGGTATCGCGGTCGTACTGCTTTTTCTCATAGGTCTTGTACTCGTCACGAGGACGGTCACTATACGGCTTGTCACCGTATGCCTTCTTTTCGTAAGGCTTTTTCTCGCCACGATCGTGAACGGGCTTTCCTTCCTTACGAGGACGCTCTCCGGCAGGCGAAAAATTTTTATCAGCAGGGTATTTCTTCGTTCCCCTTCCACCTTCGGATTTGTAAGACTTTTTATTCTTGTTATCGTTGTTGTATGCCATATCGGATCCTTTCAAAATAGATATTTCTATACAGAGTATATTATAACATAAAAAAAAGAATTTGTATAGATGTTTTGACGATTTTCTGCAAAAAAGAAAAAAATATCCCCGCGACCCGCGGGGATATTGATTCACTTGACTTCGATCTCAATTTTCTTGATACGCTTCTTCATCTTCCGCAGATCCTTGAGCATTTTGAAGGTATCCTTCACAATGTTGACCTTGGATTCACGGTGATTGATGATCTTCACAGGCGTTTCCACGATCTTTTTGCCCAGCTTGGTTGCCCACAGAATGGCTTCAAAGTCGAAGGCAAAGCCGTTGACCTCACAGCGGGGGAAAATCTCCATAACCGTCTGCTTGGTAAAGGCTTTACAGCCGCACTGGGAATCCGAAAGCTTGAAGCCGCCTACAAAGCAAAGTACTTTGATATAGGTTTTGGACATCAGCTTACGAATAAAGGTATACCCCTCGTAGCCGTCCTTATGAAGGTTGCGGGATCCGATGACCATATCTGCCTCGGGATGAGCGACAAACTCGTCATAAACCTGCTTCACGACGTCGGTACCGTAAGCCAGATCGGCATCGGTGAACATGACGATATCACCCTCTGCGGCCAGGAGCGCGGTACGGACGGCGCATCCTTTACCCTTGTTATCGGGATAGCCCACGACACGGACATTGGGCAGGTTGAGATTCTCCACAGTCTTGTCACAGCCATCCTTGGAACCGTCGTTGGAGAAAATGATCTCGTAATCGGTAAAGGTAGCGGACATATACTCATGGAGTGTCTTGGCGGTGTCAGCAATGATGCTGTTCTCGTTATACATGGGAATACAGAGAGAAATCTTCTTGTTGAATACGGTTTCGGTGGTGCTCATGGCAATTCCTTTCAATGGAAAATATATTTGATATCAAAGCTTTTCGTAAATATGGAAGTCAAAGGAGACCTCGGTCTCCAGCCGTTCGGCGGCCTTGAGTCGTTCGTGACCGTCAGGGCTTGTCCGCCAATAGTAGGGAGTCATGGAAAAGAGGGCTTGTATGTGTTCCTGCCCTTCCACAACGATGGGAAAGGTTACATGACGGATATCTGCAAGATGTAAATCGTTTCCTTCTTCCGGTAGGTCGCGGCGGGGCTCATTTAAATACGGATCGTCGTAGACCAATTTCTTGAGTCCAAATAAATGCCGCTCTCCCGCGCCGGCTACGATCAAGTGGCCGCCCGATTTCAACACGCGGGCGTATTCCCCGGGCGCACACGGAGCAAACACGTTGGTCACGGTGTCGAAGGCGCCATCTTGTACGGGCAATTCAAATACGCTTCCCACGGCGTACAGCGTACGGGAGGCTTGTCCGCACGCCATTCGATGGGCGCGCGCCGACTTGGCCGCAGCGTCCACAGCGAATTTTGAGAGATCAACTCCCAACGTAGGATATCCCGTCAGGGCAATGCGATTGGAATAGTATCCTTCTCCGCACCCCGCATCCAGCACACATCCGTCGGCGGGGGTATACTCCTGAACCAACGCAGTTAGTGCTTCGGCTGCCTGTGCGTAGTAACCGTGATGGAGAAAAGCCGTTCGCGCCCGAACCGCATCCTTTGAATCCCCGCCTCCACTGTGACGGGGAGACAGGGGAACGTAACCGCCTGCGCCTCCGTCAAACAAATGGGTTTTTGTATTTGGCTTGGGCAGATCATTCAGGGCAAAACACCCGAGACTGCGCCCGTCGGGAGAGATAGAGAGGGGGTATCCGCAAACGGGACAGGTCAGTTTTTCGAGCAAAAGAGGGTGGAGCTCGCGATTCAGATCAAGCATGGTTGACTCCATTTCGTCGATATTCCATATTTTACACCATTATACATCATTTTGGACAGAAATGCAAGGGGTTAGGAAAGATTTTCGGATGGCGACATTTCCTGACCAACGGATTCCACAGGCAACTCAAACCAGAAGGTGGATCCGCTTCCCTCCTTGCTCTCTACACCATAGGTCGTGTGGTGCGCTTCCAGGATCTGCTTGACAATGGAGAGTCCCAACCCCGTGCCGATCATGGCACGGCGATGCACTTTATCAATCTTGTAATATCGATCCCAGATCAGAGGAATCTGTTCGGGGGGAATTCCTACACCGCTATCGATAACCGAAACACGAACGCGGTTCCCGTTCCCCGTCAAGGCCTGCGTCACCCGAACCAGCTTATCCTCGCCCGTATAGTTGATAGCGTTGTTGATGAGGTTGTAGATGACCTGCAAGAGCATGGTACGGTCAGCCTGCACGTCCACTGCGACATCCGCCTCATACTCAATGCGGTATCCGTCCTTTTGAGTCAACTTCTCATAGCGAAACATGGTGGATTCGATCAGCTCGGTAAGGTTGATTGTTTCCGTATTCAAAACCCGTGTACCTGCCTGCAATTTGGACAGATCCAGCAGGTCGTTGACCAATTGGGACAGTCGTTCGGTCTCGTCAATAATCACCTGAACATTTTCCGGCGTATTCTCACCGGGAAGATCCCGCATGACCTCGCTATACCCCACGATCATGGTCAACGGTGTACGGAGATCGTGAGAAATATTGGCGATCAGTTCCTTCTGCAGTTTATCGTTTTGCGATAGCTGTTCGGACGCATTGGTTAACGATTCCGACAGTTCTGCCGCTTCGCGGTATCCGCTGACACGGAAATCCGCATCATAGCTTCCCTGCGCCAACCGTTTGGCTGCTCGGTTCATTTTCTTGATAGGCTCGGATATATTATGGGATATCAGGATCGCCAGAATGAGCGCTCCCCACAGGAGAATGAATGCGATCATCCAGAACTGAGTCTTCAGCGTTTCAACCGTCGCATTCAGGGGCTCCATCTCGGAATTCAGCATAAGAATATACGTCTCGCCCATGTTCCCGGTAAAAATACGGACGTGAAGCATATCCACGCTCTTTTCCAAAGACGAGGTCCACAGCATATCCCGAAAGGTTTCTTTATTTCCGGGAGGATAATCGTGCTCATCCCAGTTGTCCATAGCATCAGGATGGGTATAGAACAGAGCATCCGGGGACACGCGCTTGGTGTACAGACCGCCGTTATGCACAGCCTCATTATACAAATACGTCAGATAGCGATCCGAAATGCGGTGGATCAAACAATCATTGGAGACGTCCGCGCTGACGATCTGTTTGGCTTTCGGGCCATCCACTCGGAAAACACGGATGCACAAAAGATAGGCTCTTGCGCAATCGTTTACCGTTTTTTCCAGTTCGGAAGGATGATGCTGTACGGCATCGGTAATGGCCGTGTCCGTAAGCTCCATCTCCTTGTGCTTGCTCTGACTATAGAAATAATTGAGCAATCCGATCTGCATAACCCACACAACGGCCAGAATGAACAGAGTAAATAACGCAAGGTAGGCAAACAATTTCCAGGAAATGCTGATACGCCCCCCAATGCCGTTATGGCGTCGGGGGGAGTTATGTGGATTTCCTTGTTTTTCGCGGTTTCCCGTTGTTTTATCCGGTGTCATCCCGATCAATTCCCTTCAAAACGATAGCCTACTCCGCGCAGAGTAACGATGTATTTCGCATACGGACCGAGGCTTTTACGAAGCAGCTTGATATGCGTATCCAAGGTTCGGGCATCGCCAAAGAAATCATAGCCCCAAACCTCGCTGATGAGTTTTTCACGGGAAAGAGCGATGTTCCGATTAGCCAGCATATAGAAGAACAGATCGTACTCCTTGGGAGACATGTCCACCCGTTCTCCGTCTACGTAAACAATACGGGCCGTTACATCGGCGCGCAAGCCGCCCCCATCCAACTCAATGACCTGGTTGGGAATCGTATTACCTATCGTATTGACAGGACGGTTCACACGTTTCATAACCGCGTCCACCCGCAGCATGAGTTCTTTGGGAGAGAACGGTTTCACAACATAGTCGTCTATGCCGAGCTCAAAACCGTTGATCTTATCGTACTCCTCTCCTCGAGCCGAAAGCATGATAATGGGAGTCTGTGTGATCTTTCGGATCTCGCGGCAGGCGGAAAAACCGTCCAGCTCGGGCATCATGATATCCATGATGATCAAATCATAGGTATTCTTTCGGCAAAGCACGACGGCCTCCATGCCATCTCCTGCTTCGGTGACGGTATGGCCTTCAAATTCTGCATACTTTCGGATGATGGCGCGGATGCGGCTTTCATCATCCACAACAAGAACATGATACATATTTTCGCCTTTCTTCTGTGGTATTCGGACGTTCACTATGCCTTTTGTATTGTCTCGGGAACATATTCGGTAATGGACACCGCCAAAACAATCATCTTTCGATTGCGGATGACTGTCAGTTCAAGCGTATCTCCTACGCGTTTTTTTCGGATCACGGCGTTCAGTTCAGCAACACTTTCGATCTCCTCACCGTCCGCAGAGATGATGCGATCGCCGTATGCAACGGTGGCGTGGTCACGGTCGTATACGTACACGCCTGTGCTGGTGGAATTGAAGTAGTATACCGCTGTTTGATAATTCGTGACATCCACCACTTCAAAATCCAGTGCAGGACGGCCGCGAACGTATCCGTTATGGATCAGCTCCAGAATGATCTCATAGGCAGTATCCACGGGAACGGCAAACCCCAAACCTTCGATCTCCTCGGAGGAGATTTTGGCGTTGACAACACCAACCAATTCACCTGCCAGATTGAAGAGACCGCCGCCCGAATTACCGGGATTGATGGGAGCAGATATCTGGAGCAGGATCATGTTATTCCCGCTGACCGTGATCTGCCGTGCCGTCGCGGAAATCATGCCTTCCGTTACAGTCCCGCCAAGAGATCCCAAGGGATTTCCGATCGCGAGGATATCTTCTCCTACTACCAAGTCGAAGCTGGAGCCCAACGTAGCCACGGTCAACACGTAAGAACCAGGATCAATGCGCAACACGGCAATATCGGTCTGTTCATCCGTTCCCACCAAGGTTGCGGGGAATTCGGTACCATCGTTGAGGCGAACCGTAATGGTATTGGCCCCCTCGATAACGTGATTATTGGTGACTACGTACCCCTCACCGGAAATAATCACGCCGCTACCGGCGCCGCTGGAGACATACTGTCCCAAAATGCCGGATTGTACGACTGTTTCAGTTGTGATCTCCACAACAGAGGCCGCGACACGGTTGACGGCGGTTGCAACCGAAAGAACGTCTTTTCCGGCCGAGGTCAATACCTGGCCGTTTTCATCAAAGGCAATGTCTGCCTTGCCGTCTCCGTTGGCATCCTCGCGCTCAGGCGGGAGTTTCACGATGGAATCCACCGCAGGCACGGTTTCAGCGCCCATATTGAAATTATCGTTCACGTCCCCCATACTTCCACCGGGGACACTGGGAGTCAAGGAGCCGTTTCCGTTCTCTTCCGTTTCATCCGAAATGATCAGGCCGCCCGACGTTTCTATGTTCGGTGCAGTATCGCTGTTCTCGGCAGGAACACCATCTCCGTCGTTCGGATTCAAGATGCGAACTGCCATCCAGGCACCGACCAAACATCCTCCTGCGATCACGAAGGCTACAAGAACCGTCAACACGGCAATGAACGCTCCGCGATAACTACGACCGGTAGCCTCGCTCGTTCCTGTAGTGGGATTATAAATAAAGCCGTGACTTCCGTCCGGATTGGTATAGCCTTGCCCATCCGGCTCTCGGTTTGGCTGAGCGGTGTAGTGACTTTCCGCCGTACGATGCGTATCCTGACGGGCTTCAGAACTCTGATCAGAACTCTGATTGGACGTGTTTTCTTTCATAGGATCGTATTCATTCATGAAAGATAACCCCCTTTTCATTTCGATCTCAATCTCACAGCTCCTAAGATGCTGCTCTTATGCGTCTCATTATACCCCTCGAATGTGAAGATTTTTTGAAATTTGCGAAAGTTTGACTTGAAAAAACTTGAAAGATTCTATTTTTCTGTGATAACACTCCCGTTTCCACGTATTCCCACACAAAAAAGAACCCCGCCTCACTCAAACTAACGAATAAAGCGCGCATACGCTCAACACGCGAAAGGAATTCGATTATGATACAAAAATTCATTCAAACGGACCTGCTAATGCCGGAGGCCTATCCCGATCCGATTCAAGAAGCCAAGAGAGCGGCCATATCTGCTCGGCTTGCCGATAATGCGTTAGCCGGAGATATGCCCGCCTCCCGATTATTTTCTAATTTGCCTGCCGCCATTGAACGGGACGTATGGCAGGAAGTCCTTCGGGAACGCAAAGAAATGTCCGGCCATTCACAGCAAGAATAATCAATCCAGATACTCTTCCAGAGTCATTCCCTTCTCATGCATCGCAGTCGCGGCCTTTACACCGACAAACCGATAGTGCCAGGGCTCGTAGGAGTATCCGGTTACGTCTGTTTTTCCCTTTGGATAGCGAAGAACAAACCCAAAGCAGTGAGCATTTTCCACAAGCCAAGTATAGGCAGGGTTCTGCGCAAAGCTTTCGTTCAACTCCGCGTTATGGAGACTGATAAGATCCACGCACAGTCCCGTCTGATGCTCGCTCTCACCGGGACGTGCCGAGTAACTCAACACCTCGGCTTCGCATTGCGCCTGTGTCCAATCGGGATGGGCGGCCATTTCGTTTCCGAGGTAGGTATTGAACAGGATCTGCTGGTACTCGTAGGAGCGATAGCCGCTGGTGATCACGATATCCTCATAGCCGAGCGCATGAAGCTCACGTACAAGGGCTTCCGCAGCCAGTGCCACCGTGGATTCCAGCTGTATTTCTTTTCCGTACAGGGTCAGGTCGGTTCGGATATAATCCAAAGAGTCGGGCGCATAGCTACTATCCAATGGGTTTTGCTTATTCGCCAATTTGAGGTAAGCTTTATCCGATACCATAATGGCAGCCTCGTATTCATTCATGTCGATTTGGTAATCGTAGTTGGGGAGACCGTGGCCACACGAGGAAAGCAACGCAGTAAGTGCAACGGCGGCAACGGTAATTCTGACGGGTCTTCTAAACATGGCAAACTCCTTCAAAATAGTTACGGTTTGGTTTCCACCACAATAAAGAAGGGAGATGTGGGAGAATTCACGATCTTAACAAGGGTGGCGCAAACACGGTGGCGGGAAATCCCTGCAAGATAATCCAAAATCATCTGCCCCTCGGCGTCCCCCTCTTTATGACCGGGATAAACTGCGATGTTCAGGATGGCGTCTCTGTCCATGAGGGTGATAGCATCGCGGATGGCGGGGAGGGTGGTTTCCCGCAGGGTAGTGATGGACTTATCTCCGCCGGGAAGCCAACCGAGATTGAACATCCCCGCCTTGAAGGGCACGTCCACATATTTCTTTACGTTGGAATGGGAATCCAAGATCAGCTGATAGTTGTCGGGACAGCCTGCGCGCACCAGATGCTCCTGTGTGGAGGCCAAAGCCTGCTCTTGGATATCGAAGGCGTACACGAAGCCTTCGGGGCCTACGGTCTTGGAGAGAAATTCGGTATCGTGACCGTTACCCATGGTGAAATCCACCGCCACGTCACCGGGACGGAGGTGCTTGAGGATAAAGTATTTGTGAAGTTCGAGTAGGTCGATCATAAAAACTCCTTGTTTTTTTCAGAGATTAAGCAGGATCACCGACGCCACGCCCACACCGAAGCCTACCCACTGCACCGCGGTGAATTTCTCTCGGCGTACCAAGAGCGCATAGGGGACGATGAGGATGATCTCTCCCGCCGAAAGGACGGGAAACATAACCGAGGCGGGGATGAATTGATTGAGGTAGATGGCGAGGTAATTGACCGCGCCGTTGAAGAGTCCGCAGAAAAGAGACAGGGGCGCACCCACACGAAGGGTGGCCTTGAGGTCTGTTTCTTTCGTGAGAAAGGAAGCGGTGATGAGTACCGCCGAGGAAAGCCCCAGAGCCACGATCATGTAGAGGTTCTGGTTGACGTCAGCGCCCAGAAAGTGGGGGGTGAGCTTTTGCACGGTGGAACACATACCGTTGCCGATGAAGCCCAGAAGAACGAAGATCACCCACTTTGCGGTGATCTTTTCCTTGGGAGCGTCGGGAGCGGTCTTTCGGTAGTTGGTCAGCCACAGGGACAGCACCAAAAGCACCATACCCACCAGCATAGGAACACCGATGGGCTCCCGCAGAACGATGAGACCCGCAAAAGCAGGCACCAGCAAAGAGTAGGAGGTGATGAGCGTGGTTTTCGCCAAGGATCCGCATTTGATCGCCAGTACCACGAACACCGTGGCGGCAGCGTAGGACAAGCCGAAGGCGATAGCGGGAATGATCAATTCATTCGACCATACCCAATTGCGGTTGACCGCCATGAAAAAGCACATGGCAAAAAAGGAGATCATCCCGCTGAAGAAGAACACACCGGAGTCTCTCTTGGCGTTGTAGCGGTCTTGGCAGACCTTCTGGAAGATGATGAACAGGGCGGTCAGAAACAGGAGAAAATAATTCATGTGACGCTTCCCTGCTCCTTACTTATTATGGATATCCGAACGGATAAACTTAATGGCACGCTCCACGGCGTCTTTGGAGTTGTACCAGGGCTCCTGGTCGTAGCGGTAATCGAATTTCTTGCAGAACCAGCTGACGTCGTCGGTAAGAGTGGTCATGTAATCGTTCACGACCTTGCCCACTTCCCCCGAAAATTGCGCCAGCTTTTTCTTATTCAGACGCTTCTGGCCGTATTCCAGAAGCTTTTTGTAGTGAGGAATGCAGAAATAGGGCTGAGCGCGGAGCTTGGGGCCGAAATCCTCGTCGGCATCCCACAGGAAGACCACACACTCGGCCATATGCTCAAAGTGATACTGAATGCGCTTGCATACGTAGCAGGACTGCTCCAGCTCGCCGATGCGCTTGATGGGCTTGCTTCCGGGGGCGCCGAAGAGACCGCCGTCCTTGATGTCGTTTTGCAATTCCTTGAGGTGGCTCTCCAGGGTCAGCGCCATGCCCAAACGGTTCTTACGCACGAACATGAGGTCGTAGTGCAGACGGCAAAATCCCTGCTCGTTGGTCTTGATGCGAACGTCAGGCTCCATCATGGAGGCGCCGAGGATCAGATCCAATTCGTTTTCTTCGAGTTTGCGGTAGATGGCGCACATGGGACAGCCACAGGATGGATCATCACGGGAGGCCTCAAAGGCCTCATTTACGGGTATGGTATAGATCTGTTCCATGGGAACCTCCGATTTTTTCAATTTCCTCTTGATTTTTGGCAAAAAATCATGTATACTATATAATACCATAGATTGGCGTAGATTGCAAGAGGTTGTGAAGAAATTTTATCAGCCTGCATCTTCATGAATATTTATCCCAAAGGAGGCCGTTATATGACCCAGTATACCTTGGATGAATACGCCGCTTTCCTGACAAAAACCTTTGCTCCCCGTTTCCCGCGTGACAACCGTCCTCGTGCTGTCACGGACACCACCGAAAAAGGAGAGGATGTGCTGGAGTTCATCCTGCCCCACCCCGCCGACGGGCGGTTCTCGGCATCCCTGACGGTCAGCACCGCCCGCGGATACGTGACCACCTGTGCCTTGCGGTTCGGGCAGGCTGAGGTCGCCTCCGCCCTGTCCCCCGAGGATGCCCCGGCCGCCATCAAGGAGATCATTGATGACCGCATCATAGCCATCGTACGCTACAAGAATCAAGAAGCCTACGACAACAGCCGCAAGGCGCCCAGCCCCTCGGAATGGCTCTACCAGATCCCCGACGACGAGGCCGAACTGAACCGTATGCTGGAAAGACTCCAAAGACCCGCAGGCTTCATGGAAAAGCTTGGCGGCACGTACATAGGCGTTTTCGAGCTCTACCGCTGGAGCGGCAGCCAAACCATAGCGCGATAAAACCACCAACGAAACACACGGAAAGGAAATATGTTATGAAACCAAACTTCAAACGTACCGTCATTGCACTCCTCTGTTCCTCCCTGTTGGGAGGCGCCATTGCGCTTTCGGGCTGCGCGCAAGCCGTAAGAAAAGACGAAACCGATATGTTGAATTCCCCTTCCTATTCTTTTGATCTGTTGTCTGCGGAAAAGCCCCAAGTAAACACCACCCTTCCCATCGGGTACATGGATCTGACCACCCACTACGGTTTTGCGGGGCCCGGTAACGTGGAATATGAGGTGACCGAGGGCTCCCACACCACCTTCACCGCCACCGCCGACGATCCCCTGCTCAACCTCTACACCCCCGAGTTCAAGCCCTCGGAGTGCAAGTCGGTGGCCATCATCTACCGCACCGACATGGACAAGGACGGCGAGCTGTACTGCAACCGCTCCGACGGCGTGCAGATGGGTCAGAAGGGTGGTATCCAGGTCTGGCGCTGGATCCCCACCAAGGAATTTGCCAAGATGGCCGTGGTCTGCGACGCCTGGAAGGACTGCGACGAGAGTGTGACCTTCACAGGCTGGCGCTTTGACCCCCTGAACCCCAGAATCAACCCCGGTGATTCCATTGACATCCGCTGTATTGCCTTCTTCGACACCGAGGACGGTGCGGAGGGCTTCAACTACGATGAATACAAAAAGCTTCTCGATTGGGAGAAACAAAACCCCGACAACGCTGAACCAGAAGAGGAGGAGACCGGTATGACCGTCGATTGGACAGATCCCGCATACAAGGACATGGAGACCACCCTCGAGGACACCCGCGAAGGATCTCTGACCTTCACCGAGTCCGAGGACGGCAAGACTGTGACGATCTCCTATAAGGTAGGTGACGAGACCAAGTCCTTCACCGTCCCTAACGACCCCATCTACCGTTTCGGCGGATATGCCGGCACCGACGATCTCGGCCGTTCGCTCTATGATGCAACCGAGGTCGGTGTCATCGGAGATAAGGGCGAGCATTACGTGGGTATGTTCTATTTCCTCTGGCACGGCAAGCATGCCCCCACCGACAAGATCTACAATCTGCAGGAGATCCTGGACTCCACCCCCGATGCCGACAAGGGTAAGCTCTCCACCGGCAAGTACGGTAAACCCGGTGAGTTCCACTGGTTCGGCGAGCCCCTCTACGGCTACTACTACATCAACGACGAGTGGGTGCTCCGCAAGCACATGGAGCTGCTCACCAACGCAGGGGTAGATTTCCTGTTCTTCGACACCACCAATAACCACACCCATGCGGATACGGCTCTGAAGATCATGAAGATCCTCCACGAGATGAACGAGCAGGGCTATAACGCCCCCGGCGTTGTGTTCTACACCAACACCAACGCACACACCATGGTCAAGAATCTCTACTCCGAGATCTACGCCCAAAACCGCTACCCCGACACGTGGTTCTGTATTGATGGCAAGCCCGTCATGATCGGCCCTGCCGACGCCAATATTGACGATTTCTTTACCATGAAAATCAACCAATGGCCTACCGAGGAAAAGAATCACATCGACGCATGGCCTTGGATGGACGGTAAGCGTCCCCAGTATATCTACAAGGACGGCGAGGGCAAAAAGTCTGCCATCAACGTCTCGGTAGCTCAGCACCGCAACACCTGGCGCTTCAGTGATTCCATCTACGATATGATGGATCGCGGCAATCTTGGCCGTTCCTACGGCGCCGCTAAGCTCACCGATAAGCTGACCGAGGAATACTACAATGCCATCGCCGCCGATCCCGAGCTGTACAAACAGGGCCTCAACTTCCAGGCTCAGTGGGACGTAGCTCACAAGGCAGACGTTCCCTTCGTGCTGGTCACGGGCTGGAACGAGTGGATCGCCCAGAGACAGTCCACCTCCAACGAGTACGCCCATTTCGTAGATCTGGCATCCGTGGAATTCTCCCGCGACATCGAAATGATGAAGGGCGGCTACTTCGACAACTACTACATGCAGTTCGCCTCCAACATCCAGAAGTACAAAGGTGCGGCTCCCATCATTCTGCAGGATGCCCGCAATCCCATCAACGTCACGGGCGGCTTTGACCAGTGGGATGCCGTCACCGTCACCTACACCGATTATACAAAGGACTGCCGCGACCGCGACTTCAACGGCTACGGCAATCAGGTCTACACCGACACCACCGGCCGCAACGATCTGGCCGCCTTCAAGATCACCCATGATACGAAAAACGTATACTTCTACGCAGAGGCTCGCTTCGATATCTCCAAGCCCGATACAGATTCCTCCTGGATGCAGCTCTTTATCGACGCCGATCAGAACGTAGAGACGGGCTGGTACGGCTACGACTACATCGTCAACTACTCCGCCAAGGATGAGTTCACCACCACCGTGGCCAAGTACAACGGCACCGACAACGCCTTCTCCTTCGAGGTGATCGGTGAGGTCTCCTACCGCGTCAAGGGCAATCGGATGATGATCGAAGTCCCCCTGGAGATGCTGGGTGTGACTCACCCCGATTACATGAACTTCCACTTCAAGTGGGTGGACAGCGATTCCAAGATGACCACCATGGAGCAGTTCTACACCGAGGGCGACGTTGCTCCTCTGGGACGCTTGAATTACGTATTCAACACCGTCATGCCCGGCAGCGTGCCTCCCGCAGAGGATGAGACCGAAGCTTCCACCAACGGGGAAACCGGTTCTGTGAGCGAGCCGGTTACCAATGAGACTGCCGCTACGACCGGGACTGAAACCGAAACCGATGGCAAAGATTCCAAGGGTTGCGGCTCGGTGCTTCCCTCTTTGGTTCTGCCCCTCGCCCTGGCAAGCGGCGCGGCTTTGACCGTGAAGCGCAAGAAGGAAGATTAATTGCAACAAGTATAACTACGAAACAAAAAGCGGCTGTCCTACAAAGGGCAGTCGCTTTTGTTTGGGAAGAAATTTCAAATTGGGGTTTGTCTATGCCTTCTCCAGCGGAGAAGGGGGACCATCCGAAGGATGGTGGATGAGGAGAGCATTTGTAGGCTAACTTACCTGGTGTTCACTCAACCTCCCTATCTTTTACTGGCACAAAGAATGGCAAAAAACTCAACTGTTGCCCATAAAGTTGTAGGATAGTTGCCTCACATCCGAATGGTTGCCCTTCATCCGCTCTCCTCATCCACCGCTGCGCGGTCCCCCTTCCCCGCTGGGGAAGGCCGCCGAGCAAGCTCGGCAAGGGAGCGATAAACCCAAATTTACCGTTCCCTCCGTCGCGCATTGGCCGCCAGGTCGTTCTGATGGATCTTTCGGCTTCGGAGCAGAGTCAGAACGCACAGGACAACAGCGGCGTACACGAAGCCCACCACCGAACGGAGAACGGGCACGGGAATCAGCCCGCTGAAGGGGCCTAAGGCAAACAGGCACGCGGTTGCAATGGGATTGGGTGTAGGACTGGGGAAAATAAAGCAGGAGATTTCGATAGCGACAGTGGCGAGAGCGTAAATAGCCAGAATAAATTTTCCGTCGGCACGGAAAAATCCCAGCAGCTCCTGCTTCATGTCAACCTTGTCGGTATGTACAACGTAGGTACTGATGCGGGGAAACATGTGAAACCGATAGAAAAAGACTGCGTAGCAAGCCATGGTCAGAACGTACATGATGGAGTCTCGGATAAGCCGGCTCTCAAATTCCATCAGCACAGCCGCGAGGATGATCGAGAAGACGAGAAGCATACCGAAGCACGCCAGGGATGTCTTGACGACGTCCCATAAACAAGTCAGCCACAGATTCTTTGACTTTGCCATACAAAATGACCTCCTGAATTTTATGCCGTCATTATATCACATCACGCGTTCATTGTCAATACTGTTTCTGCTATTATCTTTAAAGTTCATTTGATTGCATATATTCCCCCCTCGTTTTTTGTGCAATTCATCCATTTTCTTCCCTACTTTCTTATAAGAATCCCCATTTTTCCATTTGACATTTTCTTCTTTTTGTGGTATAATATAAGTTGGATTATTATGTATCACTATGCCGTCTGCAAATCTTTTGCAAACCGGAGGAAAGGAGCCCCGAAAGCATGGTCAGAATCACCTCCGTCACCCCTCACAGCCGCGCCGAAAGGCACGGAATCCTGGCGGGAGACATCCTCATATCCATCAACAGCCGCGAGGTCACCGACGTACTGGATTACCGCTTCTTCCTCACCGCCACCGAAGTTAAGCTGGCGCTTGAGCGGGACGGCACCCCCTTCGAGGTCACCATCCGCAAGCGGGAGTACGACGATATCGGTCTGGACTTCGAGACTCCCCTCATGGACAAGAAGCACTCCTGCGAGAACAAGTGCATCTTCTGCTTCATCGACCAGCTTCCCAAAGGGATGCGGGAAACCCTGTACTTTAAGGACGACGACAGCCGCCTGTCCTTCCTCCACGGCAACTTCATCACCATGACCAACCTCCGAGACAAGGACATCGACCGCATCATCGAGATGCACATCTCCCCCGTTAACGTCTCGGTGCATACCACCAACCCCGAGCTGCGGGTGAAGATGATGCACAACAAACGGGCGGGACTGGTGCTGGATTACCTCCCCCGACTGGCCGAGGCGGGCATCACCCTGTGCGGACAGCTGGTTCTTTGCCGCGGCATCAACGACGGCGAGGAATTGGATCGCTCCATGCGTGACCTCTACGCCCTGGGCGACGCTATGGAGAGCGTGTCCATCGTCCCCGCGGGTCTGACCAAGCATCGGGACAAGCTTTATCCCCTGACTACCTACACCCCCGAGGAGGCCGCCGCCGTGATACGGCAGGTAGAGGCCTTCGCGGAGAAGTGTCTGGTCGAGTGTGGCTCCCGCAAGTTCTTCTGCGCCGATGAGCTGTACCTCAAGGCGGGGCTCCCCCTCCCCACCGAGGACTACTACGAGGGTTATGCCCAGATCGAGAACGGCGTGGGGATGATCACTTCCCTGCTCACCGAGTTCGACGACGAGATGAACTTTCTCGACGAGTATCTGCCCGACTACAAGGCCCCCCGTACCGTATCGGTTTGCACGGGTGTGGCCGCCTACCCCACCGTCTGTGCCATGGCCGCCCGCTTGGAAGCTGTGGTGGAGGGACTGACCATCCACGTCTACGAGATCATCAACCACTTTTTCGGCGAATCCGTCACCGTGGCGGGACTGCTGACAGGCCAGGATATGTACAAGCAGCTTGCAGGCAAAGAGCTGGGGGATGAGCTCATCATTCCCGAGAACACCCTCCGCGCCGACGAGGCCATGTTCCTCGACGATATGACCCCCGCCGAGTTGTCCGAAAAACTGAATGTGCCCATCCGCGCGGGTAAGAATAACGGTGCGGAGTTTATCCGCGAGATGTTAGGCATCGAATAAACCCTCAAACCGTAGGGGCTGGCGCCCTCGACAGCCCGCTCCCCTTCACACATCGTCTATCATCCGTTATCGGGGCGTCGAAGGCGCCGCCCCCTACCACATTTGAAACGCCCCCTTTTGAAAGGAGACCATAATCATGTCCAAGCCTATCATCGCCGTCGTTGGCCGTCCCAACGTCGGTAAATCTACCCTTTTCAATAAGCTCATCGGTGAGCGCCGCTCCATTGTGGAGGACACCCCCGGTGTCACCCGCGACCGCATCTACGGCGAGACCGAATGGAACGGCCGCCAGCTTGTCCTCATCGACACGGGCGGTATCGAGCCCAAGACCGACGACATCATCCTGTCCCAGATGAAGGTACAGGCTCAGGTGGCTATCGACGACGCCGACGTCATCATCTTCATGTGCGACGTCCGCACGGGTCTGACCGCCGCTGACCGCGACATTGCCGTCATGCTTCAGAAGAGCGGCAAGCCCATCATTCCCTGCATCAACAAGTGCGACCGCGTAGGTGACCTGCCCTACGAGTACTACGAGTTCTACGAGCTGGGCTTCGACTGCGATCCCGTGGCGGTGTCCTCCATCCACGGCTCGGGTACCGGTGACCTGCTGGACGCCTGCTGTGACGCTCTTTCCGGCTGGGAGGAGGGCGAGGAGGAAGAGAGCGGCATCAAGATTGCCGTTATCGGTAAACCCAACGCGGGCAAGTCCTCCATCGTCAACCGTTTCCTCGGTGAGAACCGCATGATTGTTTCCGACATTGCGGGTACCACCCGTGACGCCGTGGACACCCGTGTGGTCAACGAGCGCGGTACTTTCACCTTCATCGACACCGCAGGTATCCGCCGTCAGTCCAAGATCGGAGATCAGATCGAGAAGTACAGCGTTCTCCGCGCCCACATGGCGGTGGAGAGAGCCGACGTATGCCTCCTCATGATCGACGCCTCGGTGGGCATCACCGAGCAGGACGAAAAGATCGCGGGCATTGCTCATGAGGCGGGCAAGGCCACCATCATCGTGGTCAACAAGTGGGATTCCATTGAAAAGGACAATTCCACCGTTAAGGCCTTTACCGACCGCATCCGCGAGGCGCTGGCCTACATGCCTTACGCCCCCATCACCTTCGTTTCCGCCAAGACGGGTCAGCGCATCGATGGACTTTACGATCTGATCCTTTCGGTCTACGAGCAATCCCATCTCCGTATCACCACGGGCGCCCTCAATGACGTGCTGGGCGAGGCTATGATGCGGGTTCAGCCTCCCACAGACAGAGGTAAGCGCCTTAAGATCTACTATATGACCCAGACCCAGATTGCGCCCCCCACTTTCGTGTTGTTCTGCAATTCGGCTGAGCTGTTCCACTTCTCCTATCAGCGGTATATCGAAAACTGCCTGCGGGAGACTTACGGCTTCAAGGGTACGCCCATCAAGATGATCATCAAGCAGAAGGGCGACGATCCCGAGATCAACGTCAGGGGTAAGAAAGAGCAAAAAGAAACAAATACCAATGATGATGGATGGGATGAATAATCTCCCCGAATCATCAAGACAACTCCATTTGAAAGGAGATTCATAATATGCAATTTTTCGACCACGTAAAAGTCTATCTCAAGGCCGGAAACGGCGGCAATGGTGCCATTGCCTTCCACCGCGAGAAGTACGTCTCCCACGGCGGCCCCAGCGGGGGTGACGGCGGAAACGGAGGTAATATCGTCTTCCGCGTGGACAAGGGCACCAATACCCTGCTGGCTTACCGCTATAAGCACCACTTCACCGCCCAGAACGGCGGTAACGGGCAGCCCGAGAAGTTCCACGGTGCCAATGCCGAGGATCTGATCCTGCCTGTACCGGAAGGTACGGTCATCAAGGATGCCGCCACGGGCAAGGTCATCCACGATATGTCCGAAAATGGCGGCGCGGACTACATCTGCTGCCGCGGCGGCCGCGGAGGCTGGGGCAACCGCCACTTCGCCACCGCCACCCGTCAGGCTCCCCAGTTCGCCAAGAACGGTACCCGCGGCGAAGAACGCGAAGTGATCATGGAACTGAAGATGATCGCCGACGTAGGACTCATCGGCTATCCCAGCGTGGGTAAGTCTTCCCTTCTGGCTCGCATCAGCGCCGCTCGTCCCAAGATCGCGGACTACCACTTCACCACCCTGTCCCCCAATCTGGGTGTGGTTTCCGTCCCCGGTGGAGACGGCTTCGTGGCCGCCGACATTCCCGGACTCATCGACGGTGCCGCCGAGGGAGCGGGTCTGGGTCACGATTTCCTGCGTCACATCGACCGCTGCCGTCTGCTCCTCCACGTGGTGGATATCTCCTGCTTTGAGGGACGTGATCCCATCGAGGACGTGAAGAACATCAACTCCGAGCTGGAGAAGTACAGTCCCGAGCTGGCCACTCGCCCCCAGATCATCATCGCCAACAAGTGCGATGCCCTGGATGAGGAGGTCGTGGACGTGCAGGCCTTCGAGGACTTCGTGGACGAGAACGAGTGGGAGATGATCTACGTGTCGGCCGCCACGGGCGAGGGCATTCAGGACATGATCTTCCGTGTGGCTGAACGCCTCAAGATGCTTCCCCCCATCACGGTTTATGAGAGCGAAGTGTCCAAGGGCGAGGCGCTCCTGTCCGATATTGCCGGAGCCGGTATCAAGGATACCGTCATCCGTCAGGAGAACCGCACCTTCTTCGTGGAGGGCGACTGGATCTACAACCTCATGGGTCGTATCAACTTCGACGATTACGAATCCCTCAACTACTTCCAGCGCGTCCTGCAGAATAGCGGCGTGTTTGAAATGCTGGAGGAGCGCGGATGTAAGGACGGAGATACGGTTTCCATTTACGAGTTTGAGTTTGATTATGTAAAATAATTCTCCGTAAAGGAGAACCTGCCCCTCCCGCCATAGTGGAAAATCCCAACGCCGACTTCCATTCCCAAAGATTTACGGGAGGGGCAAGTCCCTCCCCTGCGACAAATAATATATAAGGAGGCTCCCCATGAACGTTTGGCACGACATCGACCCCGCCGAGATCACTCCCACGGACTTCACCGCCGTCATTGAGATCCCCAAGGGCTCCAACTGCAAGTACGAGCTGGACAAGAAGAACGGTATGCGCCGTCTGGACCGCGTTCTGTACACCGCCACCCACTACCCTGCCAACTACGGCTTCATCCCCCGCACCTACGCCGACGACGGCGACCCCCTGGACGTGCTGGTGCTGTGCGCCGAGCCCATCTACCCCATGACCCTGGTGCAGGTCTACCCCATCGGTTGTATGCGTATGTACGACGGCGGCAAGCTGGACGACAAGATCATCGCCGTTCCCTTCTCCGACCCCTCCTACCACGGCATCAAGTCCATCGACGAGCTGCCCGCCCACATTTTCGACGAAATCATGCACTTCTTCACGGTCTACAAGCAGCTGGAGAACAAGCAGACCGCCGTCAAGGAGCTGTTCGACCGCAAGGAGGCCGAGGAGATCATCCAGATGTGCATAAACCAGTACAACGAGAAGTTTGTGAACGGTCAGGGCGAGTAATCCCTGCTAAAATAGCCCGATTACCCGCAAATTCAAATAATTCCCTTGACAAATCCGCTTTCGTGTGGTACAATACTATTTGATTTTATTTCCATTGAATACTGTAAGAGAGGTATATAACCATGGATAATTCCGCAAAGACTATGGACAAAATTGTCGCGCTGTGTAAGAACCGCGGCTTCATCTTCCCCGGCTCCGAGATCTACGGCGGTCTCGCCAACTCTTGGGACTACGGCCCCCTCGGCGTTGAGTTCAAGAACAACGTCAAGAAGGCTTGGTGGAAGAAGTTCGTACAGGAGTGCCGCTACAACGTAGGTCTGGACTCCGCCATCATCATGAACCCCCAGACCTGGGTCGCTTCGGGTCATCTGGGCGGCTTCTCCGACCCTCTGATGGACTGCAAGGTGTGCCGTACCCGCCACCGCGCCGACAAGCTCATCGAGGACTACGCCTTCGTGAACGGCCTTGAGGACAACCCCGCCGGCTGGTCCGACGACGAAATGATGAACTACATCAAGGAAAAGCACATCGTCTGCCCCTCCTGCGGCAGCGGTGACTTCACCTCCATCCGTAAGTTCAACCTGATGTTCAAGACCTTCATCGGTGTCACCGAGGACTCCTCCAACACCGTGTACCTGCGTCCCGAGACCGCACAGGGTATCTTCGTGCAGTTCAAGAACGTCGCCCGCTCCACCCGCCGCAAGATGCCCTTCGGCGTAGGTCAGATCGGTAAGTCCTTCCGTAACGAGATCACCCCCGGTAACTTCGTATTCCGTACCCGTGAGTTCGAGCAGATGGAGCTGGAGTTCTTCTGCAAGCCCGGCACCGACCTGGAGTGGTTCCAGTACTGGAGAGGCTTCTGCGAGGAGTGGCTGTACAACCTGGGTATGCGTAAGGAGAACCTCCGTCTCCGCGATCACAGCCCCGAAGAGCTTTGCTTCTACTCCAAGGGTACCACCGATATCGAGTTCCTGTTCCCCTTCGGTTGGGGCGAGCTGTGGGGTATCGCTGACCGTACCGACTATGACCTGACCCAGCACCAGACCGTGTCGGGTGAGTCCATGGAGTTCTTCGATCCCGAGACCAACGAGAAGTACATTCCCTACGTCATCGAGCCCTCTCTGGGTGCTGACCGCGTGGCTCTGGCCTTCCTGTGCGACGCTTATGACGAGGAGATCGTGGATCCCGCCAAGAACGACGTCCGCGTGGTGCTGCATCTGCATCCCGCTCTGGCTCCCGTTAAGGCCGCTGTCCTTCCCCTCTCCAAGAAGCTGTCCGACAAGGCTTTGGAGGTATACGACGAGCTGGCTAAGTACTTCAACATGGAGTTCGACGAGACCGGCTCCATCGGTAAGCGCTACCGCCGTCAGGATGAGATCGGTACTCCCCTCTGCATCACCTACGACTTCGAGTCCGAAACCGACGGTTGCGTAACCGTCCGTGACCGCGACACCATGGAGCAGGTGAGACTGCCCATCTCTGAGCTGAAGGCTTATATTGAGAAAACGATCGCATTCTGATCATTGACTCTTTGATAACATCTTTCACATTCAAATTCAGATGCGGACGCGATCACCACGTCCGCATCTATTTATTAGGAGGTCTTATGTCTGACCAGGTACGCGACAACAAAAAATCCATCCACGCCGGCCACCGAGAGCGGCTCCGCGAGCGTTTCGCACGCTCGGGCATGGATGATTTTGCCGATCACGAGGTACTGGAGCTTCTCCTCACCTACGCCATTCCCCGTGTGGACGTCAATGACAAGGCGCATGCCTTGGTCGATCGCTTCGGTTCGGTAGCCGGCGCTCTGGACGCCCTCCCCGAGGAGCTGTGTGAGGTAGACGGCATCGGCCCCGGTGCGGCACAGTTTATGACCATGCTTCCCTGCGTGTTCCGCCGCTACGCGCTGAACAAGTGCGAGCCCGGTGAGCCTATGGATACACTGGCCAAGATTGGAGAATTCCTGCACGCCAAGTATACGGGAATCACCTTTGAACGTGTGTATTTGCTTCTCTTTGATAACAGTATGCGGCTCATTGATTGCTGTCATCTGGACGACGGTGCGGTGAATTGCTCCAAAATCACGGTACGCAAGATTGCTGAGCTTTGTCTGTTCAAGCACGCCTCCTGCGCGGTACTGGCCCACAATCACCCCATGGGTCTGGCGATCCCTTCGGGCGCGGACATTGAAGTGACCCGCAGCGTAGAGAACGCTCTGGAAACCATTGGCATGATGTTTCTGGAGCATATCATCGTGACCGAGAACAGCTACGCCCCCGTCCTGCGACACCAACGAGGCGTTCTTCGCGCCTCTCCCATGACGGGTATGATCGACAAAGACTTCTATCATCATTTTTACGGAGAAAACTAATTGAGGGAACACCCGAATACAGTTCGTATTCGGGTGTCCTTTTTTCACATATTTTTGCACAAATTTTCCCAAACCTCTTGCAATTTGCATTAAAATTGTGTATGATATAGATAACATCTTACAGCAAGGAGCTCTTTTATGAAAGTAACCTTTCTCGGCACCGGCGCGGCGGACTGGGACATCAACGCCTATGTTCCCGGTCAGTTCCATCGCCGATTTTCCTCGGCACTTATCAACGACGATCTGCTCATTGATCCCGGCCCTCATATCTTCCATTTCTGCGAACAAAACGGCACGCCGAATCTTCTTGACGGTGTGAAAAACATCATCGTCACCCACTCCCACGGCGATCATTTTACCCCTGAGACCGTGGCAAAGCTCTGTATCGGCAAGGATTGTACCATTTGGGCGGATCCCGCCTGCATGCGCAAGCTCATCCGCGTGCTGGGGGATGAGACCGCATCAAAGATCAAATTCGTAGAGACAAAGCGCAACCGCGACTATGAGATCGGCGGCTACACGGTCACTTCCCTGCGCGCCAACCACGCCACAGAGGATCCCGACGAGGACACCCGCCTGTATCTGATTGAACAGGACGGCCGCATCCTCTACTACGGCTGTGACTCGGCCTGGATCCCCACGGTATCTTGGAACGTGATTCGCAACAAAGCAATCAACGCCATGGTGCTGGAGCTGACCTGCGGGGAGACCGCCACCTACGACTGGCGCATCTTCGAGCACAACACCCCCGAAATGCTGGATATCATGCTCACCATGTTCCGCAAGTATAACCTCTTTGCCCCCGACGTGAAATACTACGTTTCTCACCTGGCGAAAACTCTGCACACCGACCACGAGAGTCTGGTGGAGTATCTGAAGCCCCGTGAGGTGACGCCTGCTTACGACGGGTTCAGCTTTGAGGTATAAGCCTCCCTCCCTCGAACAAAATTTTTGAAAACACATAAAAAGGAGATACTACCATGTCCGAAAAGAAACTCAACGTCGTTGTCTGGAACGAATTCCGTCACGAGAGACTTGAGGAAGCCTGCCGCAACATTTATCCCGACGGCATCCACGGCCTCATCAAGTCCTTCCTGGAGGCTGACGACGCCACTCTGAACGTCCGTCTGGCCGCTTTGGACGATCCCGATCAGGGTCTGCCCGACGAAGTACTGAACGAGACCGACGTGCTCCTCTGGTGGGGACACATGGCGCATCATGAGGTAGATGACGGTCTGGTGGAGCGCATCCGTCAGCGGGTCTACATGGGCAAGATGGGTCTCATCGTGCTTCACTCGGGTCACCACTCCAAGGTCTTCAAGCAGGTGGTGGGCACCAACGGTAACCTGTCCTGGGGCCGCGACCAGAACGAGATCATGTGGAATCTGCTCCCCGCTCACCCCATCGCCGCAGGTATCCCCGATCACTTCTCCCTCTTTGAGGAGCTGTACTGCGAGCCCTTCTACGTGCCCCAGCCCGACGAGCTGGTCTTTGGCGGCTGGTTTGAGGACGGCTTCATCTTCCGCTCTGGTCTGTGCTACTACCGCGGCGCGGGCAAGGTCTTCTACTTCCAGCCCGGCCACGAGTTCTGCCGCTCCTTCTATAACCCCTACGTTCAGCGCATCATCTGCAACGCCGTAAAGTGGGCGGCTCCCAACGAGATCGTATATCCCATCGAAAATGGTTGTCCCTGCATCCAGTATAAGCTGTCGGACAAGTTTGATCAGTAAGCGAACGAGCGGGGGAAAACTTCTTGAAAGAAGTTTTCCCCCGTACCCCTTTCAAGAACTTTTAAAAAATCATTAGCCGAGAAAACTCTCACCCCATGACCATTTTGATGAACCTCATGGGGTTCCTTCCCCATTCTGATCGTGAAAGGAGACGCATTACATGTTGACCATCACCTTCCCAGGCATCACCCAAGCCCAGTTCACCGACGCCTTCACCGTTCTGGAGGAATGCAAATCTATCCCCACGCTGGGCTTCCCCTACCCCTTCATGGGTCCCGGTGGGCAGTACGGCAACTGCTGGTGGGAGCGGGACACCGCTCTGACCCTTCTGGGCTACCGCTGGCTCGATCCCGACTACTGCCGCACCGCCTTGGAGAATTTCACCTTCGTGCAGAAGGAAAACGGCCGCATTCCCCTCTACGGCTTCGACCGCGTTCTGGATTATGATATAGAGCTGAGTGCCATCCCCGTGATTTTTGAGGTGGCCGCCTTCATCTGCCGCGAGACGGCAGACGAGGCGTACATCCGCCGCATCTACGGAATGCTTTCCCGCTACATGGACTGGTGGCTCTCCGATCTCAAGAGAGATCCCGTGAGTGGTCTGATCTGCGGTATTTTCGAGGAGTCCGACCCCTCGGATATCCACGATCAGCTTACGGTGGCGCAGGTAGACCTGAACGTGCAGGTGGCCGTAGGCGCCGACGTGCTGGCGGAGATGGCCACCCGTCTGGGAGATATGGCCGCCGCTGACCGCTACCGCGAAATCTTTGCCGAGGTGCGGGATGCCATCAACCGCTACCTGTACAACCCCGCCGACGGGGGGTACTACTCTTGGCTGGTCACCGAAAAACGTCTCCAGACCGAGCGGGTGTACAACTCCATATTCGACACCTTCAAGCGAGGCATTCTGCCCGTGGAGCGTCGGGCGGGCGTTTTGAAGCTTTTGAAGGATGATTCCCTGTTCGGCTACGACAGTAAGTGGGGCATCACCACCATGGCCAAGACCTGCGCTCAGTACGTGGAGACAGTGGGTGTGTACCAAGGCTATCCGAGCTGGAGCGGCAACATCTGGACTTTCCGCAACCGCATCATTGCCACGGGACTTCTGGAGAGCGGGCTCCGCGAGGAAGCCGCCCATATCGCCCTGCAGACGGTGCGCACCTTCAACGGCAACTACGCCGAGTTCATCAGCCCCTCCACGGGAGAGGGCCACGGCGTCCTCCGCTACGGCTGGTCGGCGTCGGAGTACATCCACCTCATTGTGGAGGTGCTGTTCGGCATCCGTTACGACGCGGTTACCGATACCGTCACCGTCACGCCTTGTATGCCCAAGGAGCTTGACGGCGAGATCGTCTCCATCGGGAACGTCCGTGTGGGTAACAAGTATCTCCACGTCACCGTCAAGTGCGGTGAAAACCAAGAGGTCACCTATCGCCTGACCGATTCCGAAGAGTGATCCCGTCCCATACACGCATTTTCACTTGAAAAGGAGAAACCCTATGAACAAGCGAATGGACCGCAACCGCCTGAACATCGGCGTTTACCACTTAAAGCCCTATGCCCGCACCGAGGCACATATCAAAGAAGTCGCTGACTGCGGCATTGATTTCGTGGTCTGCATGGACAACGACCGCCCCGCCCTGGATCTCTTCCACAAGTACGGCGTGGGCGCCATCGTCAGTGGCATTGTCCCCGGCTGGTGGGGCGGTGACGGAAATAACGCCGGCAAGCTGGCCGAGACCAACTCTATGGAGAAGTATGAGGCCGCAGCCGCATCTTTTGTCGATCACCCGGCTATCTGGGGTATTGACGTAGGCGACGAGCCATCGGCGTTGGATTTCCCCTACTACGGGCGGGTCATGGACTACGTAAACCGCGCCTTCCCGGGTCAGTTCGCCTACCTGAACCTCTACCCCAACTACGCCTCGGTCTCCCAGAACAACGCCCAGGAAACCGTGAATCAGCTAGGTACGGCTACCTATGACGAGCATATTCAGAAGTATTGTGAAAACGTCCCCATGGACTACATCTGCTACGACTTCTACCTCTACTCCATCAACGTCACGAAGCATTATGAGAACCTGCGTGTTGTCGCGAATGCCTGCCGCAACACTGGGCGGAGTATGTGGATCGTTCTGCAGGTCAATTCCAACAAACCCGCCGAGTGGATGAGCGAGAACAATCTGCGATTCCAAGCCTATACATCCATGGCTTTTGGTGCGGAGAACATCATCTGGGCTTGCTACACCGCAGGCTGGTGGCACAATCAAGTGCTGGATGGCGAAGGCAACAAGACCGAGCAGTACGATAAGCTCAAGAAGATCAACGCCGAGATCCGTACCATGGCTGATGAGTACATGAAGTACCGCCGCGTGTCCACCCATTTCGTGGGCTTTGAGGGACACCCGCACATGGCCGCCGTACAGCAAGAGGCGGTGGCTTCCCTGTCCACGGGCGTGTTCTTTGACGTGAAGGCCGACAACGGCGCGCCGCTGGTGATCGGTGAGATGGTCAACCGAAACTGCGACGGCTCGGTAGCTCTTATGGTCTGCGCAGCAGATGATCCCCACGAAACGGATCCCAAGGAATACAACATTACCTTCCGTGCACCCAACCGCTGTGTCCGCGCGCTAGGTGGGGATGGCTACAAGACCGTGACCGACTTGGGCGGCGAACTCTATGCAGTATCGATCAAATCCAATGAAGGTGTGCTGATTACGGCTCGCTGACCCATGCCCGCCGACCAGGGCACGGTTCTGTCATCTGCCCACACTCTTTGAAAGGAGTTGTTATGAATCCTCGTTTTCAAGTTCTCCCCCATCCCCCCTACGATCTCCGTCTGACCGCCGACCGCCACACCGATACCCACTTCCAGCCGCCACGCTTTGCCTCCCGCGCAGAGGTGGAGACCCGCCGCGATGAGCTGAAATTCAACCTCCGCATGGCGACAGGATTGTATCCCTGGCCCGAAAAGACACCTCTGAACACCCGCCGCGAGCTCGTGGGGGAATACGACGGCTACTCCATCTACAAGATCATGTTCGAGAGCTCCCCCGGCCTATGGTCTACGGGTAACCTCTACCTTCCCCGCCCTTTAACGGGAAAATGCCCCGCTATCCTCAACGTCATCGGACATTGGGAAAAACAGCGGCTCACCCGCATGGATACGGGAGATTACCCCCAGCAGATTGCCAACTTCGCCCGCATGGGTTTTGTCTGCTTGGTGACGGATATGATCGGCATGGTGGATAGCCGCCAGCTATCCCACGAATACGGCCGCGGCGAGCGGGAATTGTGGGGCTCCAACGGCCTTGGCGTTCAGCTTTGGAACAACATCCGCGCGTTGGATCTACTTTCCGATATGCCTGAGGTGGACGCAGAGCGCATCGGCGTGACAGGCGCATCGGGCGGCGGATCCCAGACCCTGTTTTTGAGCCTTTTGGACGAGCGGATCAAGGCCGCCGCGCCCATCAACATGATCTCCCTACATATGCAGGGGGGCTGTCAATGCGAGAACGCCGCGGGACTTCGCAGAGACACCACCAACACCGAAATGTGCGCCATGCTGGCCCCACGCCCCCTGTTTCTGGCGGGCTCTACGGGAGACTGGACGAAATACCAGGAAACCGAGGAATACCCCGCCATACGGGATATATACGCCTTGTACGGCGCCGAGGACAAAGTGGAGCATTACTTCCAGATCGCCCCCCACCAGTACAACGAAAAGACCCGCCACCGCGTGTATCGCTTCTTTGCCCGCCATTTGATGGGCAAGGAGCTTACCTGGAATGAGCAGTCCATCGAGACCCCATACCTTTCGGATATGGTATGGTTCAAGGACGGCGAAAAGGCTCCCGGATTTGCCGGTGACGCTGAATACTTCACCGCCCACAAGGCCGAGCTGAGGGCACGGGTTGCCGACCTTCCCGAAGAGGAACGCAAGAAGATGCTTTCCTGGGTCACGGGCATTGACAACAGAGATTTTGCCATTGCAGACGGGATCGCAGACAAAACCGACGGGATCACGGTAGAGAGGAATATTCTGACGTCTTTCCACGGCGAGCAGATCCCCTGGGTCAAGCTGACACCCAAGGATTGGGACGGGAAACGCCTCTGCCTGGCATTCAGCGGAGACGGCAAAGTCTGCGTAGACACCCCTGTGATTCAAAGTATGTTGACCGATGGCATCGCCGTCCTGTCGGGTGATCTGTTCCTTACGGGTGAATTCGGGGATACCCGCCCCGTGGTCATGGGGCCCGATAGCGCCACCCGCTACTTCACCACTTTCCACTACACCGCCGCCGCTTATCAGGCACAGGACGTATCGCTCCTGTGGCGCTTGGCCTCCGGAATGGCGGAGGAATGCTCCCTGTGGGCAAGCGGTTCCGCCGCCCGCGCCGCCGCCTGTGCCCTGCCTCTGCTCACGAACGTGAAGACCGCCGCACTGGATGCACGGGCTTTGGACGTGGTCACAGATCAAGACTACATGGAAAAATTTTTCCTTCCCTGCTTCCTGCCCCTCGGCGGGCTCAAGGGATGCCTTGCCATGGCTGCATGTCCTGTAGAGCTGTTCTGATCCATATACAAAATACCCCGCGTACGCTTTTTTACGAGCATACGCGGGGTATTCTTATCCGATTGGCATTCCCGGCATCAAGGGAAACTTATAGTTGATTGGAGTTGACAAGGTTCAGCAGTTGTGGTATAATGACGGTATATCTTATGGAAAGCAGGAACGTCTATGTATTCCCGCGTATATCTTGAAATCACCAACATCTGCAACCGCTCATGCTCCTTTTGCCCCGGCACGGTGCGCGCGCCCCGCCGCATGAGTCTTGCGGAGTTTGATACGGTCACCGACCGACTTTGCGGCGTGACCGAATACCTCTACTACCACGTCATGGGGGAGCCCCTGACCCATCCCGAGCTTACGGACTTTATCCGATTAGCAAAAACCAAGGGTTTCAAATCGGCCATCACAACAAACGGAACCCTTCTTCCCGCCCGAGGCCAAGCGCTCATCGATGCGGGGGTATACAAGGTCAATATATCCGTCCACAGCTTTGAGAACGGAGAGGATGCCACCGCCCACGGAGCGTATCTGGATAGCATTCTCGACTTTGCCGACAAAGCCTCCCAAAACGGCGTGCTGACGGTGCTTCGTCTCTGGAATTTAGACGGCTTTGGTGAGGCCTTGGGTGGAAACAATGAACGCACGCTGGACTATCTGCGTGCCCGATTCCCCGACAATGAATCCACTCCGTGGAAGTTCTCGTCACGTGGGGCGCGGATGCGGGATAAGCTTCACCTGGAGTACGGCGACCGCTTCGAGTGGCCCGACATGGAAGCGGAGGATCGCGGAAACGGCGTATTCTGCTATGGACTGAAGGATCATTTCGCCATACTGTGCGACGGCAGGGTTGTTCCCTGTTGCCTCGACCGAGAGGGTGCTGTGACTCTGGGAAACATTTTTGAAACTCCCGCCAACGAGATTTTAACTTCTCCTCGCGCCATGGCTATGCGAGAGGGCTTTCAGCGGCGGTGTGCTACCGAGGAATTGTGCCGCAGGTGCGGGTATGCAAGGCGATTTTAAAAATGCTCTTCAGCAAACAACGGACAAGGAGTCTTCATGAACAAAAACAGATTATATCGTAAATTGGCCGCTTGTGCTGCGGCCGTATCGTTGGCCGTCCTGGCCTTTATGGGAGGTGTGGGGCTCAGTTTCCTGTTCCCCGACTTTGATGCCCTACCTCTTTTTCTCATACTGACCGTTGCCTTTATTCTGGCCTGTGTCGCCAACCGCGCCGCCGCCAAGGTCTTCGCACGCAACCATTTCGGGATGCCCCCCGCGGAGCGGCGGGAGATGTTTGACCGCCACATGAAAGAATACCAACGGGATCCCCAAGCCGCTCTGAACCGCTTTTCAGACATGGAGATGGTGCCCGTATTCATGCTTGTCCTATACTTCTCTTTGACCATAGCTATGAGCATGACCGCCGGGATGTGTCTGACTATGTCCCCGGAATCCACACTCCATTCTTGGGTCTCCGTTATCGGTCTAATGATCTGTATGCTCCTCCTGGGTATGCCACTCATTCGTCTGTTTGAACAGCTTCCCAAGAAGCCGAACAAGAACGTATTCGTGCCCCCAAGTTATCTGCCCACTCTGGAAGCTATGGCGAGGAAAGCCGCCGATACCGTGGGAATCAAAGGCATCATCCGTCTGGAGATCACCCGAGAATGTGATTGCGACGTCAACGTATTCGGAAAAACCTACGTAGTCTTCCTCGGCACACGTCTTTTGACCTCCCTCACCGAGGATGAGGTTTATCAAGCCCTTCTTTCCTGCTTCGACTACTTCTCCCGACCCAAAGAATACCGCCAAGTCCTCCGCCGTCACCGTTTGGGTGAATTGGGTGCTGCAGATATCCGACGGGAAACCTTTGCGTTCGATCTGTTTTTCTCTTATGCAGACGTAATGTTGGAATGGGAGTACGATCTCTATATCACAGCCTATAAAGCCTACATCGACAGTATGGCCGACCACCGCATCCGCGAGCAGGGAGATCCCGATGCAGCTGTGAATGCCATGTGTAAACGTGCCATGTGGCGGCACTTCATCTTTGAGGCAAACGATTATCTCACGAAACCCTTCTTCTATGAGCCCACCCCCCACGATCATTATGAGTGGGACGTATGTGAGGCCTTTCGTACCGCTCTGGAAAGACGGCACGCGATCTGGCAAAATATGCTGAGAACAGAGCTTCGCCCTGAAATCGAACGCCGCTACCCGCTGTTTCGGGAAAGCCTGCAAAAACTAACCCCCAACGCTTCCATAACGGATATACAGATTTCGATTCCCGATCTGTCAACGCCCTACGGTCAAGAGGTTCTGGCCGCAGTAGGCATGGTAGACACACAAATGCGCAAGGATATCGAACAAAGCTACGCCGCTACCCGCCAGCGCGAATATCTGGAGCCCCTGCGCGTCACCGAGGACTACGAGGCCAATCCCACGGGCTACACCACCCCCGAGCTTTCCCCCATCATCAACGCCTACCGCGATATCTGCGAGTACGGAAAAGCCGAGGCGCTCTGTGACCGCATCATAGAGACCGAAACCAACCAATTTGCTTTGGCTCACGCCATCTACTTCAAGGGCATGTGCATGCTCCACCGCTATGAGACTGAAGGAATCGATCTGATCTACCGCGCCATTGATCTCAATAAGAATTACATGAAGGACGGCTTTGAGATGGTGGAGGAATACTGCACGCTCTGCGGTCTGGAGAGCGAATACGAAGCATTCCTTCACCGCGCGGATATTCAGATGTCCGCCCACGCATACAATCACGAGGTAGCGGGCAATCTCTCTCCCCGCGATCATCTGATCAAGGAAGAAGCGCTCGGAGATCTGCTTCCCGACATTCTTGCCTACATGGAGGAAGCCGCAGACGGCTGCATCCGGGAGATTTATCTGGTTCGCAAGGTGATTTCCGAGGACTTCTTCACCAGCGCATTCGTGATCAATTTTGAGTACGGAGCCACCGAGGAAACCATGCGCCGTACCTATCAGGCTATCTTCAATTATTTGGACGCATATCCTGTAGATTGGCAGTTCTCCCTGTTCGTCTATGACCGCGCCACCGAAGCCGCTGTAAAGCGAGTAGAAGGTTCCCTGGTGTGGAAAAAGAAGTAAAAATCTCCGCCTTTCGGAATTGTGCAATATCCGCAAAAAAGCATGTCGAAAGTTGGTGGATGTGCCCATTGAAAATCAACGAAAAATCAAGTATAATTAAGTGATTTTTGAATCGAAAAATCTGTTAGTAGGATGGTCATTACCGTGAAATCTGCCCTTACGAAATTCTGTCAGGTGTACAACTTCCGCGGCCCCGAAGCCAAGGGGCGGGTCTGCGTGCTGATCTACACCCTGGTGGAGTACTTTCTCCTTTACATCACCTCGGGTATCTTCTACACCCAGTTCCTGCAAAGCTACAAGGTGGATATTACCGGTGTCGGTATTCTGAATTTCATTCCCTTCCTGGCCTCCATGTTCGTACTGTTCACTCCCGGGCTTTTGAATCATTTTCCCAAGCGCCGCTGGCTGTTGGCGGGATGTAAGCTTTTGTACTATGTTCTGAACGTGGCTGTGCTGACCCTGCTCCCCGCCCTCATTACGGATTACAATACCCTGCTGGGGTGCATGATCGCCACCACCTTCCTGGCCTCCCTCTTCAACATCATCGCCACGGCGGGCTATGCCGCCTGGCACATCCGCTTTCAACCTGAGGAGATCCGCGCCTACCACATGACGGTCAGCCAGTTCCTCAATGCCATCATTTCCGGCGTGCTGATGCTCTCGGCCGGTTGGCTCTGCGATCATCTGGACGACTGGTTCATCCTGGCTCTGCGCTATTTCGCATTTGGTCTGGGTATCATCAACGTCATCTTCCTCCTGCTTCCCAAGGAAGTGGAATACCCCGTTATCCGCACCCCCAAATTTGCGGACATCATCTCCATTCCCCTCAAGCACAAAAAGTTCATGCGTACCATGTTCGTGGTCTTTCTGTGGCAGTTCTCCCTGTACTGCTACTCCTCCCAGCTTAATTACTACCTGCTGGACACCATCGGCATGTCCCAAACCTTCTACAACATCATCATTTTCCTCTACGGCCCCTTCTTCATGCTCTTCATGAATTTCTGGCGCAAGCAGATCGAAAAGACCTCCTGGTTCCGCGTATTCGGTATTTCCCTGCTCGTCGTAGCCCCCCTGCAGATCCTCTACGGCTTCGTACAGCCCGGTAATTTTGAGCTTACTCTGGGCTCTGTGGCCATGACGATTCCCCTGTACGCGCCTCTGGTACTGGCCGTCCGACTGCCCCAGCACTTCGCAGGCACGGGTCACAACGTAGCCTTCGCCAACTTCCAGTACATCAACATGCCTCTGACCAACCGGGATTGCTTCACCTCCTTCTACCAGATCATCTTCAATCTGGGCTCCATGGCGGGTATGCTCTTCGGAATTATATTCACCGAGCTGACCAAGGATTTCTCCTTTACCGCATTCGGGTATACCTACACCACGGGTACTCCTTTGCTCACCATGCTCTGCGGTGTGGTTCAGTTCATCATCATCGCCTACGTCCTGATCGGCCGCAAGAGACTGGAGCCCGATCTCGACGCCGAGCACGCATAAGCATTGATATTTTGCGGGGAAAACTTCTTAAAAGAAGTTTTCCCCGCACCCCTTTCAAGAACTTTCCAAAAGGAAATGATTTGATACTTTTCAAACGAACATTTCCCGGAACTGAATACTTTTTTGAAAATTCTCAGACAATTCTCGCAATATGCTTGATTTGTTCACGGAAATATGGTACAATGGTATGATGAATATTAATGTTCCCCAAATACACCCTTCGGAGGTCAATATGACTGAAAGAGTTTCCAAAGAAAACTACTATCTGGACATTGCACAAACCGTGGCCGAACGATGCACCTGCCTGCGCAAACGCTACGGTGCTATCATCGTCAAGAACGATGTCATTTTGTCCACAGGCTACAACGGCGCGCCCCGCGGTCGTAAGAATTGTATTGATCTGGCTTACTGTATGCGGGATAAGCTCAACATCCCCCGCGGCGAGCGTTACGAAATGTGCCGTTCCCTCCATTCCGAGGCCAACGCCATCATCAACGCCTCCCGTGAGCAGATGCTGGGAGCGACACTCTACATGGTCTGCACCGATCCTAAGGACGGCGCTCTGGTAGAAGGAACCAACAGCTGTATGATGTGTAAGCGTATGATCATCAACGCGGGTATTGCTAAGGTCGTGATCCGCGATACCCCCACCGAATACCGCATCATTGACGTACAGAACTGGATCGACGACGACGATTCCCTCTCCGGCGTCTTTGGTTACTGATCCAAGAAAGGAACATACCATGAAATCTACCCTGAAAAAAATACTGCTCATAGGACTCTCCTCCCTACTCTTGCTCACCTCTTTGGTTTCCTGCAAGGTAAATTTGCAATCGGGCGACAACGGTCTCTACGATAAAAAGAACCATATCTCCTACTGCCATGCTTCTCCTGTCTATGAGGCTATTTCTCTGCTTAAGGAATACGGTAAGCTGACCGTTACGGATACAGAATCCTACACGCTTTATACCATTCCCGGCATGGATCCCACAGAGATGCTGGCTACCGAGGATTTCAATATCGTATACGCCGACAGTCTGGATATGCCTACCCTTATGGAAATGATGCCTACGATCCTGCGCGTATGCACCGACTCTCTCGAGATTAAGCGTCTGGAAGATGCCGTCATGGTGGCCAAACTGGTGAACGAGTATATGTCCGGTGAGTCCATCGAATACCCCGGAATCACGACTCTTCGTAACTATAAAGTACGGTTTGAATCTGTCAATCATCCCGGATTCTACTACACGCTGACCTACGTAGAGTACGCCAATGATCTGACGATCGAGGACAAAAATTACGGAAAGTATTTCCTCTACAACGCCTTTGACCAGCGCTTTGTTCCCGTGGGAGACGAAATTCACAAGGCTCTGGGACTGGAATAAACGCTATTTGAAAGGATTCATCTCATGACCGATATATCCAATCTCCATACAGATCCCCAAAAGGTAAAGCGCCCCAAGCTCCATCCTGCCCGTATGCAAAAGACACCCGCTCACCTGAACGGCGCCGCCGAGCTGGAGAAGCTTTGCTTCAGTTCCCCCTGGAGCGCGTCCAGCCTGGAGTTGCTGACCAATGACGGCATCGGCGTGGGCTATGTCCTCACCGCCCCTGCTGCGCCCGGCGCCGAGCCCGCTGTCGTTGCTTACGGCGGCATGCTCATTACTGTGGACGAAGGGCAGATCACCAACATCGCGGTTCACCCCGATCACAGACGCAAAGGCTACGGTGCCGCCATCACCCGCGCCCTGCTCCGCCACGCCAAGGATGCCAAGCTGGAATCCGTTTCCCTCGAGGTGCGCGCCTCCAATACCGCCGCCATCAACCTCTACAAGGAAGCAGGCTTTACCGAAGCCGGCCGCCGCAAGGGGTTCTACACTAAGCCCACTGAGGATGCCTTGGTGATGGTTTGTAAGATCAAATAAGAAACACAAAACCGACGGTTTCATTCGAAACCGTCGGTTTTCTATATCGTTCAAAATACTTTTTTCAAAGTTCTTGAAGGGGGTCTGGGGGAAACTTCTTTTAAGAAGTTTTCCCCAATCGCTCCCCGGTCGCTCCCTCGTTCCCTTACCGCTCCTCGCGGTAGTAGTTGAGTCCCAGGCCTGCGGGGGGCTGGTTCTCACGCTTGTTGCGGATGGAGGTGATGATGAGCACCAGGATGGTGACCACGTAGGGGAGCATTTTGAGCAGCTCCTTTTGGGCAAAGGTCACACCGCCAATATAGTTGTAGGCAATGTAGAGACCGCCAAAGAGGAAGGAGCCGATGATGCTCATGTGGGGCTTCCACACCGTGAAGATAACCAGAGCGATGGACAGCCAGCCCATGGCGTCGATGCAGTACTCCCAGTTGCCACCCAGGTAGTCCATGACGAAGAACAAGCCGCCAAGACCTGCGATAGCGCTACCGATGCAAGTGGCACCGTAGCGATAAGCCGTAACGTTGATACCCATGGCGTCTGCGGTGGCGGGATTCTCGCCCACAGCACGGAGGTGGAGGCCAACACGGGTCTTGGACAAAACCAGAGAGGCAACCACGGCAATGGCAATACCGAGGTACACAAGGAAACCGTAAGACAGGAAGATCTGTCCGAACCAACCGAGCTTGGAAGCAAAGGGCAGGGACGCGGTGAAAAAGCGGCTACCGCGCTGGAAGGTCACAAAGTCGATTTGGGAGATGATATAGTTGGTTACACCCACACCAAATGTGGTCAGCGCCAGACCCGTCACGTTCTGGTTTGCACGAAGGGTAACCGTCAGGAAGCTGTAAATGAAGCCCATGATTGCCGCACCCAGCAAGGCACAGAAAATGGGAATAAGGATGGCGGGGAGGGCATTCATATCGTCGTAACTATCCAACGTACGGGTGTACAGAGATTCTCCCAAGCAACCGCAGGCCGCGCCTACACACATGATACCGGGAATACCCAGATTCAGGTGACCGGATTTTTCGGTGATGATCTCACCCGTAGAGCCCAGAAGGAAGGTGATACCCAAACGAATAGCGCTGGTGATGAACGTCAGAATCAATGTCATCTCACTTCACCTCCTTATTTCTGTGACGGAATACGATCTTGTAATTGAGGAAAAACTCACAACCGATGATGAAGAACAGGATGATACCCGTAATGATATCGGAAATCGCGTCGTTGAGACGGAACTGGGTGACGATATTGATGGAACCGCGCTTCAGGAATGCAACCAAACCGGCGGTCAGTACCATATAGAGAGGATTGAACTTAGCCAGCCAAGAGACCATAATAGCGGTAAAGCCGCGGCCGCCTGCCGTTTCGGTACTGATGGTATAGTTGGTTCCGCCCACCAGCAAAAGTCCTGCCAGTCCGCAAAGCAGACCCGAGATGAACAAGGTACGGATAATAACGGTCTTTACGTTGATGCCAATGTAACGAGCCGTGTTCTGGCTCTGTCCGACTACAGAAATCTCGTATCCCTGCTTACTGTAGCGGAGGTAGATATACATCAAAACCGTCAGAATGGCCACAATGAGAATGTTGAGGAAGTAGGCAGAGGGACCAATGATGGGAAGACCATAATCCTGCATGGGACGGAGAATACCCGAACCGTCCCGTACCCACGTGCAGATGCAAAACAGGACGACTTGGGTGGCGATGTAGTTCATCATAAGGGTAAACAGGGTCTCGTTGGTATTCCACTTTGCCTTGAACAGTGCGGGGATGAGAGCCCACACGGCACCCGTCAGCATGGCAGCAACGGTCATGATCAAAAGCAACACAGGATAGGGTACCTTGCCACCAAAATGGAGCATAACCGCAGCCGTAGCCAGACCGCCCATGAGCACCTGACCCTCGGCTCCGATGTTCCAGAACTGCATTTTAAAAGCAGGGGTGACAGCCAAGGATACGCACAAAAGAATAGCCAGCTCCTGGAAAAGCATCCAAATACGACGACTGGTACCAAAGTTGCCGTCAAACATTGCTTTGTATACTTCCAAAGGATTCTTATGGCTCAGCAGGGTAATCAAAACACCGCAGACCACTAACGCTGCCAGAACGGCCGCAGCACGGACAGCCCAGGCCTTATACCACACGATACTGTCGCGTTTGACCAAATGGAAGAGGGGCTCGCGCGTTTTCGTGACAGTCTTTTCTTTAGCCATTTGCGTTACCCTCCTTTTCTGTAGCTTGGACAGTCGAAATATTTCCGGTCATGAGCAGACCGATTTCCTGCTTATCAGCGGATGCGCCGTCCACAATACCCGTGATACGGCCGGAATTGATGACCATGATACGGTCGCAAAGAGCCATCAGCACGTCGAGATCTTCTCCCACGAAGATAACGGCCGTTCCCGCCTTTTTCTGGGCGTTGAGCAGATTATAAATGGCGTAGGAGGAGTTGATGTCCAGACCGCGGACGGGATAGGCGGCCATCAGGACGGTGGGCGCCGAAGCAATCTCGCGTCCGAGGAGCACCTTTTGAACATTACCGCCTGACAGGCGACGGACGGGCGTGGTGGGGCCGGGAGTAGCGATCTCCAGGCTCTTGATGATGTCATCAGCCAAATCTCGGGGCTTTTTGCGATCCAAGAACATGGAGTGACCACGGCGATAACTGCGGAGCATCATATTATCGATGATGTCCATATCTCCCACAAGACCCATGCCCAAGCGATCCTCCGGGACAAAGGACAACCGCACGCCCAGATCACGGATCTGGATGGGAGACTTGTCCCGCAGGTTTACGGTTTCTCCGGTTTTGGGGTTCAGGTAACTGATCTTACCGCTATCCAGATGCTGAAGACCCGCGATGGATTCCAGCAGCTCACGCTGGCCCGAGCCCGCGATACCTGCGATACCCAGGATCTCACCTGCACGGGCGGTGAAGGAAATATCGTCCAACAGCTTGATCCCTTCCCTGTCGGTACAGGTGATATTCGAGACCGTAAGACGGTCCACGGGATCAACAGGCTGTGTTCTTTCAATGTTCAGCTCGATCTTCTTGCCCACCATCATTTCGGTCAGCTCCGACTCACTGGTCTCGGCCGTATTGACCGTACCGATGTGCTCACCGCGACGGAGAACCGTAACGCGGTCGGTCAGGGCCAACACCTCATGGAGCTTGTGGGTAATGATAATGATGGATTTGCCGTCGTCTCTCATTCTGCGGAGTACAGCAAAGAGTTTTTCTGTCTCTTGAGGCGTCAAAACGGCGGTAGGCTCGTCGAGAATAAGAATATCGGCGTTACGGTAGAGTACCTTGATGATCTCAACCGTCTGCTTTTCGGATACCGACATCTCGTGGATGTTCTTTTTGAAGTCCAGGTGGAAGCCGTAGCGATTCGTAAGCTCCTCCACCCTCTTGCGCGCTTCGGACATGGAGGACGGGGCGCCGTCCGTTATGCCCAGGACGATGTTTTCGGTGGCGTTGAACACGTCCACCAGCTTGAAGTGCTGATGCACCATACCGATGCGGTGCTTATAAGCATCCTTCGGGGAACGGATAACGACTTCTTCCCCGTCCACGAAGATCTGTCCCTCGTCGGGATAGTAGATTCCCGCGATCATGTTCATCAGGGTGGTCTTTCCGCAACCGTTCTCGCCGAGAACAGCCAGGATCTCCCCCCGATATACCGTCAGATCCACATTTTTGTTGGCCACCACCTTGGCACCGAAAGTTTTGGTGATGCCTCGCATTTCAACGGCGATCTGCTTTTGACTGGCATCTGCCCGGTCCAAAGTATTCTTCGTTTCAAGGGCGATCTGCTTTTGATTTTCTGTTACCGCAATCGACATGAATACCTCCGATGGATATTTTTCAAGTATACTATGAAAGATGCTATGATTGATAAAATCCGCAAATAGCCTGAGTGGAGTCACTCAGGCTATTTGCATAGTGTAGAAGTGGAATCAGTACTTCTCGTTGATGAGGGTGATACCGTCGATACGGAGATCGAAATAAGGAGCAGAACGGAACTTAGACTCGAAGAACACACCGTTCTCGATAACCTCGGTGTCAGGAGTGAAAGCATCGTCGGTGTCCACGTCAGCCTTGTAGGAGGTCAGAGCATTGCCGCCTACGGTGAAGGTGGTAGTGTCGAAGACGTGCAGCTCGCCGGCCTTCAGCTTAGCCATAGTGTCCTCGATGGCAGCCTTGGTGCCCTGGGCAGCAACGGTCTCGTTGATTGCGGTCAGCAGCACGGAGTCGGTAGCCAGAGTACCGGTCCAGTCATCAGCGATCTCCTCGCCCTTGATAACCTGGTTGATCATGTACTCGTAGTAGGGAGCCCAGTTGATGCGGGAGGAAACGATGAAGGTGTTGGGGCAAGCCTCCTGAGTGGAGCCGTTGTAGGAAACGTTGGGGATACCTGCCTCCTCACAAGCGGAGGGAGCGCCCATGGAGTCAGCGTGCTGGCTGATGAGCTTGCAGTCGCGAGCGATGAGAGCCTTGGCGGCCTCGTTCTCGGCGGTCACGTCGTACCAGCTACCGGTGAACTGAACGTCCATGGTAACGGTGGGGCATACGGACTTAGCGCCCAGATAGAAGGAAGTGTAACCGGAGATAACCTCGGCGTAGGTGAATGCGCCGACGTAACCGATCTTAGCCTCTTCAGCGGTGAACTTGCCAGCCTCAATCATCTCGTTGAGCTTCAGGCCTGCGGCCACACCGGCCAGGAAACGACCCTCGTAGATGGAAGCGAAGGCGTTGTGCAGGTTGTTCAGCTCGGAGGTGTGAGCGGTGGTACCGGTAGCGTGGCAGAACTGAACCTCGGGATGCTCCTTAGCGGCGTTAGCCAGGAAAGCCTCGTGACCGAAGCTGTTGGCGAAGATGATGTCACAACCCTGGTCGACCAGGTCAAGAGCGGCCTCGGTGCACTCGGCGCCCTCGGGGATGTTGGTCATCATGATGATCTGGTCGTCACGAAGACCCAGCTTAGCCTGGACCTCCTCAACACCCATCATAAAGTTCTTGTCGTAGGTGGACTTTTCGTCGTGCAGGAAGATGAAACCGACCTTGATCTCATCCTTGGCGTCATCACCCTTGTCGCAGGCGGCAAACATAGCCAGGCAGGAAAGGATCATGAGCAGAGACAGTGCGATAGATACGAGCTTCTTCATTTCTTTCTCCTTCAATTTGTGTTGATATTTATGTACAGCCAAACGGCCGAACACCAAAAACAAAAAGGGAATCCAAAATATTACAACATTATTATTCTAACACGAATAGAGCAAGTTTGCAAGTGTCAAATTTCACAATATGATCACATAGCAAACAGCATTATTCGACGTTTTTCACAACATACTATTTATGGCAAACACTCAATCGCAGAATTCAATACCCTTCTCCACGCTCATGGATTTGATCATGGCCAGCGACTCCACGCGAACACCACGGGCACGAATTTCGTCGCCACCGCGCTGATAGGTTTTTTCAACAAACACACCTGCGCCCACAATAGTCGCTCCTGCCTGCTCACAGAGATCAATGAGTCCGTGGAGAGCCTGTCCGCGAGCCAAAAAGTCATCGATCAGAAGAACGCGGTCATTGGGCCCCAGCATGGCTCTGGGAATCACCGCGGTATGATCGGTGCCATGGGTAAAGGAATGAACGCTGGATGCATACACATCTCCCGTCATATTATTACTCTTGGATTTTTTCGCAAAAACAACAGGCACGTCAAAAGGAACGGCACACAAACAAGCCAATCCAATGCCGGAGGCCTCAATCGTCAGGATCTTATTGATCCCTTCGTCCTTGTATAAACGATAGAATTCCTTGGCAAGTTCGCTGATAAAGCAAACATCAATTTGCTGGTTGAGGAACATACCGACCTTGAGTACGTCTCCGTCCTCGATAATACCATCCTTACGAATACGGTCTTCCATCAATTTCATAATGGTTCCCTTCCTTTCACACGCATCACAGTCATTGAAATCTGCCATTAATTGTCGAATAAATATATTATACATGATTTTATCGAAAAATGCAATAGGCAAATTTGCAATTTGAAATCGCTGATTCTTTTTCCATCATTATTATATGTAAAATCATGTTCTGTAAAAAAATCCCATTTTTCGGAAATTAGGACTTTATTTCTCTTCCATTCCTTATCGGTTGGTTGTTTTAAACAAAATTCAGATCGTCAAAAGCAATATGTTGGTAAATTATACGAAAATCAAGGAATTTCAAAAAAGGGTTGTTTTTTCAAAAAAATGTGGTATAATTCACGTAAAGTTCACAGACATTCAAGTTCTCCCTGCCTCAAAAGAAGGCATTATAAGACGCAGCAACCCACTTTTAAACAAGAAATACACCACTGTTTGCGCTTTGGCGCAGGAAAGGATGTGATTCAAATTTTACCGCTTGAAAAAATGTCTGACAAGGTAGCCGCCGTGCTGAAATCTCACGGTATCGATCCCGAAACTCCGGATATGTGCCTGAAATTGGATCTGGACATGAAGGGGGACTACGGGGAGGTGTGGTTGGTCTTCTCCCGCAATGACGGAAATATCTATCGCGTGGTTGAAACCGCCGGAAGCGTAGAGACCTTCCCTCTTTCGGAGCTCACCGAGCCTTACATCGATAACTACACTACCTCTAACCGCTTGCAGGTTCACCGTCACGCCCCCGACGAGCCTCCGCCCGAAAAGGGAGACATGACCGACGACGCGTTCCAGCGCGCCACCCGCGCCTACAACTGCGGAGGCACCACCGTCGTACTGGGATACTGCACCAATGCCGTCAAGTTGAAGCTTTTGGCTTTCGTGAATCTATGGGATCGCCTGAAGCGAGGGGATACCATCAACGACGACGACGGCATCTTCGAGCAATTCAACCGCACCTGCCCGAAATGCGGTCGGATGTACCGAGATCCTCACAATCGAGTCTGTGAGCATTGCGTAAACAAGAAGGGCGTCATGGGACGGCTCATGTCCTACTTCGCCGTATTTAAAAAGCATGTCGTCATTGTACTTCTCTGTCTCTTGGCCACGACGGGACTTTCCCTTTTGAACCCCATCGTCAGCGGTACCATTTTGTACGACGAGGTCATCAGCGAGACGGGTTCCATGCACGAAGCCAAATACGTCTACATCTGGGTAGGCGTGCTGACGGGTATGGCTCTGCTCTCCATGGGCATCGGTATCATTCAGAACCGAACCAACGCTTACCTGTCCACCCGTGTGACCCGCAATATGAAGAACGATATCTTCCGCGCCATGCAGAAGCTGTCTCTCTCCTACTTCAACTCCAATCCCACGGGTAAGCTCATCAACCGCGTCAACTACGACGCCGAGCGCATCCGCAGCTTCTTTATTGACGGCGTTCCCTACCTCATCAGCAACGTGCTATCCTACATCGTGCTGACGGTTCTCCTGTTCTGCATCAACTGGAAGCTGACCCTGATCCTGTACGCCCCCATCATCCCCGTGGTGCTGATTTTGAAGTTCGCTCTGCCCAAGCTCTGGAAGAGCTACTCCCACCTGTGGCGGCGCTCCTCCTCCATGAACACCATGATGAACGATTCCCTGTCGGGCATCCGTGTTGTCAAGGCCTTTGCCAAGGAGGATACCGAAACCAGCCGCTTCTATGAGTATGCCTCCAAGCTGTACAAGGCCAACCTCCACACCCAGAAGGTGTCCATGTTCATCTTCCCCGTCATCTCCATTCTGGTGGCTTCCACTTGCCACGCCATGTGGGGATTTGCCGGTATCGAGGTTATGGGCAAGACCATGACCTACGGTGAACTGACGGTATACATGGGCTACACCGGCATGATCTTCGGCCCCTTGAATTTCTTTACCAACTTCACCAACATGGTGACCGATACTATGAACTCGGCCGTCCGTATGTTCGAGGTGCTGGATACCACCCCCGAAGTGGTCGAGGCACAGAATCCCGTTCGTCTGGACACCATCGACGGCGAGATCACCTTCGATCACGTGAATTTCCACTACAACCCCAACCGCCCCATTCTGAAGGATATTTCCTTTACCATTCAGAAAGGCGACCATGTTGGATTGGTCGGACACACGGGCTCGGGTAAATCCACAATTGCCAATCTGATCACCCGTATGTACGACGTGGTCAGCGGCTCCATCACCATTGACGGTGTGGATATCAAGGATATTGAAATGAATTCCCTGCGCCGTAACGTGGCTATCGTGTCCCAGGAGGTCTACATTTTCCGTGGGACCATCCTGGATAACACCCGCTACGCCAAGCCCGAGGCATCCCGCGAGGAGGTCGTCGCCGCCGCCAAGGCCGCCAACGCCCACGACTTCATCCTGCGTATGCCCGAGGGCTACGACACCATGGTGGGTATCGGCTCCCGCTCTCTGTCGGGCGGTGAACGCCAGCGCGTATCCATCGCACGCGCTCTCCTGCTCAATCCTTCCCTCCTCATCCTGGACGAAGCCACCGCCGCCATGGATACCGAAACCGAGCGTGTCATCTCCGAGGCCATCGACCGCGTCAGCGAGGGCAAGACCACCATCTCCATCGCTCACCGTCTGTCCACTCTCAAGAATTGCAACTACCTCATGGCCATTGACAACGGCGAGCTGGCCGAAATGGGCACCGCCGAGGAGCTCATGGAAAAGAAGGGCATCTACTACAAGCTCTGGACTCTCCAGAACGAACAGCTCCAAAAGGTCATGGAGGGCCGCTGAAGCGCGTTGCGCTTCAGCAAGAATCTTCCCCTTTCGCTCGGAACGAGCAAAACTCCTGACGGAGCCGGGGGAAAGCTTCCGCGCCATAATTCCCGCATACGCATAACCGACGCAAACCGTTACGATCACCCACATACTTTCAAAATCATGAAAGGAACAGGTACAAAATCATGGCAAACGCAACCGAAACAAAAAATGCTGTTGAAGCCAAAAAGCTTCTTGACGACAGCGATATCACCGATCTGTTCGAGCATCGGGTATCCCTGGATCTCACCCCTGAAAACGCAAAATTCACCCGCTCCGCGGGCAACCTGATCTCCCTGGAGATCACCCAGCCCTCGGGCAAGGTAGAGTTCTTTGAGCGCATTGTTCCCGTCCGCGCGTTCCCTATCTCCTCCCCCGACAATTTTATTGCCATCCGCGAGCCCGATACTCAGTTGAACGGACGTGGCGCCGAGATCGGCATGATCGAAACACTCGCCATTTTCCCTGCCGACGTAGCGGATATGATCAATGATGAATTGGGACGCCGCTACTTCACCCCCTCCATCACCAAGATCCATTCCTTCAAAGAGAAGTTCGGTTACTGCTACTGGGACGTAACCACCAGCGCGGGTCGAGTGGAGTTCATCATGAACAACCCCACCTCCAACATCCGCACCCTGGAAGACGGCCGTGTGTTCATGTACGACATTGACGGCAACTGCTTCACCATTGAGGATCCCAAAAAGCTGGACAAGCACAGCTACAAGAAGGTAGAAATCTACCTGTAAGGAGGTAGTTTGAAAGATCCATCTTTCAAACATGTTTTGTGGCTTTCGCCACCGAAGCGGTGTCGATTTCGCTACGCAAAACCACCCACAATTCCACAAGAAAGGAAGCTTTCGCTCCGCGAAAGCCATGATCTTATCTATGAGACTGCTCTTTGATATGTCCCCTGCCGACAGGGCGGCTTTTGAGTCTGCTTCTGCGGCAGGTGAAAAGATCATGTACTGTCTGCCCTTCGATTGCGAATTCGAAAAGCGGGTAGACGGCCGCATGGTATTTACCGACAAGGCCATATACAAGATCAACCGAGGTGAAGTCCAGGCTCGCTGGGATTTCTCAACGCTTTCAGATTTCTCCGTAGAGGTACTCTACGGTTGCGGCGCTTTCTTCGCCAAGGAAAACGGCGTGTCCATCCGTCTCTGCCGCTTCGTCAGCGGACGGAATCTGACCCGCTACTCCGTCATGGTAGAGGCCTGCAACGCCATCGCACGGGGTGAGACCGACAAGACCCTGACCAGCGACGAGCCCGAGCGCTACTGCCAGAAATGCGGCCGTCCCTTCATCGTCAATACCCACATCTGCCCCCATTGCCAGAGCAAGCGTGAGGTTTACGGTAAGCTGTGGGGCATGACCAAGGGTCTGCGACTCATGATGCTGGTTCCCCTCATCACCGCCTTCATCGGTATGGCTATCACCTTCGTGGTGCCTATTCTGCAAAAATCTCTGATCAACGATTACATCCTGAACGACAATTTCGATGCCAAGGAAGATTGGTTCCTGCATTTCTTCGTCATCGTTGCCGCAATTGTCATGTTCGACATCCTGTCCAAGGTCATAGGTCTTATACAGGGACGTATTGCCACCGTGGCCGGTAACCGCTTCACCCGATTCCTCCGCACCCTTCTCTTCGAGAAGATTCAACTGCTGTCCATGGCTTCGGTGCAGAAAAAGTCCACGGGTGATCTCATGGGTCGTATCAACAACGACGTGGCGGTGGTGCAGAACTTCATCACCAACCTGCTCCCCACCTACTTTGCCCAGCTTCTTTCCTTCGTACTGGGTCTGGTGCTCATTCTCTCTATGAGTCCCATCATGTCGGCCTTTGTCTTCATTCCCATTCCCTTCGTGTGCTACGCCATCTACCTGTTCCGTCATATGATGCGCAGACTGAACATCCAGCAGTGGACCAAGGGTAACCGCACCAACCGTACCTTGCAGGATATTCTGTCGGGTATCCGCGTGGTCAAGGCTTACGGTAAGGAAGATGCCGCCGTAGAAGAGTTCACGGATTGCACCAACCAGCAGGCTCACCAGAACGAGCATACCGCCAAGGTCTTCGATACTGTGTTCCCCCTTCTGGGCTTTGCCCTCCGCTTCGGCTCTTACCTCATCATGTGGTACGGTAACGTACAGCTCTTCCACGGAGCTATGACGGTGGGTGAACTGAATCAGTTCAATACCTACGCCGCCATTATCTATAACCCTCTCATGCAGATCACCCTGATTCCCCGTAACATCTCCGCCTTTGCCACCTCCTTCGGCAAGATCATGGAGATTTTGGAGGAAGAGCCTGAGGTGGCTGATGCCAAGATGCCCGAACATTTCCACATCAAGGGTGATGTCAGCGTCAAGGACGTAACCTTCGGTTATGAATCGGCAACCCCTGTCCTCCGCAATGTCAGCGTAGAGGTCAAGGCAGGTGAAATGATCGGTATCGTCGGTCATTCAGGTTGCGGTAAATCCACCCTGATCAACCTCATCATGCGTATGTACGACCCCACCGAGGGTGTCATTGAGATCGACGGTGTTAACCTCAAGGACATCTCCCAGCAGTCTCTCCGCTCCCAGATGGGCGTGGTACTCCAGGAGACCCACCTGTTCTCGGGTTCCATCCGCGATAACATCAAGTACGCCATGCCCTACGCCACCGACGCCGAGGTGATCCGCGCCGCAAGAGCGGCCAACGCCCACGATTTCATCATGCGTCTCCCCGAGGGCTACAACACCATCGTAGGTGAGAAGGGTTATTCCCTGTCGGGTGGTGAGCGTCAACGCGTGGCTATTGCCCGCGCCCTGATCCACAACCCGCCCATCCTGATTTTGGACGAGGCCACCGCCGCCCTGGATACCGAGACCGAAAAGCTCATTCAGGACGCCATCGATCGCATGACCGACAACCGCACCACCTTCGCCATTGCCCACCGCCTCTCCACCCTCCGCAACGCCAACAAGATCTTGGTCATTGACCACGGCCGCATTGCCGAGTTCGGCACGCACAAGGAGCTTCTTGACCAGAGAGGTATCTACTTCAAGCTGGTCATGGCGCAAACGAGAGCAGCTCTGGAGAAGGGTTAAATTCCCGCTTTCCATGCAGATTCAATCTACCCCGACAGGCTCGCCTGTCGGGGTTTTGCATATGATGAAAATGACTCACTAAGAACGCCTTAGAGCAACATATACGCTTGCTTTCGGCGCTAAAACAGAGAGTTTCAAGAAATTTTTGATATTTTTTGTATCCTCTCATTGCATTTTTTTGAGTTTTGTGGTATGATATAGAGGAATACTCTTTTGGAAGGAAAAATCACTATGATCCACGTTGCACTTTTGGGCTTCGGCGTTGTCGGTAGCGGCACCGCAGAGGTTCTGACACAGAATAAAGCTATCATCGAAAAAAAGGTCGGTCAAGAGGTCAACATCAAGTACATCCTTGACCTGCGGGACTTCCCTGATTCTCCCTTTGCCGATCGCATCGTTCACGATTTCAATATCATCGCAAACGACCCCGAGGTGTCTGTCGTCGCTGAAATGATGGGCGGCTCTCACCCTGCTTACGACTTCACCCTCGCTTGCCTCAAGGCAGGCAAGAGCGTGGTCACCTCCAACAAGGAGGTCGTCGCCAACTTCGGTACCGAGCTTCTGGCCGTGGCCAAGGAAAACGGCGTATCCTACCTCTTTGAGGCCTCCGTGGGCGGCGGTATTCCCATCATCCGTCCCCTCCGCGAGGATCTGGCCTCCAACAACGTCACCGCCATCAGCGGTATCCTCAACGGTACCACCAACTACATCCTCACCAAGATGGACGCCGAGGGCGCCTCCTTTGCCGATGTCCTGAAGGACGCCCAGAGACTGGGCTACGCCGAGGCCAACCCCGCCGCTGACGTGGAGGGGCTGGACGCCGCTCGCAAGATCGTCATTCTGGCGGCTATGGCCTTCGGCAAGCGCCTGAATCCCAATACCATCCTCTGCGAGGGCATCACGGGGATCACCACCGCCGACAGCGAGCTGGCCAAGGAAATGGGCTACGCCATCAAGCTCATCGGCTACACCACCAAGGTAAACGGCAAGATTCTGGCCATGGTTTCCCCCCGTCTGGTGTCCCGCTTTAATCCCATCCACGGTGTCAGCGACGTCAACAACGGCATTCTGGTCACCGCCGATATGGTAGGTCAGGTCATGTTCTACGGCCCCGGCGCGGGCAAGCTCCCCACCGCCTCTGCCGTTACAGGCGACCTGGTTGACGTTATGGCTCATACCCCCGCGGGCATCATCTCCCCCGTTTGGGTGGATGCAACTCCCGATGAGATTGCTGATCCCGAGGACTACGTCTGCCGTCATCTGGTGGTGCTGGATGCGCCCCTGACCGCAGAAGCCGCCATTGCTTCCCACTTCGCCCTGAATGCCGTTCACTACACCGAGGGTCGCTTCTCCTTCATCACCGAGGAGATGAGCGAGGTCTGTGTCAAGGCCAAGATCGCCGCTGTGGGCTATCCTCTGGTGACCCGCATTCGCGTGCTGTAAGGTATTGCCCATGAATTCACCACTCAGAAAACCATCCGGAAAGCATGGAAAAAAGGGCAAAAAGGGCTGTCTGTTCCTGATCGTCGGATGCTTCGGAACCATTCTGGCAACGGCTCTGTTCGTGTGGCTCGTGTCCATGACAACGGGCGCTGTCATTGAGTCCCGCCACGGAGACGAGGCGGCCTACGCCCTTTTGAGCATACAGATTCCCTGCTACACGGTTGCCTTTATCCTGTTCAACGCCATTCTGGCGCTGTGGTACATCGCCCCCACCGAGGAAGAGGTCAAAGCCCAGAACAAGGGGCTTTCTCCCATGCTGGGACAGAAAGAGGCTCACGCCATGTCTACCGGCACGAAATGGCTCATTACGGCGGCCGTTCTGGTGGGCGTCGTGTTGGCGGGTGCGGTGTCTGTGAACACCTACCGACTGGTAACTCCCCACGGCGTCAGCTCCTACTTCTTCGTGGAGACCAAGTCTTACGAATGGAAGCAGGTCAGCGCCTACACCATTGACTGCAACGACGACGACGGTCTGTCCGTGACCTTCACCATGCGTGACGGCGAGCAGTACGAGATTTTGCAAGGTGTCAACTCTGCCACCGCCAAATTCAAGGAGCAGTACACCTCCGTGACCCATTTCGCCGCCGATATCGACGAAGAACTGGTGGCGCTCCAGGTACCCCGTAATGTCAGGCACATGGAAAAGGCAATCAATTTCTACAAGAGCTACGAAGGGCTGTGGCCTTACGTGTCCAAGATCATCGGCTATACCGAGCTTGTGCCCGAGCCCGATGAGACCGTTGAAGAAACTCTGCCTGTCACAGAGAAAATCACCGAAGCTGCAACCGAAACCAACTGACAAATCAGGCACCGTACCTCATGGCGCGGTGCCTATTCTATAAGGGGGAACATTCTATGGAAAAGCTGATACAGTACTGCACCCAGGCCTCTCTCTACGACGGCGAATTCGGCGGGGCCGCGGGGTGGCCTGCGGCGGGGATGGGATACGTGTTCGTGTCTGCGACAGGAAAGCTGATCGTCGTGGACGGCGGCCACGGGGCAGATGCCGAGCCTCTGCTTTCCCTGCTTCGTGAAATTGCGGGCGAGGAAATCCCCACCGTGGATCTGTGGATCGTGACCCACCCCCATCTCGACCATTACGGCGCGCTTTTGGAGATTGCCGCGCGGGATGAATTCCGTGAACGGGTATCCGTCCGAGAGGTGATGTGGTTCTTCCCCGCCGACTTCCGCGACAAGAATGGAAAAGCCCCTTGCGACAAGGCAAACAGTCACATGGAAAGCGTTTGTCAATCTCTGGATGCGACCGCTCATCGTCCGACAGAAGGGGAGCGCATACACTTGGACGGTCTGGAATTGACCGTTCTGTTCGTTCCCGACGATTGCGTATCTCTGCACAATCCCAACAGCTTGTCGCTGATCTTTACGGTGCAGGGCGCTCGCCGCCGCGTGATGATGACGGGGGATGCTTGTCCCATAACCATGGGATACTGTGCCCAAAAGTACGGCGTGTCATTGAAGTCCGATATCCTCCAACTCCCCCACCACGGGCTGTGCGACACGGGTAACCCTGATTTCTACCGTTTGGTGGGTGCCGACACCCTGCTCATTCCCATCTCAAAGGCGGGAGACCGCGCTATGAAATCGGGGGTATACGGCGAGGCTACGGCGGCCAATCGGGTGGCGGAGGAGCTGGCCGAGGAGATTCTGTATGCGTACGAAGGGACAGTTGCCTTTGATCTGTAAATTCAAAAAACAGCACCCGCGGCAAACCCGCGGGTGCTAAAGGACACTTTAACATAAATCCAGCCTCGGCAGTGAGTTTTTCTGCCGAGGCTGAATTGGTTTATTCTCTTGTGAATACGTAGTATCGAATTTTTCCGGCGAAAGAATAATCTCCCGATTTCCATTCAAGGATCAAAAATTCTTTTCCTTCGTGTTCGATAATTTCATATGCACAAGCTGTTTTATTGTATTTGTTGAGTTCAAGTCCTTTTGTCCAGTTGAGCATACTTTCGCGGCTCTTTGTGACAGTAATCATTCGACCATCCGAAAGGAATTCGACGCGCTGGAGGAATAATTCTCCGCCTTTCCAAGTTTTCCTTGTCGGGTCAAAATCGTTGCGATCTCTAATAAAATCAAATGCATTCCAAACGCCGAGAACATTTGTATCAACGACAAAAGGATGATCGATGTTATCGCAAATTTGAATTTCTTCCTTGGATGCAATATGACGATTGTCAGTTTGCTCATATACCCAAAGCTCTGTTGGATCATTTTCGTTCATTTGAATTTCGAGGAACATCAGCTTTCGACCATCAATGGTTTCGATGGTATACGGATGCTCAATGAGATTATCGCGATCACCTGTAAGCGTATATACTTTTCCTTTTGTCCATCCCGGGAAGACCCAATAGGGTTGACCTCCGTCAATGAAATACAACTTCTGCAGCCATACCGAATGCCAGCATTTCGGCTTTCCGTATACAAAATGCT